>CALGOH010000145.1 GCA_937957985.1 uncultured Verrucomicrobiae bacterium
GCCCTCAAAACGACCTTCAAAAAACACCTTGCGAAGCTCTGGTACTACTGACCCCATCCACAATCATTCCCGAATGTTCCGAGATTCAAGCGCCCACCCTACCCCGTTGTAGTGATAGACCTCCTCAAGTCGTGGGCTTCCTCCCCGATCCGTTTCGAGTCGGAAGTTCTTTGGATCGATCATGGTGAGTTTTTCATTCACCAACATTCCCCCGTCACCAGCAATCGATATGGAATTATTCTCTCTCGTGATTCTCTCCGGAGCATCACGGAAGAGGCGTTCACGGTTATCGAAGCGACCAAAAACTCGAAGATACAAATCTTCCGGCCGAACCTTTGGGGAGGGCGAATAGCCTGCGTCCTCAACAAAATCAGGCGATTTAAACTGCTCCAGGAATTCCACATCGGACAAATCCTGCAAACGACCATTCACACTTCCAGAAGTGTGAGGCAATGGAGCAGAGCACCCAAGACATCCTACAAGGAAAATGACTGCCCCAAACGCGTGAATTTGGGCTGATCTCATGGAACGTATAGTTTCGGCCTCGCGCCCCGGTAGCCCATGAACCGATCTCTAAATTCGATCAGTTGCGACGCAGGACCACAAAGGCCCACACATCCATCGGTGGAGCCTGGCGTAGGATGAAAAAGAATGTCACCGCGCCCAGTCCCCGGCGTGGGGATGTAGAACTTGAAGGAAATGCCATGCCGTATGAATGGGGCGGCCGGCTTCTTCGAATTGGGATACCTGATTGCTCCGTTGGCGCCAATCTCAGGAAGAGTGTTGTTGCCGTTGAGGCCAGGCTGCCAGACACCAGAAGGAATTCTCGAATTCTTCCCGATTACCAATCTGTTGACTGCCGAACCTCCGCTGACCACGTTGTAAGCTGCAGCGTCGCCATTCTTTTTCACCCACAATAGGATTCCGCGGGACCCATATGCGTTGCTCCCTTCAAAATCGCTTTCCCAGGCAATGCTCAAAAACTCTGCTTTGAGGTACGGAACCCTACTCAGAGCCTCCGCCTCCCTAGCAGGATCGTAGTTCCAGTGAACTGGATCTTCCCCGACCGTCCGAGGGCTTGTCCTACCCCCCTCCGCATTGAACAAATGCTGGAACGCCGCGGTGTAGGCTCCGTTCGCGAACTTGCCACCTCCGATCTCCGCGGCGGTGCCGCCGATCATGCCGGCCACGGCGGTACGACCGAGCGTTTTGGCGAAGTCGCCGTCGCCGGGGTTTCCGAGGCCCAGCATCCGCGAGATCCCGAGGTCCATCGCCAGCGTGCTCACCCCGGCCGAGAGGAAGCCGTCCTGGAAGCTCCCGCCCATCGCCTCCTGGCTCAGCCCGCCGAGCACCGCGTGACCCGCGACGTGCTTGACGGTGTATTCCGTTGCCACGGCGACATTTCCACTCTTCCAGGCGGTGCTGGCGGTGGTGCCGAGGTCGTGCAGGACTCCCGCCGAGATGGCGGCGGTCACGAAGCCAACGGCCACTCCCCGCAGCACGTCGCCCCACGATCCGCCGTTTCGAATCGTCGAGCCAATGCTGTAGGCCGACAGAGCGACGTTACCAACGGCTATCGCGGCCCCGGCAACGCCGCCGATCACAGGCCCGAGGAATAGGCCGGGAACCGCGAGGCCGACCACCGCCGCACCCGCGGCGGCTACGACTCCGCCAACGACGCCGGCAGCCGCCGTGCCTGCGGAATAGGCACCGGCGACGAAGGAGCCATAGGCGGCGACCGCTTCGACAACGGCGTAAACAGCCGCCACAATCCAGTCGATGAAGTCGCCGCTGCTGTCGGTATGGCTCAGCGGATTGTTCAACACATAGCTGTAGCGGTTGAAGTTCTGGCTGAACTCGGGCACCTGGACGTAGGGGTCGGGGCTGAGCATGCGGCCGAGCTCGGGGTCGTAGATGCGGCCGTTCATGTGGATGAGACCGAAGTCATCCAGCATCTCGTGGCCGGTGTAGCCGTGGTTTTCGGCCACCGCCGTCGTTTGATAAGGATCGGCGGCGGCGGTGCGGGAGTCGGTCCAGTCGGACTGCTCGCGGCGCTCGCCCCAGGCGCCGAAGGACTGGCGCTCGGCGCGGGGTTCGCCGCTGGAAAGTTTCCACCCGCTTTGCGAAGCGTCCCACTCGGCGCGCAGGACCATGTCGGTGCTGCCGATGTGGTCGGTGAGGGTGACGGAAAGGTAGAGCTTCGTACCCGAGGCGTCGGTCTCCTTGAGATAGGTCGCGCCGCCGAGGCGGTGGCGGTGGAGGATCTTGTTCTCGCCGTAGCCGCCGCCGGCCTGGAAGGTGACGTGCTCCTCCAGTTCGTAGGAGCCGAGGTAGCGGGTGATGACGCTGGCGTGGTCGTTGGTGTTGTAGAGGCGGTCGAGCACCTGGCGGGTGCGGTTGCCGGCGGCGTCGAACTCGAAGGTGGCGGTGACGTTCGAGGAATGGAAACGTGTTTCAGCCGGAATGCCGGGAACGACCGGGGCGAGCTGGCCGGTGGCGAAGAAGGTTTCGACCGCCGGGGCCGAGGTCTGGGTGACGCTGGCGAGCTGGCCGAAGGAGGTCCAGATGTAGCTGCGCTGGCCGTCGCCGGTGACGAAGCCGGCGGGATCGTAGCTGTAGCTGCGGGACGCGCCTTTCACCGTGGCGCTGGTGACGCGGTAGTCGCCATTGGCGTAGCTGCGCGTTTCGCCGGCCTTGGAGACGAGGTTGCCCTTGGCATCGTAGCCGTAGCTGATCGCGGAGTCCCCGGCGACCTGGCTGGAGGTGAGACGGTCGAGGGTATCGTAATCGAAGGTTTCGGTTTCGCCGTTCACGCCGTCGGTGCGGGTGAGCAGGTTGCCGTGGGCGTCCCAGGTGTAGCTGTGGTTCTGGAGCGTGCCGCCGGGACCGGTGGTGACGAGGCTCTTGAGGAAGCCGTTGCGGGCGTCGGTGGTGGTGGTGCGGGTGATGCCGTGGGCGAGGGTCTCGGTGGCGACGAGGTCGTTGCCGCTGACGGTCAGCGTCGGGGCGCGGGAGACGAGCGTGTCGAGCCCGCCCGGGATGTCGGGAGTGGCGATGAGGCGGGTTTCGAGGGCGAAGCCGCCGTAGGTGGCGTCGTAAGTCGTCTCGACCACCGCGCCGCCGGCGTCGGTCGCGCGCAGGGGCTGGCCGAGGGCGTTGTAAACGGTGGAGGTGGTGTAGGTGGGACGACCGGTGGCCTGGCGGGTGGTCGATTGGATGACGAGGCCGTAGTCGTGGTCGTTCTCGCCGTAGGTGAAGGTGTCGAGGTAGCCGCCGGGGCCGCTGATTTCATCCACCGCACCGAGATTCTCGCCGCTGGTCCTGTAGGTGGTGAGGTAGGTGCCTTCGGGTTTGGCGACGGAGGTCACGCGCCCGAGTGAATCGTAGGCGGTCGTGGTGGTCTGGCCACGTGCATTGGTCGTGGAAGTGACTTCGCCGAAGCCGTTGTAGGCGCTGATGCTGGTGCCGCCGCTGAGATCCCAGACGGTGGTCTTGTTGCCGAGGAGATCGTAGGTGTTGGCGAGCTGCGGGGTGCCATCGATGGCCACGCCGGTGAGCCGTCCCTCGACATCGTGATCGAAGGTGGTGACCTGTGCTGAGGCGTCGCTGGTCCGGACGGTGCGCTCGTGCTGGTCGGTCCAGCGGCACAACTGGCGGCCGAGGGGATTGTCGGTGATGGTCTTGACGCAGGGACCGTAACCGGTGAGCGACTCGCGGGTGAGGGGGACGATGCCGCTCGACTCGCCATCCGGCCGGGTGGTGCGGATGCGGCGGTCGAGGAAATCGTAGTTGTGGGTGGTGTAGTGGATGGGATCGCCGAGGCGGAAGGGGCTGGATTCCTTCACCAGCCGGCCGCGCTCGTCGTAGAGCATCAGCGCATACTGCTTGGCGAAGCTGGGTGAAGCACTGGTGAGGACGGTGGTTTCGGTGACGACCTCGCGGCCGACCTGGTCGAAATAGACGGTGGCGCAAGGGGTGCCGGATTCCTCAGCACAGCGGGCCCACTTGAGGGTGATGTGGTGGGCGGCGAGTTCGGCCTGGATCTGGGAAGGCAGGTCGGAATTTCCGGCGAAGAAGGTGATTTCCGCGGAGCGGGTGTGGTTCGGGTGGTTGGTGGCGATCTGGGTGCCGAACTCGTCGTAGGTGAAGGTGGTGGTGCGGCCGTTGACGTCGGTGGTGGCGAGCAGCAGGGCGCGCTGCGGGTCGTAGTGATGGGTGACGGTTCCGAGGGCGTTGGTCTCGGAGGTGACGAAGCGTCCGCGGGCATCGTAGCCGGTGGTGGACCAGCGGGTCTGGCCGGAGGCGGTGATGTCGGTGGCGGTGACGTTGCCGAAGCCGTCGTGGGTGTAGGCGGTGGTGACGGAGAGCGGATGGCCGGGCTCGACGGTTTCCTCCGTGAGGAGCCCGGTGGTGCCGTCGTAATCGAAGGTGCTGGTCTTGGTGACCGAAGCCTTGTTCGGGTGGGTCTTGGCGACGGTGGTCTGGCTGAGGCGCCCGAGCAGCCATTTGCCGTTGTCGGTGTGGTGGACGTAGGTGTTGGTCGTGACCGTCTGCGAGCCGTCCAGCGCGGTGACGGTCGATGAGGTGACGAAGCCGAAGGCGTCGATGCCGCCCTGCACGGTGGTGACCTGCGAGAGGAGCGTCTGGGCATCATCGGGATCGTATTTCGAAGTGACGGACTGCGTCTGGACCGGCCGACGGATGGCGACGGGCTCGATGGACGCCGGGCCGGAGGTGAGTTCGCCGTAGGTGTTTTCCTCCAAACCGACGAGCTTCACGCCGGACGAGATGCCGGGGAACAGGGTGGAATCCGGTTGGTCGTGGATGCAGACGAAGGTTCTCACTACCTCCGGGCTGCCCATGAAGGGATACTCACGCATCATCTCGGTGCGCGTGAAGCCACGGCAGAGTTGTTCGCCGGTGCGGGTGCAGGAGGCTTCGTGGACCTCGACCCAGCCGAAGCCGAGGCTGGCCTGGTTCATGCGGTCGTAGCGCAGGTCGCCGTAGTGGCGGCGGATGCATTTCGTGCCGCCGAGACCGTCGGGCTCGGTGAGATGCGAGACAACGAGACCCCCGCCCTGCAGCGCGATCTGGCCGGCCAACAGAGGCGGATCGGTGGCGGGATCGTAGGGCGTGTAGACCGGCTTGTCGGAATGCGACAGCGGGGTCGGGTCGTTGAGACGGGCGTAGTCGATGGCCAGGGTCTTGTCGTAGCCATCGGTGACAGAGACGAGCACCTCGGGCTGGCATTGGTTGATCCAGACCCGGGGAACCGCATCGATGAGTCCGGTAACGAGATCGGGAAATCCGTCTCCGTTCAGATCCTGGAGACTCGAACGGACGTAGCCGTTCATGAACTAGTAGTAGTCCTTCCGGATGCGG
>CALGOH010000146.1 GCA_937957985.1 uncultured Verrucomicrobiae bacterium
ATGACGCCATCATCCAGGACCGGGGCTTCCTCGACGAACTGGCCGGCCTCTACCGCCACTACGTCGGCCGGCCGAGCCCGGTCTTCCACGCCCGGCACCTCTCCGGGAAATACGGGGCCGGGCTCTACCTCAAGCGCGAGGACCTCAACCACACCGGCGCCCACAAGATCAACCACTGCCTCGGCGAGGCGCTGCTGGCGAAGCGGATGGGCAAGACCCGGCTCATCGCCGAGACCGGCGCCGGCCAGCACGGCGTCGCCCTCGCCACCGCCGCCGCGCTCGTCGGCATGGAATGCGACATTTACATGGGCGAGGTCGATATCGCCAAGGAGCACCCGAACGTCGTCCGCATGCACATCCTCGGCGCCCGGGTCGTTCCGGTCGGCCACGGCCGCCGCACCCTCAAGGAGGCGGTCGATGCCGCGTTCGAAGCCTATCTCCGGGATCCCGTGAACCAGTTCTACGCCATCGGCTCGGTGGTCGGCCCCCATCCGTTTCCGAGAATGGTGCGCGACTTCCAGTCGATCGTCGGCAACGAGGCCCGCGAACAGATGCTGGAAATGACCGGCCGCCTCCCCGACCACGTGGTCGCCTGTGTCGGCGGCGGCTCCAACGCGATGGGGATCTTTTCCGGCTTCCTCGACGATGAGCCGGTGGCCCTCCACGGCGTCGAGCCGGCCGGCCGGGATCTCGAAGTGCCCGGCGAGCACGCCGCCACCCTGACCAAGGGCCGCCCCGGAGTGATGCACGGCTTCAAGTCCTACATGCTCCAGAATGACGCCGGCGAACCCGGGGAGGTCTACTCGGTGGCCAGCGGACTCGACTACCCCTCGGTCGGGCCACAGCACAGCCACCTCAAGGACATCGGCCGGGTGAACTACCACACAATCTCCGACCGCGAGGCGATGGACGCCTTCTTCGAGCTGTCGCGGGCCGAGGGCATCATCCCGGCGATCGAATCCGCCCACGCCGTCGCCCAGGCCACCAGGCTCGCCGCCGACAAGGGCGGCGTGATCCTAATCAACCTCTCCGGTCGCGGCGACAAGGACATCGACTTCGTCGCCAAGCACTACGGCAAGGACTACGGCTTGCCGGGCTGAGGCGGTTGCGGGACGGGAGGCTCGATCACCCTGCTGATTCCTCAAGGTTGGGCTTGTCAGACAACAGATCGTTGCGACGCAAGCTTACCGGTCATCTTGGAGGTTCGGTGGATTGTCCAGCCGGTCGTGCCAGAAACCCGGCTTGCGACTGCCGTGTGCCACCGCCACCACGACCAGAGCATCAGCCCGAATCACATAAGCGATGTAGTAAGGAAAGACGGGGCAATTGACTTGCCGGTAACCTGCCGACCGCTCGCGCCACAGGTAGGGCGCAGTGATCACGACCCTGAGTACCTCGGCAATCTGGTCCCGGAACCGGTGGCCCAATCCAGATTCCTTCTCTTCGTAATAATCGGCAGCCTCAAAGAGGTCGTCTCTCGCCTCGGTCGTGAACTCGACCCTCATCTCCGGAGGCGTCGATCCAATTCCTCGAAGACATCCGCTGCCTGATGGCGGACCGTCTGGCCACCATCGAGCCTCTCGATGCGACGAACAATCTCCGCCTCCCAAAGGGCATCGATGGCCGGGTCGGGGGCAGGCTCGGCACTCGCGAGCACCCGATGGGCAAGCGTAACCTTTTGGTCCTCAGGAAGCTGTAGCGCTTCCTTCTCGATCGTCTCCAGCATGTTCGCCATGAGAGCAAAATAGCCTCCACCGACCCACTTGCCAGCCTGTTTTCGGGTGCAATGGAAAGTGGTAGGCAAGCCTTGAAGCCCTGCAATACCAGCGGCACGGAAGAACAGAGTCGGCTGGAGGGCCGACCCGCGAAATGTGAGCCCGGCCGGAATGCCCGCTGCCTCCGGCCCGAAGGGTCGGTGGAACGGAGCCCCGGGGCAGCGCCCCTGACTTTGTTCTCATGACCCTGCGGGCCATTTCCAAGACCGCCCAGATGCCGGCGGGACGCCGATGGACAACCTTCGCAGATCGTATGCCTGACACGCCGTTTCGTTATTCTTGTCCTGCGCCTTCATGGTCGAGAGCCGCAATGAACTGCTCGGGGTTGTAGACGGGAATCGCGGCCGAGGCGAAGTGATCCACGTTCCTGGTGACAATGCAATGAGCCCCGACCTGGAGCGCCGCTTCATGCAGGACGGCGTCCTCGAAATCAGGCATGCGTCGGCTGATCGCCGATTCCAGCACCCCCCGGTTCACTCCCGCCACGCCGAAGATCGACAACAGATCCCCGATCCGCGCCAGGCTCGGATGTTTTCCGATCTGGCGCTGCGCGATGTGGTGAATCGTCGTGATGGTCGTCGCACACAACAGCCCCTGGCATCGACCGGTCTCCACGGCAGCCAGCACGAGGGACGAGGCGGCTGCGTGCCGCTCACGCCCCAGCATCACATCAAGGACAACCTTGGTATCGACCAGGGCGATCACGAGTGCTTTCGAGCGAGATGGTCGATGTAGGCTTCCCGGTCTTCATCCGCTCCCCGGATGCAGCCTACCAGCGAAGCGGTGACCGGTGGCAGGCCCCGCGAACCGGGCTCCGCACCCGCGGTCCCGAAGGCACGGAAATAGTCGCTTACCAGCTTCGAGACCGAAGTTCTCCGGCTCGCCGCCTCCTTCTTGGCGGCTGCGACGAGGTCGTCGGGCACATGGAGCGTCAGTTTTCCCATGACGTATTGATACCCGCGATTGATACGTCACGTCAACGGGTTTCTGGATGCCAAGTTGTTGAATGCCGACCCACTCCACCAGGGTGAAGGAAGCTTCGCAAAAGGGCACAAGCCTGGTGATGAGGCGGCGCGGTGGGGCGGGGGCCGAAGACCCCCCCTCAAGGGGGAACCACGCCCGCCGGTGGCGGGCGTTTCGGGTGGTGCGGGCGAAGGGTCGTTCAGGGACGTGCCTTCACATCGGGGATCTTCACATCGGGGATCTTCTGCTCCTCGATGATGACGCTGAGCGGTCCGATGGCCGGGAGGTTGTCGCCGGGCTTGTAGTTGCTCATCGGGTAGTTGGCGACGGCAAGGGTCACCGGGCCGCCATCGAAGTCCTCGAGGAACTCGCTCCACACGGGGCTCCCGCTCTTGCCCTGGCGGCGCCAGGCGGTCACGCCGCTGTCACGCCCGCCCATCAGCCTGCCGTTGGCGTGGATGGCGAAGGCCTCACCGGAATTGGCGTTGATGCTGCCGCTGACGAGCACGCGGTAGCGGTGTCCGTCCTTGGCGGGCGGCAGGTCGAAGCTGCCGCGCATCAGCAGGACGTCATGCTCGACGACCGTGGTCGGCTGCGGGCGCTCGGCCGGATAGAGCGGATACTTGACGATCCAAGCGAGGTTCTCCGGCCACTCCTTCTCGACGGTCTTGCCGAAGGGAGCGGGTGCCTTTTTCCAGCCGGCCTTGGCGGCATCGAAGTCCGCGGCGAACCAGTTCTCCTGGCCGGCGGGCAGCTTGAACTCGACCGGGGCGACCTGGGGCTTCTCGCCCTTTTTCGGCTCCGGTGCCGCGTAGGGATTCACCGCGAGATCGAAGCCGAGGATCTCCCATTCGGCCTTGGCCATGTCGGGCAGCACGGCTTTCCAACTGAAGGCGTCGCTCCCGGCCTCCTCGAAGAAGGCCGCCACGTCATCGACGGGATCCTCGAGATACTCGGGGAATTTGTCCGGCTTGGGTTGGGAGGTGACGAACACGCCTTCCAGTTTCGCCTGGTTGCGTTCGTCATTCAGGTAAGCCTGCAGCAGTCCGTCGAGGACCATGGGCTTGGTGGCGGCGATCGAGGCGGCGATCTCCGCCTCGGTGGGTTCCGGGGTGGCGGCTTCCTTCCTCATCGCGGCGAGGGTCTTCTGCTCGCGGTCGGACTTGGGCATTTCCGCAGCCTCGCCACCCAGCAGGCGCACCATGGCGCGTCCCATGGCCTCGCCGCAGAGCAGGTAGAACTCCGGGTTGCGGTGGTAGTGGTAGTCCTGGCTGCGGGGCGACTCCTCGACTTCGCGCCAGAAGTCGCGGGTGTCCACACTCGCCACGTTGCCCTTGAAATCGGGATGCTGGCCGGGATCACCGACGGCCATCTGCGCTTCCCACACGCCTTTCCAATCTCCGGAGTTGATGCGGTAGCCGCCGAAACCCGCGGTGGCGACCACGGCCTTCATCTCCGGGGCCTTGAGATCCCTGCGGAGGTCCTTGATGAGGTTCACGAGATGGCCTTCGTATTCCTCCTTGCTGGAGCCGCGGTCCTTGTGGCCCTGGAACCAGCAGAAGCCGACGATTTCATAACCCTGGTCCTGGTAGCCGGGCATGAGGTCCTTGAGATTCCCGAGGGTCTTGGTGACGCCCTCGACCATCAGGCGGTACTCGAGACCTTCCCATTCGCTTTCGGGATCGACCCTGCCGCTGGAGGGCGGGCGGAAGTCGGACTGGAGCGAGCGGTTGCCCATGGCGGTCTTGATCAGCAGGACAGGTTCGTCGTGAAACATGCCCATCACGGTGCCGAAGCCGACTTCGGGACCGAGGCTGCCGCCGTTCGAAGTCGCACTCAGGAAGCTGCCCTCCTTGTTGCCGACGCGGGCTTCGTGGAAGAACACATCCTGACGCACGCTCCACCCGCCCTCGTCATCGAGGAGATACGGGAACTTGCCGTCCTTGCCGGTGAGGGTGACCAGGTCGCCCTTGCCGACGAGATCGACCTGCTCCAGCCAAAGCGCGGCCGAGCCGCCCTTGGCGTAGTGGATTTCGAGCGGATAGCGTTTGCCGGCATCGAGGGTGATCCTGGTGAGGACGGCCTCGCCGCCGGCGTCCTTCCGGTAGACCTCTTGGCCGCCGACGGTCGCGGTGGCATGGCTGCTGTCGTCGTAGCCGACGTGCACCAGGTAGTTGCCGGTGGCGGGCACATCGATGAAGGCCTTGGCGACTGCATTGCCGGCGGGGATGGTTTCGGCCACCTGCCCCAGCTTCATGGTGGTGGTTTCGCCGCCGACGGTGACAATGGCTCCGGTGGCATCGCCCTCGGCGCTCTGATAGAGGCCGTGGGATCTCAGGGCCGGGGCATCCTTCCAGAACCACTTGCAGGCTCCCTTGCTGCGGCTGGTGCCGGCGTGCATCGAGCCTTCGATCACGGCCGGATCGGCGGAGAGGTAGACGGAAGGATAGGGAGGACGGGCGCCCTTGAGATCGCCCATGCCGACCATGTTGGACTGGCCGGCGAGGACGTAGACCTTGAGCGGTTTGGTGGTATCGCCGGGCTTGCCGTCGGGACGGGCGAGCTCGAGCGGGATGGGATCGGCGTGGAGGGCGGTCAGCGAAAGCGCCGCCAGGAGCAGGGTGCGTTGCATGGTGTGGGACTGACTGGAAAGGATTGGCTTTACGTCGGAGCGGGCCCTTCGCCTTTCGGCGATGCACCGGGATCATGAAGGCACCTTTCCCGGGTTCACCGGCCGCGTGCTGCCGTGGCGGCTTGTCCCCTTGGCGAAACTCACTCCCTGCCCAGGATCTCGCCGAGCTTCGCGGCATCCTCGGGCGAAAGCTCGAGCCGGTTCCACGGCTCGTTGCGGGCGAGGGCGACGGGAAGCGCGGGCGGGGCGAGATCGTCGGCGGGCGCGCCGCGCAGCTTTTCGATCGTGCCGACGGGATCGAGGCGGTTGAGGGGGAGCATGGTGTAGCCGGCACCGATGTCGACGCCGTCGCTCTCGCGCATTTCGAAGTGAAGATGCGCGGGATAGTAACCGTTGGCGGTGCCGACGGTGCCGACGCGGTCGCCGCGCGCGACGATGTCGCCGACGGCCACATCGATGCGGTGAAGGTGCGCGTACATCGTCTGAAGATCGCGTCCATCCGGGACGTGGTGGCCGAGCACGACGATCTTTCCCCAGCCGGGCGAGGGCTCGGCGGCGTAGAGCACGCGGCCGTCGGCGGCGGCGAAGACGGGGTCGCCGAGGTCGGTGTTCATGCCGCCGATGCCGTTGAGGTCGTCGCCGGTGTGGTGGCCGCCGCGCTTGTCGTTCATTTCCCAGAAGCGCTGGGCGTTGTAGGTCAGCGCGCCGTGGGCGGAGCCCATCGGGGAATCGAAGCGCGCCGCCCGCGGCAGGGTGGCGAGGTCCCACGCGCTGAGCTGGTGGAGCCGGTGGCGCGGCACGCCATCTTCCGGCAGGAACAGCGGGGCATCGGCCGTCTGGAAATTCGCCAGCGACTCGACTTCCGGCAGCTCGTGCGACGGCCCGCGCAGCATCACGAAGGCGAGCATCGCCCCGGCGACGAGGACGAGGATGAGGGTGACCGGGTTGAAGATTTTCACCAGGGGTCGGGAGTCAGGAATCAGGAGTCGGTCGGGGATCGTCAGAAATCCAGATAGATCTCGCTGCGGCGGTTGGCGCGGCGGCCTTCGGGATTGTCCTCGCCGCTTTCGGTGAAGTTGGGGCGGCGCGGGTGGGTCTGGCCCTGGGCGACGGTGTCGATCTGCGCCTCCTCGACGCCGCAGCGGACGAGGAAGGCCTTCACCGCCTCGGCGCGACGGGCGGAGAGTTCCTCGTTGTAGTCCTCGGTGCCGAGGGCGTCGGTGTGGCCGGAAATGGTGAGCTTCTTTCCGGGATCGATCCGCAGGAGGTCGGCGACGATCTCGAGCTGGCGCTCGGTGCGCGGCGTGAGCGTGTCGGCATCGAAGGCGAAGTAGAGCACCAGCGTGTCGCCGCCCTTGGGGTTCTTGAGCAGCGGGGTGTAGTAGACGTCGCCGCCGCCGACGCGCCGGGCGTAGTCGGCGAGGAGTTCGTCGAGGTTGATCTCGCGCACCAGCCAGTCGGGGTTGTCGTCGGAGCGGCCGAGGGTCATCGAGAACTGCGCGATCTCCGAGCCGTCGCCGGCGAGCACGTTGACCAGGTAGCCGGCGAGATTTTCCCGCTGGAACATCGCGCGCAGCGCCTTCTGCGGCCGGAGCCGGTAGTCGCCTTCCTCGAAGAGGATGCAGAGGCCGGCGATCTTCGCGTCGGAGACTTCGAGCGGATCGACGAATTCCTTGGCCAGCTCGAACTCCTGGCGCAGCGCGGCCTGGAGGAAGGCGTCGGCGATGCCAAGCGAGTCGGGCAGCACGGCACGCGGAACCGGCTCGCCGGCGCCGGGCGGGAGGGCCAGCGACTCGACATGCCACCCGCGGTCGTCGCGGGCGAGGTCGAAGAACAGGCGGTCGCGGCCGGGCTCGGCGCCGTCGAGAAGCAGCGCCCAGCGGGTGCGGGCGTTGATTTCCATCTCGCCGACCTCGCGCGCCGGGTCGGGGCGGGCGAAGCGCAGCGGCCCGGCGGCGGCGAGCGCGTTGAGCCGGGCGCGGGTCTCCGGGTCGAGCGCGTCGGACCCGATCAGGCGACCGGCGGCCGCGAGGTCGCCGGCCTCCAGCGCGGTGCCGATCTCGCCGATCAGCTCGGCGGGATTCCGCCGGGCGACGCCGATGCCGGCATTCTCCAGCGCATCGACCGGATCGTCGGGCGTGTCGATGTCCTGCTCGGCGAGCTCGGGCATCTCCGGATTCGGCGGCGGGTCCTCGTCCCCGGAGCGCTCCGCGGCCGGCGGGACGCTCGGCGGCACCGGGGCCGGCTCGGGCTTCGACAGGCGGTTGAGCAGCAGCAGCGTGACCACCACGCCGATGATCAGCGCCGAGAGATACAGGGGCAATGGAGAGCGCGGCATGGCGGGAAGGTCGGTTGATGGTAACGCGGGCGTCGGCCGGAGTTTATCCCGGAGAAGGTCGCGACACCACTTCGATAGCGTTTCCGGGAGGGATGGTCGGTTGAAAAACCGGGCGCGTCATTTCCCGCGGGACAGCGAGGGCAGGGTGAGGCGCAGGGCGCGGTTGCCGCGGACGAGCTGCAGGGTGGTGGCCTGCGCCGCGGCGGAGGCGACGAGCTGGCGCTCGAACTCGGTCACCGAGGAAATGGTGGTGCCGTTGATCCCGACGATGCGGTCGCCGACGATGAGATTCCCCGCCGCCAGCGAGTCGGCGAGGATCTCGGTGACGATCACGCCGATCCGCCCGTCCTGCGGCTCGCGCGTCACCACGCCGACCTTGCGCAGCACCTCGGCGACCTCGAGGCGCGAGGTCGGCCCCGGCGACACCGGCTCTTCCGGCTCGGAAACCTCCGGGCGGGCCTCCTCGATGCGGGCCTGCAGGGTGAGCGTCCTGCCATCGCGCCAGACGCCGATGTCGACGGTTTCCCCGACCCGCGAGCGCTGGACGAGGGTGAACATCTTGGTGATCGAGTCGATCGGCTCGCCCTCGTAGCTGACCACCACGTCGTCGGCCCGCAGCCCGGCCTTCTCGGCGGGTGAATCCTTTCCGACCGACACGACGCGCGCCCCGGGTCCGCGGTAGCCGATGCGGCGGCGGAATTCCGGATCGAGATCGAGGTCGAACATCCGCACGCCGAGGAACCCGCGGATCGGGCGACCGCGCCGCAGGATGGACTCGAGCGCCTCGCGGACGTCGTTGGAGGGGATCGAGAAGCCGACGCCCTGGAAGCCCGAGTTGACCCGGTCGTCGGGCCGGTAGATCGCCGAGTTGATGCCGATGATCTCGCCCTGGAGGTTGACCAGCGGGCCGCCGGAGTTGCC
Organism: uncultured Verrucomicrobiae bacterium; assembly: GCA_937957985.1. GTDB lineage: Bacteria > Verrucomicrobiota > Verrucomicrobiia > Verrucomicrobiales > Akkermansiaceae > Haloferula. The sequence goes on from CALGOH010000146.1 coordinate 8,630, forward strand.
GGGGTTGATCGCGGCATCGGTCTGGAACAGGTCGCGCTGGGTGTCGGACAGCGAACGCTCGAGCGCCGAGATGATGCCCTGGGTGATCGTCTCGCCGAGGCCGAAGGGATTTCCCACGGCGAAGACGATCTGGCCGCGCCGGACCCGGGAAGAGTCGCCGAACTTGAGCGGGCGGAACTCCGCCTCGCCCGCGATCTTGAGCACCGCGATGTCGAGCAGCGGATCGTCGCCGATGAGCGTCGCGGGAAAGACCTGGCCGTTGTGCAGGCGCACCTGGATCTCCTGCTGGCCGCGGACGACGTGGTGGTTGGTGACCACGTGGCCCTCGTGGGTGACGATCACGCCCGAGCCCTGGCCCTGGGTCGGCACCGGTCGGATGAATTGGCGGCCGAGGCCGTCGAAGAGGCGCCTGGTCTGGACGCCGGCGGTGTCGATGCTCACGACCGAGGGCACCACCGCATCGGTCAGGCGCGCATACTCGTCGTTGAGCCGGGTGAGCAGCTCGACGTCGTCGAGCTCGAGCGGCGCCTGCTGCGGCAGGGTGAAGGACTCCGGGCGGTGCGACGGCGGATCGTCACCGAAGAGCCGCTTCACGCCCTCCGGGCCGTTGCGGATGAAATACACCGCCGCGAAGGCGACCGCGAACACGATCGCGAGTTGGAACAGTCGACGCAGACCTTCGCTCATCAATCCATGGGGGTTGCCCGGGCGGTCACATGCCCATGTCCTCGAGGATCTCCGGGTCCTCGATGAGTTTGCGATAGCTCGACTGCACCGTGTTCAGCTTTTCGCCGAGCCGCTCGCCGAAGTCCTCGCCGGACTCGTCTTCCTCCGGCCCCTTCGCCACGGCCTCGCACACCGCGGTCACGGCGCCGTGGTACTTTTCAAGCCGCGGGTCGATCGCCTTGCCCAGCTTGCCGAGTTCCTCCACCGCGGCCTCGGCGTCCTTCACCGCTTCCTTGTCGAACTCGAAGGCATCGTCGCTTTCCTCGCCGAGCCGCGCGGCGAACACCGCGCGACCGAGGTGGCGCAGCGTGCCGGACGCCGTGATCTCGATCTGGTTCATGGTGCCGCTGACGGTGAGCATTTTGGGCGCCTCGCCCTTGCCCTGTTGCAGCAGCAGCTTCGCCGAGAGGTGGTTCGGCATCCGCTTGAGCACCTCCTCGAGCGCGCGGTGTACCGCGGACTTTTCGAGCGAGTCGGGACCGTTCTTGCGGACCGCGACGGCGACCTTGCGGAAAAGGTCCAGCGTCTCGACCACCTCCTTCGACTTCTCGGCGCGCGAGATCGCGTGGGCTTCCCCGAAGTCCTCGAGGGTGAAGATCTGGATGTCGAGAAGCTGGTCGATGCCGTCGAGCAGCAGGACGTCGCCGATCTCGTCGGCGTTGGCGACCGGGATGCCGACGATCTTGCATCCGCGGTTGGTCGCGCCGCGGATCTTGGCGGCGGCCCCGCCGATGCGCTGGACCATGCCGTCGGCCGTGAGGTCGCCGGTGCAGGCGAAGTCGTCGTCCAGCTCCTCGCCGGAGATCAGCGAGTCGAGCACCAGCGCGAAGGCGGTGGCGGCGGACGGCCCGTCCTTGGGCACGTACTTGTCCTGGAAACCGAGCTCGATCTCGTAGCCGGACGGGATCTTGTCGGGCGTGCTGTCGTAGCGGATGCGGAGGAACTTGATCACCTCCTCGAGGCAACCACCCATCATCGGGCCGACGTCCTGGTTGAAGGTGAAGACGAGGTCGTCGACATCCTCCTCGCGCAGGGCGGTCGCGTTGATCGTGGAGGCCCACCCGGCGAGGCTTCCGTTGCCGAGCTGGCGGACGACGAGGCCGTTCACGCGGCTCTGCGGCTGCGCGAACCGCTCGCCCTCGCCGCCGGGCATCTCGACCTCCTTCTTCTCGAAGACCAGCGGCTCCGGGTCCCACGGGTTGAGCTGGTGGTGGACCGGGGAACCGAGCAGCCCCCGCCACTTCGCCTCATGGCCGGCCTTCTCGAGCTGGTCGCGGGCCTCCTTGAGGCGCCCGGCCGACTCGCCGTCCGGATCGAGGCGCAGCGCGATGTCCGCGATGTAGGCGGCGCAGGCCTGGTTGGCCGCGTTGTCCTTCTTGCGCATCAGGCTGCGCACCGCGCTCGCCAGCCGACGGCTCACGCGGTTCTTCTCGGCCGATTCCCCGACCGTTCGCCCGTTCGCCTGGAGCTGGTCGAGCGTGTCCTTCAGGCGCTCGTTGTCATCGTCCAGCCGGTGGGCGACGGCCAGGGCGTGGGCGCGGAGTTCGAAGTCGATGTCATCCTCCTCATCGAAATCCCGGGCCACCGACACCAGCGCGCCCACGACGCCGGACCGGTCGAAACGGTCCAGCTCGATCTTTTCGACATCGAAGATCTCCTTCTCGAGATCGGGCGGGCGATAGACATCGGCCCACGCCAGCGTGCCCGCGAGAAACACGGCACCGAGCACCAGCCGCCGCAACCACTTCGAAAGCATAAGGCCCCGATAGCGCCGGGGCCTGGTGTTGGAAAGGCAAAAGCCCCGCGGTGGCGCCCCCGGCCGGCCCTCACTCCCAGCGTTTTTCAAAGGGGATCTCGTAATCATCCTCGTCACCCGCCGCGGCGGTCAGCAGCTTGACGGTTTCCACATAGCTGCGCAGCACCGGCAGCACCGCCCTCCGGACCTCGAAGAACTCGCTGCCCTCCGACCGGCGGACGTCGGTGGCCACGCCGCCGATCAGTTTCACCGTGCTCATCGCCGGCGCGTAGAGCTCGTCGCGGTCGCCCACCGAGCCGTGGAGCTTCTCCAACTCGCGCAGCGACTCGCGGCACTCCTGCTCCGCATCGAGCAGGGCGCGGACCTTCAGGCCTTCCCATGACTGAGAAAACACCATCCGCATCGGCTCGAGACAGGCGCGCACCTCGCGGGCATACACCGGCCGCGGCAGACTGCGCGGCCACTGGGAGGTGCCGCGCAGCGCGAGCATGCGGGCCGAGGCATGCTCGGGCACCAGCTCGACCACCTGGCCGAGCCGCTGCCGGGTCGAGTCGTAGCCGACGAAGCTGCCCAGCGACCGCGTCCCGCGTGCCCCGCGGATCGCATCGAAGGATTCCCGCGCCCGCATCAGGCGCTCCGGGGGCTTTCCGGAGGCGAGATCGAGCAATCCGGCGGCGTCCCCGGCCAGCAGGACCTCGTTGCAGAAAAGGAACTCCGCCTTGTCGAGGGTCAGCAACGAGGGCAGGAACTCCATCGCGGCTTCCGAAATCACCAGATTGCCATGCTCGCCCTCCGCCAGGGTCCGCAGCGTGTGCCAGAAGCCCACGGGCACTGCGAGCTCCCCGTCGTCCCGCAACGCCGCGAGAACGATGGACGGCGACTCCACGCCGGAAAACAGCGCGTCGGCCGCGACCAGCATCGCCCCGGTGGCGCTGTCGTGGTTTCGCGAGCTGAACCTCAGTCCCTCGGGGATCGAGAAGCGGAAGATCAGATGGTCCGGGAGTGACCCGTGACGCGCTTCAAGCACCGCCGTCAACTGCTCGGCCATCGTCCGCCGCTCATCGAACCGCGCCCGGTCCGGCGTCGAAATCCTCAGCGCCTTGGGATTGCGGAGTTGCCCGTCATCCTCATCGATCTCGCCCTCGCTGATCCAGGCGTTGAGCTTCAGGGGAACGATGCGCAGCACCGGCTCGTCCTGTCCTTCGCTCGCGACCCACAAGGGAACCTTCACGCCGGTCTCGCGCAGGACCAGACGGGCGCCCTCCGGATCCTCCTTCCCGCCGTCATCGACCGGAGGAGGCTCGGGATCCTTCTCGCGGGTGCGGAACGCATCCGCCGCCGCCACCCAGCCGTCCCAACCGCCCCGCTCGCGCTTGCCCCGCGACGCCGCCTCCGGATGCCGCGGATCGGTCCGCACCAGCACGTCGGAGAGGCACGCCGCCAGCGCCTGACCATCCTCGCCGGCCTCCGGCTGCTCCAGCCAGCCGAGCAGGTTCCACGCCCGGCTGCGGGCCACCTTCAAGGCATCCTCTTCCGGGGCGTCGGCCTCGCCGCCCTCCTGCATCGTCTCGCTCAGGTCACGGGCGCGCCGGTTCGACGGATCCAGCGCCAGCGCCAGGCCGATCAGTTGCGCCCGCGTCCGCACCTCGTCCGGCTCGCCGCCCTTGGCGTGGGCCGCCAGCGTCACGAGCTGCTGCGAAAGCCCGGTCATCGTCGCCACGTCCACCGGCAGCTTGTCCCGGCGGAACGGCGCCCCGCCTTCCTCCGGCGGGACGAAGGCGGCGAAGGCCGACCCCGCCAGCAACATGCCCAACAGCAGCCATCGATTCATCAGAGTCATCGTAGGGACCCGATACGCCCTTTCGCAAGCGGACATTGCGCGGCATCCGGCGGCGGGTCATGCTCGCGCCCGTGAGCGCGCCCATCGAGATCACCACCCGCGAGGAGGTCATGTTCTTCGACACCGACTGCGGCCAGGTCGTCCACAACCTCGCCTACCTGCGGATGATCGAGACCTGCCGCACCCGCCTCGCCGCGAAGATGGGCATGGACCTCGTCACCATGTCGGAAACGAAGCTCTTCCCCGTCGTCACCCGCACCGAGATCGACTACCGCCGCCCGGCCAGGCTCGGCGACTGGCTCCTCATCCACGGCAGGCTCGGCGAGGTCGGCGCCGCAAGGTTCTGGTGCGAGTTCGAGATGCACCGCGAGAACGACGACACCCTCCTCATCACCGCCCGCCAGGCCCTCGCCCTCGTCCAGATGCCGGAGGGCCGGCCTGTTAGATTGCCGAAGGAGTGGCGCTGAGGGCGCTCCGTCCCCCACCCGGCGTGATCAGCTTCACCTGCGGAAAGTAGGTTGCATAGCGGCCGGTGTCGCGAGTCAGCAGGCGGTGACCCGCCGCCGACGCATGGCCGCCGACGAAGAAGTCGGGAAGTACGAAGTCTTTAGTACCTCCGCGCCGCTTGTAGCCGCGGAACGCGCGCGCGGCAACGAACAGCCCTTCACGCGGGATCTCCTCGTAGCCGAATCCGAAACGCTTCACGAGCTCGTCCACCTCCGCCGCCGACTCGAAGCCGAAGGCCAGCTCGGCGTAGATCGCCGGGTCGATGACGAGGCCGAGGTCCTCGTGCTCCTCCAGCATCCGCACCGCCCAGCCGGCCCACTCCGGATCATCCGTGAGCACGTCGAGGATCACATTGGTATCGACCAGCACCGCCATCAGTCGCCGCGGGTCGATTCCAGCCACTGATCGGTCGAAAGCCCCGCTTTGCGGCTCCCCCGCAAGGCCTCGAAGCGGCTGCCGGCCGCAACGGGCTCGTCAAGGCTGTCGGCCTTCTCCACCACCACCCGCCCGTCCCGAATCCGGAATTCCACTTCCGAATGCGCAGCCACTCCGAGAAACCGCCGGATGTGCTTCGGAATCGTCACCTGGCCCTTGGTGGTGAGCTTCATGGTATTACTTTATTGGGTATTACCTATCTGACAAGTTCGGAGTTCTGGACACAAGGTCATACTTGCGGCGCTGCCAGAGAGCGC
>CALGOH010000147.1 GCA_937957985.1 uncultured Verrucomicrobiae bacterium
TGTGGCCCTGCCACCAGCCGAAGCCGGCGATCTCGTAGCCGCGGCCCTTCCAGTGGGGGAAGGATTCGTCGAAATTGGCGAGCACCTTCTTGGCCTCGCCGAAGCAGTCGTCGTACTGCTTGCCGGCGTACCAGTTGATGGGCTCGGGCTTTTCTCCCTTCTTCCATGAGGCGGGCGAGTCCTTGTAGCCGGCGTAGACGGTGTCGCCGACCTCGTAGCGTTCGCTGCCGGGCGGGAGGAAGTCCCAGGCCAGCGAGCGGTTGCCCTGCGAGGCCTTGAGCAGGAGCACGGGATCCTCGTGGTAATCGCCGAGCAGGTGGCCGAAGCCGAGTTCGGGGCCGATGTTGTTGTCGCCGGCACCGCAGCCGACGCTCAGCCACTTGTCGGCGGTGGCGGTGACGACGCCCTTGTACCAGACGTCGTCGCGCGAGACCCAGTTGCCGTTCTTGTCGATGAGGTAGGGGAACTTGCCGTCATGCTTGACGACCGTGGAAAGGGTGCCGGGGATGTCGAGGCGGGCCATCCAGCCGAGGCCGTTCGCGCCGGCGGTGAGGTAGGTGATCTTGAAGGGCACCGACTTGCCCTCGGTGAGCTGGATCGGGGTGTGGGTCCGCTCGCCGCCCGGTTCCTTGCGGTGCACCTCCCTGCCGTCGACGACCATGATGTTGTGCTCGCCATCGCCGTAGCCGGGACGAAACTCGAAGGTGCCGGTCTCCGTGGGAACCAGCGTGCCGCGGACGATCTGGACGCCGCCGCCGGGGTAGGGGGTGGGCTTCACACCGCCGAACTCCTCGAGCTTGACCGTCTTGACCGGCTCCATCTTGTCGTAGTCGGCCTTTGGATCGTAGTCGCCCTCGTAAAGGGAGAGGACGGGATCGACGAACTCGTCGCCCCAGCGGCTGCCGCCGCCGGTGACCTGGCCGATGCCGACCATGTTCGACTGGCCGGCGAGAATGTAGACCTTGACCGGCTTTTCGGCCAGGGCCGGCAGGATGAGCAGGCCGACGAGGCCGATGATGGAGATCAGTTTGTTGGGCATTTTCATGGGGATGACTACCCGGGGTGGAGGCGGGGCCTTTCGCGGGTGCGCAGGAATTCTTCCGTTGGCTGCTCGGGGCCGGCCGGCCTGGCAGTGGCATGACCGTCCCGATGATGGGCTGGGAATGCGGTCCGGTTGATGGCCCCTGCGTTATCTGGAGAAGGGCCGCGGCCGCCCCGGTCCGGCGAATCCTACCGTTCATGACCGGGACGGTCATGCCACTGGCAGCCTGGGCGGGCGTTCAGGGCCTCTCGACGCGGAAGGGCAGGTCGCGGGCGGTGATCCAGACGCTCGGTTGCAGGTTCTGGCCGCCGCCCTTCATCCCGAGCAGGACGACCTCGAGGTCTTGGCCGACGTGCGACTCGTCGAGCGGGAAGAAGTAGGTGAAGCCGGTCTTGGTGCGGCGGGCCGGGTATTCCCAGGTGTTGGCCGGGTAGGAGACGGCGCGGGAGGGCGCGCCGACCAGCCGGTCGCCGACCTTCATCGCCGCGTAGCAGCCCTCCTCGCCGTGTTCGCCCTCGACGGCGACGCAGAGGTAGGAGGTCGGCGTGATCTCGTCGGTCTTCACGGTCGCCGACCATGCCTTGACCGCCGGCACGGCATCCGGGTGGGCGAAGAGGTTGCTGCCCCGCCAGTCGTCGCGCGGGAGCATGAGGTCGCCGCGCCACGCCTCGAACTCGGCGACGCGCTCGGGAGCCACCTGCATGCGGAAGTAGCGCCAGTCACCCTCGGGCGGATAGACGTTCAGGGTGTTGCCGTGGATGATCTGTTCATCGGAAGGCGTCCAGTTGACGAGATCGTTGCTGAACTGCGCGCCGAGCTGCTCGTTCCTGATCAGGGTGCTGTCGAGCGCCTGGGTGTGGATGGCGATGCGGTCGAAGGAGACCGGGGTGGCGAAATCGACGCGCAGGGCGCCGTCGGAGATCCGCATGTCGCGGTTGCGGACGAACACGTCGAAGACGGTGGCCGGGTCGCCGTCGAACATGTAGCGGTCGGACAGCGCGCGGGCCTGCATGAGGGGCTGGTCGAGGAAGGCCTGGCGCGCCTCGGCGACGGCCGGGATGTCGGTCGGACCGGAGCGCTCCAGGCTGCGGAGTTCGAGCGCGTTGTTGTCGGCGGCGAAGACGGTGGCCTCGTAGAGGCCTTCCCAGTCGTCGGGAAGTCCGGTCTCGGAAAGGTCGGCCAGCTTGCGGTGCCAGGGCTGTTGGAGTTCGAGCGGAACCAGTTTTTCGATCACCGGTTCCTGCCCTTCGACGTTCCTGATGACGCGGTAGGGTCCCTCGGCGATGGCGGGCTCGTCGCAGCCCTTGGTGGTGGCGAGCAGCAGCGCGGCGCGGAAGGGATGGACGGTGATCTTCACGGTGTCGTCGGCCTTGAGATCCTTGCCGAGGATCTCCTCGTAGGGGTGGAAAAGGCGCGCCTCGCGGCCGCCCGTGGCGGTGAGGCCGATTCTTTCGTCGAGCGCGACCTCGTAGGTGACGGGTTCCCAGGTCAGGTTGCGCAGGGTGATGAGGCGGGTGCTTTCATCGCCGCGGGAGACGGCGTGGGGACCGTAGGTTTCCTCCGGAAGCACCATGCCGCTGACGAGGATGTCGCGGTACTTGCGGTGCAGGTTGAAGATGCGCGCGAGCTTCGGGTATTCGTCGTCGCTGAGGAACCACGGGCTGCCGTAGAGCTGCGGCGCGAGGATCATCGAGCGGTTGAAGGCCTGGAGGATGAGGTCGTCGGCCCAGTAGTCGAGGCACGACGAGAGGCACACGCCGTGGTCCTCGGCGAGGCGCTTGAGTTCCGGCGGCAGACCGCGGCTCAGCGCCTTGGCGCGGTTGTGGGTGGCGGTCGCGGTGTTGGCCATGTGGACGTCGATGTAGGTTTCGGCGCCCTCCCAGAGGAAGGTGGTCACGTAGGGCTCGGCCTCGCCGAGGTTGAGGCGGTGGTTGAGCACAATGAGGTCCGGCCTGTGCTTGCGGCAGGCCTTCATCAGCTCGATGAAGGCGGGCTGCTTCTCGTCGCGGAGCTGGCCGCAGACGGCGTCCATCTTGAAAAGCTCCATGTTGTGGTCGCGGCACAGGCCGGCGAGGAAGTCGATGCGGGCCTGCTTTTCCTCATCGGTGTCGCCGAAGCCGTCGGGCCCGAGCCACACGCCGAGCCGACCGCCGAAGCCCTCGGCCATCTCCGCGGCCGGGCCGAAGCTGTCGGGGAACTGGGTCTGGAACTTGCGGGTGTCGGGCGAGCCGTAGTACTGCGGCGCGTCCACCGCGCCGGCGTCGAAGGCGTAGATGTCGAGGACCATGCCGTACTCGTCGTGCAGCCACTGGAAGAAGCCCATGTTGGCGGCGGTGTGCTCGATGGTGGCGCCCTCGTTGGTGTTGTTGATCCAGGTGAAGTAGTGGGCGCGGGACGGCGAGCTCTCGTTGGCGCCGGGGAAGACGTCGGCGGCGAGCAGGGGAGAAGCGAGCAGGGCGGGAAGGAGGAGGTGTTTCATGAGCGATGGGTGGGGCGGGTGCCGGGGGGATAAGAACCACGGGAGGATGGGAAATCACGGAATTTCGACGATATGGCCCGGGAGTGGACCGCGCGCGCCCACTCGCGCTTCTCGGGTCGGTCGGTGCGCGACTGGGGTCGCGCGGTCCTTTCCTGGCCGACGAATCTCTTGGTCAAATCAAGTGGCGAGGTCCAAGCTGACCCCGCATGAAAGCACGACCATTCCTTGCAGGGCTCGGGCTTCTGGTTCTGCCCGTCCCGTCCACCGCGACGGAATCCACGCCCGCCCCGTCATCCCAGGAGGACGCTGGTCAGCTCGAGAGGGCCCGGCAGGAACGCATCGGCTGGTGGCGGGACGCGCGCTACGGGCTGTTCATCCACTGGGGGCTCTACGCCATTCCCGCCGGAACCTGGAAGGACAAGGTCTACGACCACGGTTACTCCGAGTGGATCATGTTCAGCGAGAAGATCCCGCGGGAGGAATACGCGCAACTGGCCAAGCGCTTCAATCCCGAGGCCTTCGATGCCGATGCGTGGGTCGAGGTGGCCCGGAAGGCGGGGATGAAGTACGTGGTGATCACAGCGAAGCATCACGACGGCTTCAGCCTCTTCGACTCCAAGGTCACGGACTACGACGTGATTAACGCCACGCCCTTCGGCCGCGACATCATCAAGGAACTGGAGGAGGCCTGCCACCGCGCCGGATTGCACTTCGGGGTGTATTATTCCGTCGATCGCGACTGGTATCGACCCACCGGCCAGGGAAACCGCTACAAGCAGACCAACACGTGGGATTTCCCCGACTCCACCGACGAGGACTTCGACCGCTACTTCGAGGAAATCGCGCTGCCGCAGGTGAAGGAACTGATCACGAACTACGACATCGACCTGGTCTGGTTCGACGCCATCGAGATGAAGAGCCCGGACCAGATCAAGCGCACCTACGAGGCCATCCGCGGGCTCAGTCCGGACACCATCATCAACAGCCGGATCTGGAGCCCGGTGTTTCCCAAGGAGATCCCGCCGCCCTACTGCGACTACATTTCCTCGGGCGACAACAAGATCCTCGAGAACTCGGTCGACTTCGAATGGGAGAATCCCGGATCGATGAACACCAGCTACGGCTACAACAGGAACGACCACAAGTGGGTGGAGTCCGATGAAATCGTGCGCCGCCTCGCGGACATCGTGAGCAAGGGCGGCAACTATCTCCTGAACGTCGGTCCGACCGCGGAGGGAACCTTTCCCCAGCCGTGCATCGACCGCCTGCTGGAAGCGGGCAAGTGGATGGAGATCAATGGCGAGGCCATCCGCGGGGCGTCCGAGTGGAAGGTGCATGGTGAGGACGATTCGGTCTTCTTCACCGCCAAGGGAGATGTGGTCTACGCCATCTGCACCAAGCCGCGGCAAGGCGGGTTGATGCTCGATGCCTTCAAGGACATCGAAGTGAAGGCAATCGAGGCGCTGGGTTCCGAGGAGAAGATCAAATGGGAACGGGTTGCGGGAGGGCTCCGGCTATCGGCTCCTCAGGAGATACCCGATCCCGCGGGTGTGGTGTACCGGATTGCGACGAAGTGAGGGATGCCTTTTATGGGCGGCGGACCGCGCGAGCCCACTCGCGCATTCGCACCGTTTCGGCCGCACCGGCGGCTTCGCGGATAAGTTGTTCCAACTCCTCTT
>CALGOH010000148.1 GCA_937957985.1 uncultured Verrucomicrobiae bacterium
CCGAAGCATCCGTTGATGAACTCGGTCGTGATCTCGGCCACCGTGTGGCTCGGCCTCCCGCGCAGTATCGGCTTATTGCCTCGGGCCTTCTCGTCGCCCTTGTCCGGCGCGTGGAGCGGATGCACCGCCCAGCCGAGCGTGTCGGCATACAAGCTCGCGGCGGCAAGCCGGTCGAGGTCGTTGATGTCGGCGGGGATGACGGCCGACATGGCGGATTTCGGGGGAACCGGGTTCCCTGCTTCTCCGCGGGAATCACGAGTCACCGGCGCGTCTGGTGCATCGTCCATCATTCGGCGCACCTCCCCAGGATCGCGTTGATGATGAACTTCGCGCGCCGGTCCTGCTCGGCCTTCAGCGTGCGGGTCGCGATGGCCGACCATGCGTAGGTCGGATAGGATGGATCGTCCGCGAAGATCGGCCAGACCCACCCGCGCTCGGTGAGAAGCCGCATCAGGTTGGGACCCGTGTCCGGTCCGAATTCACCCTGATGCACGGTGAGTGCGTATGGGTTGACGATGGCGGAGTAGCTCCCCGGCAGCAACACGCCGCAGGTGACGCGCCACAACCGAAGGTCCGGTTGCAAGGTATTCACCCTGATCGCCATCACCGGGTCGGACCCGACGAGGATCGTGCTGCTGCGGAGGCGGTTCCGGATGCCGGCGGTGTTCAACCCATCACGGAGTGCTCGGATGAGTTCCCGTTTGCTGGCCTTGCGGGTCGGGGGCTTCGAGTGGTGTGGATCGGGAAGAGGATTCATTGGTGTGCGGATGCGTGGAAATCGATGGCGCGCTGGGAGACGAAAACGCCCTTGGGCCAATCCTTGAGGTGGAGGCCGTCGAGGGTGCGGACGCGTGACAGGGCGACGTATCCCTGGCCGGGCTCGCGGGCGGCCCGGATGTCAACGAGCGCGGAGTCGAGCGTGAGCCCTTGCGCCTTGTGGATCGTCAGCGAGTAGGCGAGCCGCAGCGGAAACTGGGTGAAGGTGGCGCCCGCCCGGTCGTTCTGGTCGTACTGCCAGGTGTAGGGTTCGACCTCGATCTCGTTATGACCGGTCATAACCCGGAGCGAGTGGCGGCCGAGCGAGACGACGGTGCCGGTCTGCCCGTTGACGAACCCGGCGTCCGGGCGGTTCACCGTGAAGATGACCCGGGCGCCGACCTTGAGCCGCAGCTCCTTCGGCGTGAGCAGGTTCTTTTCGAGGAAGGCGATTTGGTGGGGCGGGCCGACCGTTTCCGCGAGGTGCCCCCACTCGTCTCCGGGTAGCTCACCGAGGCAGTAGTTGTTCCACTTGTCGACCTGGATGTTGTGGGTAAGCAGGCGCGTCAGGTCCCGTTCGGGGAACATCGCGACGCGCGGCTGGAGGACGGAAACCACCTCGCGGTCGAGCCGGCCGACCCGGAACTTCGACAGGGCACCGGCGAACTCCGGGTCGTCCTGGCGGCGGATCTGAGTCAGCTCGACCGTCTCGAATCCCGCTGCCGACCATGCGTCGGCCTCGAATGCCCAGTCGTAGGGAAGGTAGGGCCGGGTGCGGACCGGCGGGAGCTGGAGGAAGTCCCCGGTCGAGATCACCTGGATCCCGCCGAACGGCCGGTCGTCACCACGGATCGCCCGGCAGTGGAACTCGAGGTAATCCAGGAGCCGGCCCGGGAGCATCGAGATTTCATCGATGACGAGCCGGCGGGCACGGCGGACCCGATTGAAGGCCGCCCGGATCCCGAACCGCTGGTCCCGGGTGAGCTGGCGGAAGTAGTCGTCGAACGATTGGCCGTGCTTCGGGCCGATGAGCATGCCGCTCCACCGGTGCACCGTCATGCCGCCGACATTCAGTGCCGCGATGCCCGTCGAGGCGGTGACCTCGGTGTCCGGATGCTCCGACGTGAACGCGTCGATGTTGAAGCTCTTGCCGGTCCCCGCCGGCCCGGTCAGGAAGACATTCCGACCGGACGCGGCGAGGGAGGCGAATCGCAGCTCAGGAGTGAGGGCGGCCATACCGGGTCAGGCGGGGACGGGGGCTGCGGGTGGCGTGTCGTCGCGCGGCGGGGCATCGGCGACCGGGCAGTAGCCCCGGGTGAAGACCCAGAGCTGACGGGCGGCGAGGAACGCGCGGAACCGGGCTGGCGCTTCGAGCGGGTCCCAGATGCGGGTGACCACGGGGACCGGTTCGGTGCTGCCGATCACCACGCTGGCGGTTTCGGCACCCGACAGCTTCGGATCCACAGCGACGAGTGCCTGCCGGTAAGCTTCAAGCTGGAGTGGCCAGACTTCGTAGAACCCGGGAGCGAAGTTTCCCTTCCGGTCGCGGCGCGTCTTCTGCGTCTTGAAGTCGATCACCGTCGGCCGGCCTGTGCTGCGAAGCGTGGCGACCAGGTCGACGCGTCCGGCATACCCCCACTCCGGATGGGACACGGCGGCTTCGACCGCATGGACCTGGGCGACTTCCGAGTCGAACCACTGGCGCGCCGGCTCGAACAAGCGGGCGACATCCGGGTTCTCCGGCAGATCGCCCGATTGGGCGTAGCGTTCGATCGCCCGGTGCACCGCGCTACCGAGTTCGGCGGCGTCGCGCACCTGCTGGTTCATGTCGATGACCACGCGCCCGGCGAAATCATCGTCGGTCTCCCCGGGCTTCCGAGGAAGCGTGAGCGCGGCAAGGATCGCCTGCTCCTGCTTCCGCGCGTTGAGGCCCGGTTTGGCCAGGACACCGAGGACGTTGGTCACGCTCGGGTAGAGTCCGAGCTTGCGGGCGTCGCGCAGGTTGGTCGGGCGGGTGCCCTTCCCGTCGGCACGCTCCACTTCATGCATGGGCGTGCCGTCGGGGTAGTACCAGTGCGACCCGGATTCGGGACGTACGAGGATCATCGTATCAAAAGGGGATGTTGTCCTCGTCGATCTCGATCCCGAGCACCTCGGCCGCGGCCTGGAGAGCGTCGATCAACTCGCGGTCCGCCTTGAGCGGCTTCGGGTTCTCCATCGCGTCCGGCAGCCAGCGGACGACCAACGCTTCGACCGACTCACGGTCGAGGTCGCCGAGGTCGAGACCGGAGTGCTTTCCAACGTGCACCTTCGTCCGGCGCCAGTCGGTGGAGTCGTCTTTCCCGCCGGCTGCAGCGCGGAACTGCTCGTCGTCCTTCGGCTTGCGGTCCTTCACGCGGACATACTTGCCACAAGGCTTGAGCGGATTGTCGGAGCGGTCCGGACGGATCAGGCCGATGTTGGCGAACGTCTTCCCCTGCCATTCGGCGTGGACCACCGAGACCTTGGCGGTGCGGCCGACCAGCGATTCGGTATCGAACTCGGCCTGCTCGGCGACGCTCAGGTCGCGGCCATACCATTGGCGGAGGAACTGGCGGAACGCGCTCTTCTCATGGATCGAGGCGGTGAAGTTCCGGCTGAAGAGGAGGAACCGGCTGCCGTCCTCGCGGGTCTCGGTGGTTTCAAAGACGACGCGGAACGTCTCGCGTTCGCCGAAGCTCGACTGGGTCGTCTTCAGCGGCGTGACATCGACGCAAACGGCGACGCCGTCATATTCAGGGTGGGGTTCAAAGGTCGAAGGACCGGAATTGGAACTGAGCTTCATTGGTTGGATGTGTTTGTTGGTCTTGGCCGTCGCAGGGCACTCACCGGAGCGCCTTTTGCGAACGTCGTGACCGTCACACATCCCCCGGTGTCAAATCTCCCGGCTGCGGCATCGGGTGCGCCTTCCATACGTTCGTCCGTATGGATGTCCGGGTCGGTGTCATCACCGGTATCATCCGCATCATATGGATCGTGATACCGGTATCGTCCGGGCTGGAATTTGAACCCGCCGGACGGCTATTTGAGCCCCATGAAGATTGACAAGATCATCTCTCTCACGGTTGTCGGCGGTCTCCTTGACGGGACCTGCATCGAATTCCTCGCCGACTTCAACTGCATCATCGGTCCTCGCGGAACCGGCAAGACGACGGTGCTCGAACTGATCCGCTGGGCACTCGACGAGCTGCCCAGGAAGGACCTGTCACCCGCAGCCTACCGCAGGCTCGAATCGTTGATCGATGGCAACCTCCAGGGTGGGAGGGTTGAGCTTGCCGTCGAGAACAGCGATGGGATCCGCTTCTACGTCACGAGGACGGCGGGCGACGCTCCGATCGTCCTCGATACCGATCGTCAGCCCACTGCCATCAGCGCCAGCGGCGGAGCGTTTTTCCGCGCGGAGATTTTCAGCCAGAATGACATCGAGACCATCGCCGATCACAGCAAGTTCCAGCTTGAGCTGATCGATAGCTTTGCCAGGGACGAGATTGCCGCTCAGGACTGGGAGGCTGAAGAGATCGCGGACGACATCGTCGCGCATGCGAGGAAGATGGAACCGGTCGTGGCCCGTCTCGCTGCCCTCGATGAGGAGGTCAAGCAGCTCCCGTTGATCGAGGAGAGGCTCAAGGGGATGGCAGCGAAGGGCGATGAGACCGCGACCAAGGTCAACAAGGCTCACGAGGAGAAGGCGCTCCGGGATCGTGAGACTCGTCTCATTGAGTTTGCGGACGGGTTCCTCGATGAACTTGATACCGAACTGGCAGAACTGGCCGGACGATTCCGAGCGGAGTTCAAGGGAAAGTTCCCTGAGGATCTGGTCGGTGGTCCCAACGGGGAAATCATCGCCTCGTTGAAGAAGAGGCTCGGCGACGCGTCACAGGCGCTGAAGGCGGCGATCCAATCCGGACGCGAATCGCTCGCCGAGTGCAAGACGGGAGTCGAAGCCGATCGTGAGGCACTCAGGCTCAAGCACACTGCCCAGGATGTTGCCTTCCGCGAGCTGATCGAGAAGCACAAAAAGCACCAGGCGCAGTCCACCGAGCGGGTGGCGCTGGAGCGGAAGCGCAATCAGTTGAAGGAAAGCAAGGCCGCTGCCGCCGAACTGAAGAAGCAGATCAAGGAAGGTGAGAAGCGCAGGCAGGAGCTCCTCAAATCCCTCTCCGAGTGCCGCGATAGCCGGTTTGCCATCCGGAAGGGGGTGGCCGACCGGTTGAACAAGGCGCTCGCTCCCAACATCACGGTGAGCATCCAGCAGGCCGGCAACGTCGAGGCCTATCAGAGCCTGATCGAGAATACGCTTCAGGGTGCCGGGGTGAAACAGCGGGTCGTCGCGGCGAAACTGACACCGAACATCCCGCCCACCGATCTTGCCGAGATGGTGCGGAAGCAGGACGCTCTCGGGCTTCAGGAGAGCGCGGATCTGAATGTCGATCAGGCCAACAAGGTCGTGGCGGCCTTCAACCGTCTCGAACGCCTGGCGGAATTGGAGACCGTCGCATTGGAAGACGCTCCGTCGATCCGGCTCCGGGTCGGCGACCAGGAGAAGGATTCACTCACCTTGTCCACCGGCCAGAAATGCACCACGATCCTGCCCATCCTTCTGCTGGAGGGGGGGAATCCGCTCCTGATCGACCAGCCCGAGGACAACCTCGACAACCGGTTCATCTTCGAGACGGTCGTCGACAACATCGAGAAGGTGAAACCGCTCCGACAGCTCATTTTCGTGACCCACAATCCGAACATCCCCGTGCTCGGAGACGCATCGCGCGTGTTCGTGATGGAGTCCGACGGGGAACGGGCAGGTGTGTCGGCTTTCGGTTCCGTCGATGACTGCCGGTCCCAGATCGTGACGCTCCTCGAAGGAGGCGAGGAGGCGTTCCGCCAGCGTGGTGCCCGCTACGACCTCTGATCCGATGCGACCGTCAACGATAGAAGCCAGGCTGGCGGCCCTTCGGGCGGATCGTGACTCGATCGATTGGACCGAGCGGGCCGGCCTTGTGGATGCGATCCTGGAAGGATCGAGCCGGGCGCGCACTCTTCCGCCTTCAGCTTTGGCGCTCATCGAGTTGCTTGCGGTCGATCCGAAGTGGGAAGTCCGCAAGACGGTCGCAGTCAACCTCCACAAGCTCGCGGAGAATGATTTCGCGGGGGTCGCGGCAAAGCTCACCTCGGACGAGAACGCGTATGTGAAGGCCGCTGCGGACCGTGCCCTCGCCAAGCGCCGCAAGGGCCACGCGGGTGCGGTGAAACGGGCACGAGGGTTGGACCGGATGGACGACGAATTGCACAGGTTGGAAAGGAAGCATGGGGCCGAGACTGCGGCGCTCGTCCGGGACCTCGCACAGCGCATGTACGAAGGTCTGGTCGGGGCCAGCGTCCACGAGATGCGCAGCGTGGTCACCGCGATGAAGGTGAACATCGAGCAATTGGAGCGTGCCGCCGACAGCGAAACCCAGGAAGTAGCCCGGCGGGTCTGCCCGCGGTTGGCGCGTTCGGTGGCATTCCTCGAGCGCCTCCTGGACGACATGCGCGACTACACGCAGGCGCCGACCCGCGAACGCGCGACCGAGAAGGTCCTCGACCTCGCGGTTGAGGCGGGCGAGATGGTTCAGGCCGAATTCGCCGCCATGGGGCGCGAGCATTCGCCGGTGAAAGTAGCAGGAAGGATTCCGAAGGACCTCGTCGTGCATGTCTCCCGCGACAGGATCGTCCTGGCGCTGCGGAATCTGATCAAGAATGCCTACGACGCCTTCATGATCGACGAAGTCAGCTTCAATCCGGGCACGATCGAGATCACTGCGTGTGGTGGAGCAAACGGTGTGAGGATCTCTATCAAGGACGACGGAATGGGATTGAACGCGGAGGAACTGGAGAACGTGAGGCAGTTTGTGCCGGGGCGCTCGTCGAAGGCGAAGCTGGGTACCGGATTCGGACTCCCCATCGCCCGGAAAAACATCCGCGCCCACGGAGGGGACCTCCGGATTGAGAGCGAGGAGGACAAGGGGACCGAGGTGGTGGTTTGGTTGCCGGCGGAAGGGAGGTCCACCAAATGAAGCCGATCGCACTCATAGTTGAGGACGACCCGGAGATTCGAGAGGCTCTTGCCGACCGGCTGGAGTCGCTCGGCCACGACTATCACCCGGCCAGTTCGCAGGTTGAGGCCCGCGAACGACTGTCCCGGTGCACCTACGACTACATCCTGCTGGATCTTGAGCTACCGATCCGGATCGGCCGTCCTCCTTCAATCACCGTTGGCAAAAACATCCTCCGTGAGATCCGGGAGAGCGACCGGCACATCGGCGTGCCGATCCTCGTGGTCACCGCCCACGGCCACGACAAGCCTGATCTCGCCGTCGAGGTGATGAAGGCGGGTGCCTCGGACTTCGTGAAAAAGCCCTTCGAGGATCTCGACGAGCGGATCATGGAAGCCCGTGGCAAGAAAGTCGCCCCGGCTGTGGCTCCGGGCTGCACTACGGAGACTTTCGCTGCGCTGGGGACGCTTGAAGGAGCGGAGCTGTCGTTTTTTGAAGACCGGATCGAACTTGCCGGGGTCGAAATCTGCGTGCCCGACAACGGTGTGATCTGGCGGATACTGGGGGTGCTCGTTGAAACCCGTCCTGATGGGACCCGCCGTGGCTATCCCGGGAAGGCACTCTCCCAGGAACTCGGGATGCTTCGGGGTCAGAATGCGGTTGGCGAAGCCATCAGCCACTTCCGCCGGAAGCTCGTCACCACGATGTCCAGTGCCGGGTTCGAGGCGGATTCCGACTCGGTCGTCCTCACGGGGAAGTCTGGATACCAGCTCAATCCGGCGCTCCGGGTAAGGGTGGAACTCTCGGCGAAAAAGCCCCGGACGCCGGACGACGAGGATCTGAGCGGGGAAGAGCGGCAGAGTTGGATCCTGGAGCAGCTCGCGGCCAAGAGGAAATTGAAGCGGGTCGACATCGAGGAGCAGTTCAGGAAGTCAACCGCCACGGTGAAGCGCGACCTCGGGGCACTGGACGACCGGATCGAGTTCGTTGGCACAGGGCGCAACGGATACTACGCCCTCAGGAAGGCGGCGGCTGGGCGGGTGTGAGCCTGCTTGAAACTGCGTCACGGCTTGCCGGGATTCAGGAGAGCGGGCTAGCCTTCTCCGGCCAGACCGCTAGCCTGCTGACCCACACCGTACCGCACAAATGCCCACGCTCAACTGGATCGGCAAGGACGCCGTCATCAAGCACCACCACGAAGTACCGTTCCAGCTTCTGAAGGACGTGCCCGAATTGTCGTGTGGCGATCCCGGGTCGGGGAATCTGATTCTCCAAGGCGACAACCTCGCCGGCCTCAAGGCCCTGCTTCCCTACTACGCAGGCAAGGTCAAATGCGTTTACATCGATCCTCCCTACAACACGGGAGCAGATGACCGGGACGAGACCGGAAAGCGCACTGGGTGGCGCTACAGCGACAACGTCAACAGCGCGGAGATTCGCCAGTGGCTGGGAAAGGTCGTTGGTATCGAGGCCGAGGATCTCTCCCGTCACGACAAGTGGTTGTGCATGATCTACCCCCGGCTTGCGCTTTTGAAGCAATTCCTGAGCCCGGATGGCGTGGTGTTCATCAGCCTCGACGACAATGAGGTGGCTTCACTGAAGCTCGTGTTGGACGAATTGTTCGGCCGCCGGAATTTCGTCGGATGCATCGTCTGGAAGAACACTACTGACAATAATCCGACGAGGATCGTGACGGAGCATGAATATGTGCTTTGCTATGCGTCCGAGATCAGCCGACTTCCCAAGGAGTGGAAATCTCCCAACCTTGATTCGAAAACCAAGCTGATTGAGATCGGCGACGAACTCATTCAACTCCATGACGATCAGGAAAAGCTGCAGGCGGCCTACACCAAGTGGTTCAGGAAGCACAAAGATCAGCTCTGGCCATTTCAGGACTACAAGTTCATTGACAGGGGCGGAGTCTACACCGGGCTTCGCGGGGTTCACAACCCGGGTAAGGAGGGCTATCGCTACGACGTGATCCATCCGGTCACGAAGAAGGCCTGCAGGGAACCTCTGATGGGCTACCGGTTCCCTGAGTCGACGATGGAGCGGCTTCTTGAAGAAAAGCGGATCATCTTCGGGGAAGACGAGGACAAGCTCATCGAACTCAAGGTATACGCCAAGGACTACCGTGCCAAACTATCGAGCTTGTTCGAGTTGGACGGGCGGATAGGGACGAACGAGATCAAGGCACTGTTCCCCGAGGACAAACGGCCTTTCGACTTCCCCAAACCAACGGGCCTGATCGAGGAACTGATTTCTTTTACGACGAGCGGAGACGATTTGATTTTGGATTCTTTTGCGGGGTCCGGAACAACCGCTCAGGCAGTGACTCAACTGAACCACGCGGACGGCCAGAACCGTCGGTTCATTCTGGTTGAGATGAAGGAGTCCACTGCACGCGACATCACCGCGGTAAGAACGCGTCGGGTCATCGAGGGTTACACCAATGCCAAGAAAGAGAAGGTCCCTGGCCTTGGGGGCGGCTTCCGCTACTGCGAGCTTGGCGCTCCGCTGTTCGACGAAGCCGGGCAGATTCGAGAAAGTGTGAAGTTCGGCGAGTTGGCCCGGCACGTCTATTTCACCGAGACCGGCGAGCCTCTGCCGCGCGAGCGGGTTCCCAATTCGCCGCTCGTCGGCGTTTGCCGAGGCGTGGGAGTGTATCTTCTCTTCAACGGCATCCTGGGGGACAAGTCGTCGAACGGCGGCAACGTCCTCAATCGGAAAATCCTGCGCGACCTCCCCGAGTACGACGGCCCGAAGGTGATCTACTGCGCCGGTTGCCTGCTGAGCCGCGAACGCCTGGCCGAACAGGGTATCACCGTCCGCCAAACCCCCTACGAGATCCGCACTTCATGATCACCCTCAAGCCCTACCAAGACCGGGTCCTCGACTCGCTCGACAAGTTTCTCAAGCGATGCTCGGCGGGTGACGAGTTGCACACCGCATTCCATGGCGTGCTCGTGGAGAACGAGTTTCCCGAAGTGCCCTACATCCCGGTCGTGGCCGAGGGGCTGGCACCCCGGATGCCCTACGTCTGCTTGCGCGTGCCCACGGGTGGCGGGAAGACCTTGCTCGCGTGCCACGCCGCCGGCATCGCGAAGAGTTCGCTCCTCCAGGCCGAGCAGGCGGTGGTTTTGTGGCTGGTTCCGAGCCAGACGATCCTCGCCCAGACCGCCGATGCGTTGCGGGATCCGCGGCACCCGTACCGCCGGGCATTGGAGACGGCATGCGCGGGTCCGGTCGAGGTGCTGACCATCGAGGAGGCGCTCGGACTTTCGCGCGGGGTGGTCGAGGGAAGCACCGTGGTGATCGTCGCCACGATCCAGGCATTCCGCGCGGAGGACACGACCGGCCGCCGGGTGTACGCGCAGAACGGGAACCTCGCCGACCATTTCCTCAATCTGCCCGAGAACCGGAAGGCGGACCTGCTTCCGGGACCGAGCGGCAAGCCGATTCCGTCGCTGGTCAACGTCCTGCGTCTCCGCCGGCCGGTGGTGATCGTGGACGAAGCGCACAACGCGCGGACCGAGCTTTCCTTCAACACGCTCGGCAACGTGATGCCATCGTGCATCATCGAGTTCACCGCCACCCCGGCGCGGAAGCGGATGCCGTCGAACGTGCTCCACTACGTCTCGGCGTCGGAGCTGAAGGCGGCGCACATGGTCAAGCTGCCGGTGAAGGTGGTCACGCGACACTCCAGCCAGAAGGACCAGCTCCTCACCGAGGCGCTCACGCTCCGGTCCGACCTGGAGCGGATCGCGGTGACCGAGAGCCAGACGACCCGCGAGTACATCCGGCCGATCCTTCTGATCCAGGCGCCCCGCGTCGACGATTGCGCGGACCTGCGCGACCGGCTCGTGACCGATTTCGGCATCGGGAAGGACCAGGTGTGCATCTCGACCGGGAAGACCGACGAGTTGCCGGGGCCGGAGGAGATCAAGTCGCCGGACTGTCCGGTGCGCGTGATCATCACCGTCCAAAAGCTCCGGGAGGGCTGGGACTGCCCGTTCGCCTACGTCCTCTGCAGTCTGAAGGAGACCCGTTCGGCGACCGCCATCGAGCAGATCGTCGGTCGGGTCCTGCGACTCCCCGGAGCGACGGAGAAACGCCACCCCGACCTGAATTGCTCGTTCGTATTCTCGATTTCGGACAACATTCACGAGGTGCTCGCCGAGCTGCGGGATGCCCTGGAGGGCAACGGCTTCACCGCCGCCGAAGCCGAGCGGATCATCATGCCGGTGACACCCGGGACGCTGGCGCTCGGTGCCCAGCCGAAGACGGTCACCCTCGACCCGAAGGCCGAACTCGACACCGCCGCCGCGACCGCCCAGATCAATGCCCTTGGCGGCAAGGCGAAGCTCGAAGCAGATACCGGCAGCCTCACGATCTTCGTCCCGCTGACCAAGGACGAGGAGGACTCGCTCGCCGATTGTGCGACCACCCCGGCGGCCAAGGAGAAGATCCGCAGTGCCGCCGAGACCGTGCGGCAGGCCGAGAAGGCGTTCGGGGCCGGGAAACCACGCCTGCCGTCGCCGTACGAGCTGGGTGAGGACTTCGAGGTGCCGTTGCTCTGCGTCGACGAGGAGGGCGACCTGTTCGTATTCGAGAGCACGTTTCTCCTCGAACACCCGTGGCGGCTCGGGGAGAAGGACGCGTCGCTTCCGGGCGGCTACGACCCGCGCAAGCGTCCGATGGGCCGCGCCGGCTACGTCGATGTCGGCGACAAGGACACCGTGAAGGCGGGCGTGCTCACCGAGGAGGCCGGCGCCGATTTCGTCGGAACGCTTCACCAGCAGGTCATGCAGCTCGGTGGTTCGCAGGACTGGACGATCGAAATGCTGATCGCATGGCTCGACCGCCGGATCGATCACACCGACATCCCGGTCGGTGATGCCGCGGCGTTTCTCCGCAAGGCGATCCAAGGGCTCCTGGCGCGGATCGGCACGGACGACGTCGGGGTGCTCGCGCTCGACCGCTATCGTCTCCGTGACCAGATCGAAAAGCGGATCAAGGAGCACCGGGTCAGCGAGCGGGAGGCGGCATTCAAGCAGTGGCTACTCCCGGACTCGGCGCTTGTGGTGCCCGACGACGTGAAGATCAACTTCGCGAAGATGAGCTACGAGCCCGGCTGGCTCTACGATGGCGGATTCGAGTTCAAGAAGCACTACTTCGGGGCCAAGCCCGGAGAACTGAAGGAGAAGCGGGCGGACGGGAAGCTCACGGAAGAGTTCCGATGCGCCCAGTTCCTCGACGGACTGGCGGAGGTGAAATTCTGGGCCCGGAACCTGTCGCGCCGCACGACCTCGTTCCGTCTCCAGACCTCGACCGACTGGTTCTACCCCGACTTCATCGCCCAGCTCACGGACGGTCGGATCCTCGTGGTCGAGTACAAGGGCAGCCACTTGGCCACCGGCGACGACTCCAAGGAGAAGCGCGACATCGGCGCGGTCTGGGAATCCCGCAGCAACGGTCGCTGCCTCTTCATCATGCCCGACGGCGACGATCTCGCCGCGATTGAAGCGAAGATCCGGAAGACATGAAGACGACGCGAACCATCAAGATCGCCCTTTGCGGACCCAGCGACGTGAAGAAGGAAATCGGGATCGCCAGGGAGGTGATCCAGGAATGGAACCAGCGGAACTGGGAGGCATTGAACTGCGGCTTGAAGGATGTCCACTGGGACACCGATGCCGTGCCGTCGATGGACGCCCGTGGCCAGGCGGTGATCAACGCGGATTTGATCGATTCCTCCGACCTTGTGATCGCCATCTTCTGGCAGCGACTCGGCACCGCAACCGGTCTCCACGACTCGGGTACCGTCGAGGAGGTCGCGAGAGCACAGGCGCGCGGAATCCCGGTGATGCTGTATTTCTCCGACATCGAGGACATTCGCGCCGACGCCGATCCCGACCAGCGCGACATGCTACGGGCATACCGGGCGAAGGCGCTGCAGGCCGGACTGCCGTGGACCTTCCAAGGGCGCTCCGAGTTCCGGAAGCGTTTCGCCGGTCACCTGGATAATAAGGTCCGCGAGATCCTTGCCAAGAAGCCGAAGAAGAAGGCGGCAAAGAAGCGGCCGTCGATCAATCAGAAGCAGTCCGGTTCCGGGAACATCCAGTTTGCGGGCGATGGGAACACGCTGAACTACAAGTCCACCTCGCCGCGTCCTCCGAAGATCGTCATCGAGCCGTCACCCGACCACCTCACACCCAGCGACCAGAAGCAGGTGAGCGACTGGATCGAGAAGCTTGCGGTCCTGAAGGAGGAAGTGGAGGGCAAGACGACTGCCAGGGCGAAAGGTGAACTCTGGAGCCGCCTCAAGAATCAGTTCGACGTTGCCAAGTACGAGCAGATCGAGTCCGCGAGCATGCCTGATGTCAAAGCCTGGTATGAAGCGGTGCGCCGGGAGATCCAGGCAGAGGCCCGACGCAAGGCTCCGGGCATTTATCGTCAGGGCAAGATTCCGGGGATCAAGAAACGGATGAAGGCGATGGGGCGGACCAATGAGGACTACTATCCCGAGATTGCCCGTCGCCTCGGCATGCGGCGCTTCTCGTCTCTGAAGGGGCTTTCCACGAAGAATCTCGACCGCGTGTATCAACTTGTCCTCAGGGACACCAAGAGGCGAGGATAGCGTGGAGGGATTGCTGCTGTCGATTTGGGAGTCACTGAAGTTCCGTGTTTCTCACCCCAGTTGCATTAACAATTGTCGAAAGTGAGCTTAAGCCCATCGCGGTTCCAGCGATCATCGGGCTGAGCAGCAGGCCGAAGAAGGGGTGGAGGACTCCGGCGGCAATCGGCACCTCGATCGAGTTGTAGACGAAGGCGACGAACAGGTTCTGGCGGATGTTTCGCATCACCGCGCGGCTGAGACCGATCGAGCGGGCGATGTGGGAAGTTGTTTGAGAACACCTGCTAGTTTTGCGCCCCGCATGGTTGTCTCGATTGTGGGTGCGCAGAAGGCGATGAGCGTGTGTTGGCGAGGACCTGGACGCTAGAGATAGGGGCAGTGGAATCCCGCCGCGTTCCAGAAGGCGTGGGGCAGTGGAACAAGGATCGCCGCGAGAATCGCGAACGTGAGGTAGCCCAGCCTGCGGCGTCCCGGCGTGAGGGGCGTCACGTCATTGAGCGGGGGTGTTCCGCGACCCGCGATGAAAAAGACGATGATGGCCCACATCATCAGACCCGGCCAGACGAAGAGCGCGAGCAGGAACAAGGTCCACATCGCCACGCTGCTGATCGTTCCGCCGATGCGCTGGCCAAACATCGCACGCGCCGTGTGACCACCGTCAAGCTGGCCGATCGGAAGCAGGTTGAGCGCGGTGATGAACAGCCCGAGCCAACCCGCGAAGGCCAGCGGGCTCAGGCGCACGACGTGGCCGAACTGGAGCGCATCGCCGAGCGAGAGCTTCGCCAGCAACGCGAACAGCAGGGAGGATCCGACCGACGTCCCCCCGAACATGTGCGATACGGGTGCCGCATCGACGGGGAGGATCGTGGAAGAACGAAGCCCGATGAGCAGAGCGGGAATCGCGACGAGCAGCCCGGCGAGCGGACCTGCCACAGCGACATCGAACAAGGCCCTGCGGTCCTCCGAAGGCGACTTCATCTTGATGAATGCGCCGAAGGTGCCGAGCGCGAAGGGAACCGGAATGAAAAAGGGCGGAGTGACATTCATGCCATGCCTTCTTGCGGCGAAGTAGTGTCCCATTTCGTGAACGCCGAGGATCGCGAGCAACCCGAGCGAATAGGGCAGCCCGACGGCGAAACGCGCCGGTTCGCGCAACAGGTCGATGCCTTGGTGCGCGGCACCCGCCCACGTCGTCGTGAGAACCGTCAGGGCAAAGAGCACCCAATGGAGCCACGGGCGGGCGGGCCGCTCCATTGCTGCTTCTTCCACCTGCCTCGGTAGCAGGATGATCGCCGCGCCGAGCTTTTCGTCCTCCTGGAGCAGTGGCACCGTTTGGTCCGACGTGGAACGCTTCAGCTTCGAATATGCGGCATCCGCGGCTTCCCGCAGCCTTCCGCGAAAAACCTGCACGCCGGCTTCCTCCGTCGCGACCCGCACCTCCATCGCCTCGCGAACGGCCGCGGGTTGATCGGCTTCGGCGAGCATTCGCGGCTCCGTCCCGACGACGGCATCCCCTTCATCCGCCGGCGCACCGAGCAGCGACCAGATGAGCCAGAAGCAAAACAGCAAAGCGAGCCAGAACCAGATTCCACCGAGCATCATCCCTCCACCGGGCAGCAGAAACAGAATGAAAAGCGGCAACAGGAGCACCAGGATCAACAGCAGCCGGTTTGAGACTTCGTTCTTAGGGTTGGTTTTCATGTTCGTGAGTTGTGGGTGGTTTCCCCGATCTGGAATGGTGGGGGTTGTGACTTCGTCCGCGGTCGGATCACAACCAGCGGCGACTCAGCCAGCCGATGGTCTCGAATGGATACTCCGTCCACTTGCGTTGTCGCCACGCACTCGCGCCGATTTCGGTCGACTGGCGGAGATCGTCATCAAATTGCGCTTGAAGGAGGTGACACACCCTCTCGTCACGCGTGATCAAGCTCAGCTCGTAGTTGAGCAGCAGGCTCCGGTAGTCCATGTTCGCGGTTCCGATGGTGGCCCATTCGCCGTCAATGGTTGCGGTTTTGGCATGCAGCATTCGCGGGCGATACTCATGGATTCTCACGCCAGCCGCCAGCAGCCGGGCATATGCTGCCCGACCCGCCCAGCGGGCGATGGGGACATCACTCTTCTGTGGAACCAGCAAGCTGACCTCCACTCCGCGGCGTGCCGCCTCCACCAGGCTGCGCTGCGTGCGGTGGTCGGGCACGAAATACGGCGTGGTGATCTGGATGCTGGCCTTCGCGCCGTCGAACAATCCGGCGTAAATGCAGCGCAGGCGTCGCAGGCAGGCTCGGGTCTGGTTCGGGATGAGGATGCAACAGGGGGAGGCGGACTCTTCCGGTTCCCAGTGCAGGTCCCGACGCCAGAATGCCGAGAAGCACTCCGCCGCCTGTTTGGCTGCGGATCCGCGAAGCCGGACATGGGAGTCGCGCCATCGCGCTTTTCCATAGCAGGCCCGGGAGCTTTCCCGATGAATGTTGAAGCCCCCCAGGTAGGCGATCTCATCGTCGACGACCAGCAGCTTGCGATGGTCGCGCCGCCAGTAGGCCCGCGGGCTTCCCCACTTCCACGGCCGGAAGACGTGCACCTCCACGCCGCGGTGCCGCAGTTGATTCAAAAGCCTCTTCGAGCACCGGGACCGGCTGCCCTCCGCGTCGAGCAACACACGGACCCGGGCTCCCTGCGATGCCTTCCTCGCGAGCACATCGGCAAACCGCCGACCGATTTCATCATCCGAGAAGATGTAGCTCTCAAGGCAGACGCTGCGTTGCGCCGACTCGATCGAACCGAGCATGTCGGAATACAAGTCATCCCCCTCGGTGAAGAACGACGTGCCCGCGTCGCACCCCCGCTCCAGTGGAGGCAGGCACTCGTGGTCCCGAACGCAACAGTCCGCATTCATGGGGAATGATTCCGGCTTCCTTCACGCATCCCGTCACTTGACCCGGCCGGCGCGCTGCCTGCCGCTGGTGCGGCGCAGCGTCGCCACGTGAAATGTTCGTAAACGCCCGACCAGTACATCCCGAATCCGGCGGCGAAGAGCAGCTCCTCGATCGGCATCCTGAAAAAGTGGATTCCAAGCAGCACATCGAGGTTCCACACGCGCTCGATGTATCCCGGCGAAAGCCAGCGCAGTCCCTGCAACAGCACGATGTAGAAGACCACGAACAGCAGCCCGCCGACCCATGTCTTGTTCTTCAGGTCCGGACGGCAAAGCATGGTCGCCGCCGCACCCGCAAACATCGAGACGATCCCGGGGTAGATCGGGTTCCACGGCAGGAAGTAGAGTGCGAGGAAGACGACGAACGGCGAGCACAAGGCAAGGACGTGATGCCGGTGCAGCGGCAGATGCCTCTCCCCGGGCTCGATGGGCAGGGAACCGCGCCGGGTAAGCACGTTGTAGAGCACGGACCCGATGCCGCCGATGGCGAAGCAGAAGATCAGGCTCTCGATGTCGAAACCGGTCCGTTGCGCGAGGTCGAACAGACTCGGTGGATTCCAGTATTCCGGGACGAACAAAGGCTCGGTCAAGCCGAAGGGCGTCGTGAAAACGCTCGTCCACCACATCGCGCGGCGCTGCGTGGGAAAGAGCGCGAATAGCACCGCCCACGGAATGAGAAAGGCGCTCGACCAGACAAGCCAGACAAAGTGATCGCTGGAGAGCATGGGCGGGGGAATCAAGAGGTTGTCCCGGTCTTGACCAGGAGGGCCATCAGGGCCAGGGCGTCGTCCTTGAGCTGCGTAGACAACAACACGTCGTCATTCTCGGAAAGATGCCGGATGAGAAAGCGGGCGATGTGTGCCAACGAAATCCTTTGAAAGCGGCCGACGCCCCCTCGTCCGCTGAAGACCACCATCCGGATGTGGCAGGGGACCGCGCAGTGCCCATGGGTCAGTGCCTCGCCCTTCCTCGCGACCGCCCGCGCGGTCGCCCCAGGGTCCGTCTCGCAGCATCCAAAGCGGCGCAGCACCGCCTCGAGCACATCGGGCGAGTAGGCGGCGGCGTTCATCCTCGCCTTGCCCTCCTTCACTTCTCCGATGATCATCTGCATGCGGTCTTCAGCCAGTCCCAGCGCATCATCGATGGGGAGGGCACCGGCTTTTTTCCCTCCGGCCGGAACCCAGGTCTGGGCGGCGGGAAAACGCAACGCGAGGACATCGACGTCGGTCACGGTTCGTGCAGGCCCCTTGCTCCGGCTGACAATCGGATACTCCGTCACGGTGAAGAATCCGTTGACGCGAAGATACGCCTGCACCAGGGAGACCGCCGGATCCATCACCCGCCTCCTTTCTCCCCCTCCCGAAGGAGGTTTTCAGGAAGACACGGACAGACGTATCGACCGGATCGATGGCGATCGAGCAACTGTTCCACCAGGGCTTCCGGATCGCCGCCATAAACGACCTGCGCGCCGGTCGCCTTGCCAAGGCTCGCCTCCAGCGCCTGCAGACCTTCCGCGACGCCACCGGTGCCGGTGAGCACGCCGATCAGCTTGCCCGACTCGTAGGCGATCGAGAACTCGCCGAGGGTGCCGGAACGTCCGCCGACGATGACAACAACGTCGCTGCTGTAAATGTTGACCAGCTCCCGTCCCATGAGCCCAAGGCCGGTGTAGATCAGCACGTCGTACTGCTCGTAGGGAGAGTCGAACATCTCCACGTGCTCCCTGAGATTCATGCCCGGGGAGATTCCGACGACATGGCCACCGTTCTCCTTGGCGCCGAGGACCGCCTCGTGAGGCAGACCCGGACAGGCGCCGGTGAGCAGGCAGCAACCGCGTCGCGCGATCTCGCCGCCGAGGCGGCGGCAGAGGGCCAGGCTCTCCGCGGACAGTTCGCCCCCGGCTGAACCCATCACGCCGATGCGAATCTGATGTCCGGTGCGGTGGTCGCGCGTCTTTGCAGGCGGGGCTGCTGTGTCGCAGCAAGCTTCGCCGGTTTCGCTATGTGGACTGGCATTCATGGGGATGAATCAAAAGGAAATCCTCCGCAGCCGCAGCGCGTTGCCGACGACCGAGAGGGAACTGAAGCTCATCGCCGCGCCGGCGATCATCGGGCTCAGAAGCAAGCCGAAGAACGGGTAAAGGACACCTGCGGCGATGGGAACGCCGAGGGCGTTGTAGATGAAGGCGAAGAACAGGTTCTGCCGGATGTTCCGCATCACGGCGCGGCTGACGTGGATCGCCTTGGTGATACCCATGAGATCGCCCTTCACGAGCGTGATTCCGGCGCTCTCGATGGCAACGTCGGTGCCGGTGCCCATGGCGATGCCGACGTTCGCCTCCGCCAGCGCGGGGGCGTCGTTGATGCCGTCGCCGGCCATCGCGACCACCGCGCCCTCACTCTTCAGCTTGCGGACGATCTCGATCTTGTCGCGAGGAACGACTTCGGCGTGGACTTCATCGATCCCGAGCTCGCGCGCGACGGCTTCGGCAGTCTTGCGATTGTCGCCGGTGCACATGATGACCTTGAGCCCGAGTTCGTGAAGCGCCTTGATCGCCTCCGGCGTGCTTTCCTTGATCGGGTCGGCGATGGCGAGAATGCCGGCGGCTTGGGCGCCGGCGGCCACCCACACCACCGTCTGCGCCTTTTCCTGCCACGCCTGGGCATCGCGCTTGAGATCGTCGGGAATGCTGACGCCGGATTCGATGAGGAACTTCTCCTTGCCCACACGAACCGTCTCTCCATCGACGGTGCCGGTGACCCCGCCGCCGGTGGTGGACTGGAAATCCCTCACGGTGAGGAGTTCGAGCCTGTCCTCCTTCGCCGCATCCACGATGGCGCGGGCGAGCGGGTGTTCGCTGCTTTGTTCGATCGAGGCGGCAAGTTGGAGAAGCTGCTTCACGTCGCCGCCCGAAGCGGCTTTGCGCTCGGTCACGCGCGGCTTCCCGGCGGTGAGTGTGCCGGTTTTGTCGGTGACGAGATGCGTGACGCGCTCGGTCGTCTCGATGGCTTCCGCATTTTTCACGAGGATGCCGGTCTGCGCGGCCCGCCCGACGCCGACCATGATCGACATCGGCGTGGCGAGGCCCAGGGCGCACGGGCAGGCGATGATCAGGACGGCGACGGCGTTGACCAGCGCGTAGGCCATCGCGGGCGCCGGACCGAAGATCGCCCAGACAACAAACGTGATGATCGCGATCCCGATCACCGCCGGCACGAAGTAACCCGCGACGTTGTCGGCGAGCTTCTGGATCGGTGCACGGCTGCGCTGCGCCTCGGCGACCATGTGGACGATCTGCGAGAGCAAGGTTTCCGAGCCGACATTCTCCGCTCGCATGAGGAACGTGCCGGTCTGGTTGACCGTCGCTCCGATCACCTTTTCTCCCTCGCCTTTCTCAACCGGCATCGGCTCGCCGGTGATCATCGATTCATCGAGATTGCTCCGACCCTCGGTGATCACGCCGTCGATGGGCACCTTCTCGCCAGGACGCACGCGGAGCACGTCTCCCTTTGCGATCTCATCCACGGGCACCTCTTCCTCGCGTCCGTCGCGGACTCGGTGGGCGGTCTTCGCGGCGAGGCCGAGCAAGGCCTTGATTGCCTGTCCGGTGCGGCTGCGCGCCTTGGCTTCGAGCATTTGCCCGAGCAGCACAAGCACGGTGATCACCGCCGCCGCTTCAAAATACAGCCCAACTTCGCCGCTGCGCCTGAACGACTCCGGAAAGACGCCTGGGGCGAGCACCGCCACCGCGCTGAAGAGAAACGCCGCGCCGACGCCGACGGCAATGAGCGTGAACATGTTGAGCGAGCGATTGACCACAGAGCGCCACGCCTTGGTGAAAAACATGCCTCCTGCCCAAAGCACCACCGGTGTCGTGAGCGCGAACTCGATCCATTTCGAGACGCTCTTCGGGATCAGTGCCTCGACATCAAGACCGGGAATCCAATGTCCCATCGCGATGAGTAGCACCGGCAGCGTGAGCACGAGCGCGATCCAGAACTTGCGCGAGAGAGCGCGGATCTCCGCGTCGTCCTCGTCACCGGCGGCGACCGTCTTCGGTTCGAGCGGCATTCCGCACTTCGGGCAATCCCCAGGGTGGTCCTGCTCGATCTCCGGGTGCATCGGACAGGTGTAGATGGTCTTCGCTTCCGGCGCGGCTGGCGTCACGCGTTCCAGCGCCATGCCGCACTTCGGGCAGTCACCCGGTTTGTCCGACACGACCTCCGGATGCATCGGGCACGTGTACTTGCCAGTTGCTGCCGGATGCTTCTTCTCTTCCGGATGGGCGGGCCCGTGATGGCTGCACTCTTCATGCGCCTCCGCGCTCCCCGGCTCGTGATGATTTGAATGGTCGTGATCTTTCGAGTTCATGATGTTCGTCTCGTATTAGAATTGGCCGCCGAGTTCCACTGGATCCTGCGCCGCGATCTCCACACGTTCGTTGCGGATTTTGGACTTCATTCTGGGCAGTTTCACGGCAGTCATTGGATTCGGGATGGGCGCCACAGCGCGCTGGCACCGAGGCCGGTCAGGATCAGAAGAATACCCGCGGTTTCGCTTCGACTCAGGGTTTCGCCACGAAACACGAGCGCGATCAGCAGGCCGAACACGGGGGCGAGGAAGAGATAGAGCGACAGCGGACCGGCCTCGTAGTGCTGCAAGAGCCAGAACCAGCCTGCCGTCGCCAGCGCCGTTCCTGTCAGGGCGAGCAGGACCAACAGAGCGACAAAGGAAGGACTCCACGAGATGGGGGCCTCCCTCTCGGCCACGGCGGAAAGGGCCAGCAAAGGAAGGCTGCCAGCGATCAACTGCCAGGCGCTCAGCGCGAGCAAATCGGTGCCCGGCGATAGGCGCTTCATCAGCACGCTGGCGCCAGCGGCACCCATGGAAGAAAGTGCGGCCAGCATGGTCCCGGTCAGCTCGCGCGCGTTTCCTTCGACGACCAGCGGACCTGCGATCAGCACGATGCCGCCCACCCCGAGCGCCAGTGCAATGATCTTCCGGGTATTGAGTCTCTCCCCGAGAAATGCCGCCGCGAGCACGACCACACCGAGCGGCTGCATGTTCCCAAGGATCGCGCCGATTCCGGCTCCGGTGAAGGCCGGACTGAGAAACATCGACCCGAAGGTCAGGGTCGTGGCCAGGAGCCCGAGCGGAACGATCCAGCGTGCAAGCTCACGTCGTGGCCACAGCGGACGTTTGAATGCCGCCAGAAGCGCCAGCAGGAACAGACCGCCGAGCAGGGTTCTCAGACCCGCGAAGCGCCACGCCGGAGCCGATTCCAGGCCGACCTTGATCGCAGGATAGCAGATGGCTCCGGCGGCGATGACCCCGAGCAGCAGCAGCGCATGTCCGGGGCGGAGAAGCACGCGGGCTCCCGCGGTGTCCTTTGGTCCCACGTTGTGCTTCCTGTTCATCCCGCCTTCCGTGTTGAGGCCAGGTTGTAGAATCCCGCGATCATCGCCCCGGAGAACCATCCAAGCACAAAGGTGGAGATGATTCCCAACAATACTTCGCCCGCCGTCACGCCCGAGCGCAGGATCGGTTCGACGTCGAGCCCGTGGAGCAGGCTGTTGAAGAACAGGACCTGCTGCTCCCGCGGTGCGGTCATCATGGTCAGGATGCAGCCGAGATAGAACAGGACCCCGGTGAATCCAAAGGCCAGTCCCAGGCGGCGAGGACTAATGATGCTCATGGTCTGAAGGTTCATCGTCTTTTCCTCCGTGGTGGTGATGGCCCGGCATGAAGAGGTGGCAGGCAAACATCAGCACGATGAAGATCACCAGGGTGACGTTGCTGCTCACTCCGAACGCGGGGAGCAGGAAGATCAGGACAACCGGCAGGATGCAGCCGATCGTCATCCAAAGCATATGTTTCATGTCTCACACTCCTTTCGATTTTGGGAAAACCGGGGGACGAAACCGGGGACTCTCGCCCGATAGGCGGCATACTGCTCCGGATACTTCCGGCTGACCTCGGCCTCCTCGCGCATGGCGAGACGGTAGTAGGCGTAGATCAGGATCGGCCACATCAGCAGGGTGACCAGGGTCGGCCATTGGATCAGGAAACCGACGGTGATCAGGAAGAGGCCCGAGTACTGCGGATGCCGCAGGCGGGCGTAGATGCCCTCGGTCACCAGTCGGCCATCCGAATGATAGATGAGTTTCCATCCCTGGTAGAGAAGGTAGAATCCGAGGATGATGATGCCGTTGCTGAGAAGGTGGAGCACGCTCATCGCTGCGGCGGAATCGGCGAGGCCCAGCCAGACCAGCCACAGGTGTCCGTGCGCATGCGAGAAGGGGTTCAGGACCGGATAGGAGGCGCCGAACCACTGGGTCAGGAAGTAGATCGTCAGCGGCAGGCCATACATCTCGGTGAAGAGAGCCACGACGAAGCCGATGAAGAGGCCCATGCTGCGCCACTCGGCGCGTCTCTTCGGGGTCACGAAGCTGATCGCGAATCCGAGGATGAGCAGGGCGTTGAAAACGACCACCGGCCACATGCCGTAGGCCCAGGCGCTGGAATCGGTTCCGTGCATGGCTTTGGGAAGTTGGGATTGGGGGCCGGGTGAGGGAGGCTCGCCGGGAGCGGGACGAGCGAGGCATTCCAACCATACAGCCGAATGCCTCGCCGTCCCGACAGGCGCTCCGTGCGCTGATTATTCCTTCAACGGGATCAGCAACATGCACTCCTTGCCTTCGCTGTTGAGGTATTTCACTTCAGTGCCGGCTGCATGCTGCTTGCCGGGAGGACCGACGCGCTTGATGGTGACGTCCTTCTTGCAGCCATCGCAGTGGATGGTTCCGCCATTGTGGCAGAGCTTTTCGGCATCCTCGGCACTGGCGATCTCTCCGACCGTGGCGCTTCTGCAATCGGTGCAGACCAACACGTAGCGTTCACCGGGTTTCATCGAGCTGATCCGCTCCACCTTGGACGTGCCCTTGAACGGTCCTCCCTTGCCGGGCGGCGCCGCCTGGGCGATTCCGAAAAGGCCCAAGCTCAGGGCGAGGGCGGTGATGGCTTTGGTCATAGTCTTCATGGTTCTTGTTTCCTTCTGTTTGTTCGAGCTGGATGGTTCATTGGATGGGTCGCTCGTTCACCCCCTCCCAAAACGTGCAACCCCGGACCGCTGCCAGCCCCTCAGGTTTTTTTGCAAATGATCAAGGCTCTTGCTTGCGTGGCATGAACTTCAAGGGTTTCAGCCGCGGCCGGGGTATTACCGTCGACCGCGTCCCCGAAACGTGCTGAAAGATCGTCGGCGGAATGCGCGGTTTCTAGCAATCCCGATCAATATCCAGCCCAAGTCATGAACGACGACCAACTTGACCAACTACTCCGGGACTCGGCCGATGATGCCGGGCTGCCGGGACATTTCCGCAGCGAGGTCTGGAGGCGGATCGCCGTCGCCGAGGAGCGTTCGCTCGCTGGCAGGTGGCGGCACTTCCTCGCATTGCTGGTTCGGCCGGTGCCGGCGACCGCCAGCGTGGTGTTCACCGTGCTCGCCGGTGTCTTCCTGGGCGCGGCAAGCGTGCAACCTCCGCAGGACGCGCAGCAGAGCTACGCCGAGTCGATCAGCCCATTCCTCAACCACGGCGAACCATGAAGAAGCGCGTTGCATGGGGCGGCGCGATCCTGATCTTCGCCCTGGCCTGTGGGGCGGCGGCTTTCGTCGCCACGCGTTCCCACAAGATCGAGCGCAGCCACCTAGTGCTGCTCGACGACATGCCCGAACTCGGGTGGTTGCGCAGTGAACTCGATCTGAGCGACGCACAGTTCGCGAAGGTCCGTGAGCTTCACGTCGGCTACCGCCCGAAGTGCGCCGAGATGTGCCACCGCATTCACGAGGCCCACGAGCGCCTCGACGCAGCCTCGCGCGGGCGCCGCGACGTGTCGCCGGAGTTGAAGGCCGCCATCGAGGATCACGCTCGCATCCACGCCGAGTGCCAGCAGGCTATGCTCGAACATCTCTACCAGACCGCCGCCGTGCTGGATAATAATCAGGCGAAGCGCTACCTTGAGACCATGCTGCCGTATGCGCTCGACTTCAGCCACAGCGAGCCGGAGGGCGTCCATGAACGCTGAAGAAGATGACGACATTCAGTTGATGCAGCGGCTGGCATCGGGCGATGACCTTGCCCTCAACACCCTGATGGATCGCTGGAGTGCGCGACTGAACGGCTTCCTGATGAACATGACCGGGCAACGGGAGGTGGCGATCGACCTCACCCAGGAGGCATTCGTCCGGCTCTACAAGGCACGGAACCGCTACCGACCGAAGGGGGCGTTCAGCACCTACCTCTTCTCGATCGCCGCGAACCTGGCCCGAAACCATGCTCGCTGGAAATCGAGGCATCCGACCTTGTCGATCGATGCCACGGCCGAGGACGGCCGGCCACTGGTGTCCGAGGCCTGCGATCCCGGACAGACGCCCGACGAGCACGCCGATTCCGCCGAGCGCTACCGCGAGGTCCGCGAGGCACTTCGGGCGCTTCCACACGACCTGCGCGAGGCGATCTCGCTCTTTGTCTATGAGGGGATGAGTTACGTCGAGATCGCCGGACTCGCGGGCTGCTCGTCCAAGGCCGTGGAAACGCGAATCTACCGTGCCCGGCAAATCCTGAAAGAACAGCTCGGCTAAGCGGTGGCCTCGCGTGGGAAACCCCTGCGAGCGCGGGATTTGCAGCCGCCCCTCAAATCGAATTTGGAGGGCTTGCCGAATAATTCAAGGGGCAGGGACGTGTGCGGGTTTAATCAAGACAGGGGGCTCGAAACGACGACCCCTGTTTTCCCAAACCAAGAGCCACCATGACGACCCCATTTCCTCTCATACTCCTTCTCGCCACGCTCGTCACGAGTCTTGCTTCGGCCGAGGAACCCCGCATCGATCTGGAAGCTCGCCAACGTTCGGTCGAACTCCTCGAATCAAGAATTGATGACCGTGACCGGCAACTCGCCGAACTGGGCGAGGAGATCATGGCAGTGCATCGCCGAGTTGATGCAAAACTTGGACGCCTCGTGGATCAACTTGCCCAGGTGACGGATTCGCCCCGCTCTCGATACCGCGTCGGCCAGGCCAAGCTGGAATTGATGGACAAGCTCAAGACGACCGTCGAGACGTTCATCGCGAAGCGCGATGCTCTTGAACGCAAGCTCAGGTCTGGCGCGGCGGAGCGACCGGTGGAGGATGTGCGTGCCGAGATCGATTATTTCAATGCCGAAACCGACCGGCACCTGTCCCACATGGTCGAACTTTCGCGGTCGTTCGCCCGGGACGAGAATGTGGAGAAGTACGAGCAGGTCGGAGGGGCCGGATACGTGACCGGAGGCTACGGATGGTATGAAGAAACGGTTGAGATCAGCGACGAGTGGAGGCAGAACCGGCGCAATCGCACGCT
The DNA here is from genome assembly GCA_937957985.1 of uncultured Verrucomicrobiae bacterium. GTDB lineage: Bacteria > Verrucomicrobiota > Verrucomicrobiia > Verrucomicrobiales > Akkermansiaceae > Haloferula. The sequence continues at coordinate 25,792 of CALGOH010000148.1, forward strand.
CGACCGCAAGCAACGGAAGCAGATGATCGGCGTGCTTGATCGGGCGATCGAGCGCTGCACCGCCAACATCCGGCGTGCCCGGCATTTGCTCGAGGAACCGGATCTCTCCGGGCTTGAGCAACGGGTCCTCCAAGCCGAACTCGAGTCCCATCGCTCGATGCTTGAACGCAGGCAACGTCAGAAGAACGAGTTACTGGGCGTTGAGCAGCCTGCAACCACGGAGATTGGCCGCGACCTGGCCCGAGAGATCGAGGATGCGGTGAATGACGCGCTGGACGATGTGCAGGGCGACCTGCGCGAGATCTCCGCCAAGCATCTCGAACTCCGTCGGCGGCAGGCCGAGCTGGCTGACATGCGTGAAGTTTTGGAAGCTCGCAAGCGGTGGCTTGAGGAAAACCGGGGGGAGACGGTGGACTGAAAGAGAGGCCGACCGCAAGCGGACGCCGCAGCCCCGGGGGAGGCTGCGGCGTTATCGCTTCAGGCCTTGCCCGCGCGACTTCAGCAGAAGTCGCCGGTTGTTTCTGAAACCGGGTGATTGATTGGGCCGGTGAGGCCCTGACTGCTTCAGGTCGAGCAGCGAAGGGCCCTGTCCCACTTCAGTCCTGCGTTTGGGTGAGGGAGCGCCGCGAGCTTGTCATCGAAGCGAGACCTCGGAGATTCAGGGCACCGAGAGAGGTGCCGGTCGTCGGCTCATGCCGCGCCGCCCCCGATTGGGTGTTCGTGGTTGCCGCCTCCCAGCAGGAGCGGTCGTCGGGGAGCCTTCCCGGAGTTCTTCAATGCCGGGGTTTCGGGATTCGCTAGCCGCGAGGAACGGTCCCGGGTGACCGGCTCCAACCTCGGAAGGCTGGGATGCGCTGGCAGCTCGGGTGTCTTCAAAAGGTGAACAGGTAGTCCGGTCCGTGCACCAGGCTGCCGCCGAAATGGCCCGCGGCACCGACCAGCAGACCACAGATCGTCAGGGCGACGGCCAGCGTCTTCGGTCCGAGTCGGCTGCGAAGAGGCAGCGTCAACACGGACACGGCAGCCGTCGCGGTGCCCAGCCAGCGGTGCCATTCGAGAATCCGCGCATCCTCGCCGAAGTACACCGAGTCATAGGCATGCATCCATCCAAGGACGGCGGCGATCATCGCGCCCGTGGTCCCGCACCAGAGGAGCACCCGGACGACCGTTCGGCCCGATCCGCGGACGACCACGAACCACTGTGCGACCATCGCGGCCAGCAGGAAGGAAATCGGGAAGTGAAGGGCCAGCAGGTGGAACTTTCCGGCGTATCGGACGGCCTTGTAGCTCGGGGATCCGGGCGCGAGGAAATCGGCCTTTGCTTCGTCCTCGACGGATGATGCTGCTTCTCCTGCATCGTCGGTGACAGAAGAAGAGTTCTCGACCGTCGAGAAATTTCCTAAGTCGTGGCCCTCGTGGGCGGCGACCGGAATCAGGAGCATCGCGAACACCACGCCGGCGGTGCGGACGAATCGCGGGAGGCTTGTGGTGAAGCGGCTTCCGGGGATCATGAATCATTCATCGCCGGACCAGAAAACTCGACGGTCCGGTGGAATGGCAACCACCGCACCGTCTCGTTCGGTTCCAACAGGCTTCAATTTCGGAATCCGCCGCAATGTGCCATCTTTTGGCCCATGTAGGGGTTCCGGATTTCGTCGTTCGATCGCTGGAGCCAGTCGGCCCCCTGATTGTTCAGGGCCATCGGACAGTGCGCCAGGTACATCACGTTCTGCTGTTTCGCGACGGGCACGGCGACGGTGGTGAGTTCCTTGAAGTATCGGCGCGCCTCGGTGAGGTCCTTGCTTTCGGCAATGGCGCGGGCCGGTTTGGCCATGGAGCCGGCCTTGTCGTATGCGGCCAGTCCGGCGGCGGCCTTCCCCGCCGCCTTGAGATCGTCCTTGTAGAGTGCGTCGCCGATCGTGGCATAGTCTTCGAGGCGCCAGTCGGAAACCGTGGCGGGTGCCTTCGCGGCCGGGGCCGGACTCGGGGAGGTTGCCCCATTCATCGGGCAACCCGACGGCATCGCGGTGTTTTTGCCGGCGCAGCACTGGGCATTGACGGCTGGCGCTGCGAGCGCAGTTCCGGCGATGGCGAGGGTGAGGGCGAGGGTGTGGTTCATGGTGTCGATTCGTTTGGTTTCATGCCGCCCGAAATCAAAGGGCGGCGACAAGTGAAACCCCGGTGTGACGCTTATCCCTTGGCCTTTTTCGACATTTGCGCCGACAGGGAGGATGCAACGGCTTCCTGCGTGTCTGAGATGCCGTTGCGACGGCTCTATCGTACCCAGCGGCGCGAGATGTAGTGGGCGGCCTCCTCGACATCGAGTTGCCGGGTTCCATTCCCGGCTCTGAGGAAGAATTGCGTGTCATTTCCGCTGTGAACATAGGCCGGCTCCGCGGCCGGATCGACGTGGACCCTGCAGATCCGACGGCGCTCCAGGGAATGGAACAGGACGTGCACGTGGGGGCAGTATCTGCAGCCGATCCGGTCTCCGACCAGACGCATGACCCGCTGTTCGAATCCGTCCTCGTTCGGCCGCTTGAGTGTCGACCAGTCCCGCTCGATTCCGACTGGTGTGCCCTGATCGTCCACGCCGATCACCAGCGTGCCTCCCTGGCCGTTCATGAAGCCGGCGATCGACTTGATCACCGAGTGTTCTAGGTCACGGTTGACCCGTTTGAGCCCGCGGTCCCAACGCAGGGTGGACTTGAACTCCACGGTTTCGCTCTCTCCGGCCCGGAGCAGTGCTTCAAGGTCCCGGCCGAGTGCCTTCTGCTGTCGCGCCAGCAACGCGCTGCGCCGGCATAGCGCCTTGGCGTAAGCGCCGGCGACGAGACCCATTGCCGCACCCACCAAGACGAAGAAGCCGCTCATCAGGCCCATGGCCGGATGAAAGGCCCGCAGCGCGTCCGGTAAGGCGCGTGAGCGAAGCGGTGAATCCGCCGCCCAGCCGCCAACCACCATGCTTGCCGGGTGGAGTATGAAATACCCCAATAGTGCTCCCCCGAAAACATAGGTCGCGAGGATCCGGCGGCGGAGTTCCGTGAACTGACCGGGTTTGTTGCCGGCACGTTGATGGCGCTCCCGATTCATGAATCCGTGCGGTGCGGCAAGGCGTCCTCCACCGCGGACGGGAAAAGACGACCTTGATGGACGAACGGTGACCCGGTGAAGCTAAACCGCCGGATCACCGAAGGAGAAATGTCACTCCTTGAACTTCCCGCAGTGAGGCATCTTCTTGCCCATGTACGGATTTTGGATCTCATCGTCCGATTTCTGGAGCCAGTCGGCCCCCTTGCCGCCCATCGCCATCGGACAGTGCGCCACGTGCATCATCTTCTCATGTTTCGCGACCGGGATCGCCGCTTCGCTGAGTTCCCCGAAGTGCTTGCGTGCTTCGGCGAGGTCCTTGCTGCCGGCGATGGCCTGCCCGGGCTTCGCCAGCGAGCTGTCGGGATCGTGCTTGACCATGCCGGCCGCGGCCTTCTTAGCCGCTTCCAAGTCATCCTTGTAGAGCGCTTCGGCGACGACCGAGTAGCCTTCGAGCATGTGCTTGGCATGATCCTCGTGCATGGCGGTCGAATGGCCGTGGTGTCCTTCCTCGGCGAAGGATGAAGTCGCCCCCAAGAGGAGAGCGGCGATGCTGAGTGGGATAATGCGATTTGTCTTCATGATACTGATCGTGTGTTTGACAGGACGACCAAAATGGAGGCCGCCTGTTGGGTGAAACCCCGGAGCCGCCCCGAACCCTCGGGAAAACCAAGGGTCCGGGGGATCCTCGGTGGACAGGGGAGCTCTGGACAAGATTGGCCACCGTGAAACTGAATCCGCTTGAGCATGGTGACCGGTTCCTGGAGCCCCTTGCTCAACTTGGATCGAGGGCTGCCAAACTTCCCTGAAAGTTTCTCAAGGGTTTTCCATGCCGGCGGTGTGGAACTCTGCGTAGCCGGGCATCGTCGCCCTCAAGGCCGGATCCAAGGGGGGACGAAAGCCGGAAGACACACAGCAACACCAACCCATGAAAACGAACCGAAGCATCGCCCTGATTACCGCGACCTTGTCGCTCCTCCTCTCCGGCCCGATCTGGGCCGCTCCGCGAGGCAAACACATCATCGAGAAGTACCCTCACCGGCACGGAGTCGAGTCGGCCAAGGCGCACGATGGAAGCCACACGGTTCTCAAGCGGACGGGGCCTCCCGGCAAGGGAGTCTTCCGCAGCCGCTGAGATCGATCCATCTCCAGCACCGCCCGGTGGTTCTTCGCCACCGGGCGTAAGCCGCCCCCGGCCCTCGAATCCTCCCTCATCCATCTTCTCCGCAACGCGAATTCGCAATGATCCTCCCGATGTACCGCCTGACCTCCTGCATCGCCTTCCTGGCCCTGTTGGGCTGCGCCAGCCCATCCGACCGGAAAGTATCGGAGCCGGTTTGGAGCGCTTCGACCACCCTTCCGAGGATCGATACCATCCCGGCGAGCGCCGGACCTGAGGATCTCGTCCGCCTCGCATTGGCCCGCAATCCGTCTCTTCGGGAACTGCAGGCCAAAGCCGACCGACTCGCACAGAAGCCGCCCCAGGATGCAACCCTTCCCGACCCGATGGTGGAAATCGCCGCGTTGGGGTCGATGGCCGAGACGGCCGCGGGTCGCATGGAGGCCATGGGAGGTATCAAGCAAAAGGTCCCGTTTCCCGGCAAAAGGCGCGAAGCTGCGGCGGCTTCCACCCGCGAGGCCGATGCCGCGCTGCGCGACTTGGAGGCGATGAAGCTGAAGGTTGTCGAACAGGTCCGTTCCGCGTGGTGGGACTACTACCTCTCCTCCGAATCCGATCGCATCACCCGGGAGAGTCGAAAACTCCTTGATGCAATGATTCAATCGGCCGCCGCCCGGGTGGCGGCCGGCACCGGGGATCAGGCCGACCAGTTGCGTCTGGCGAACGAGGCGACGCAACTTGACAGCGACTTGGCCGAAGCCCGCCGCATGACCGGCACCGCGCGGGCGAGACTGAACTCATTGCTAGACCGCCCCGCCGGCGCAGCCCTGCCCGCCGCGCGAGCCACGGCATTGCCAGGAACGGGCACCCTCGATTCCCTACTTTCCCGTGCCGCCGAACGCCACCCCGAGATCCAGGCGGCCACCCTCCGCAACCAAGCCTACCAGCACCGCCTCGCCCGCGCCGAGCTTGAGAAGTTTCCGGACCTGACGCTCGGGATCGCCGGTGCGTCGATCAGTTCCTCGGGTTTGTCCCGGGTGTCGAACGGCCGCGACCAGATCTATGGCACCCTGGGGTTCAACATTCCGCTGTGGCAGGAGCCCCGCAAAGCCATGATCCGGGAAGCGGAGTCCGGTCTGCGTGAAACCGAGGCGCTGGTGGATGCCACACGGGCGGACCTGAGATACCGCATCGAGGACGCATGGAACCGTGCCAGCGCCGCCCGCGAGATCATCGGCTTGTTCGAGTCGAGGCTGGTCCCCGATGGGGAGCAAGCCCATCAGGTCACGCTCGCCAGCTACACCGCCGATCAGGCCCCGTTCAATGATCTCATCGACACCTGGCGGAGCCTTCTCACCTACAAGCTCCAGCTCGCCGCCGCACGCACCCAACTCGGCAAGGCGGACGCCTCCCTGAGGGCCGCGGCAGCGCTGGACACCTTCAACGAACGCAAGTGATACCATGAAACCATCCGATATTCCCCAAGCGATCTCGTGGCGAAAGCTGCTCCTTTTCGGGACCATTGCCATCGTTGCGATCCTGATCGGCGCGGGCCTCGCCAGACCGGTGAGGGGCACCTTGACCACGGTCGGCCACTGGATCGGATTCGGACACGACCACCAGGCGGATGCCGTGGCGGTCACTGGCGAATCCGGCGCGGTCCAGTACTACACCTGCGGCATGCACCCGTGGGTCATCCTCCCGGCGCCGGGGGACTGCCCGATCTGCCACATGGCCCTCACGCCGATCGACCCATCGAAGTTCAGCGGCGACGTCACGATCGACCCCGTCGTCGTTCAGAACATGGGCGTTCGCGTCGAACCCGTGGTCCGGGGGCCGCTGACGAAGACCATCCGAACGGTCGGCACCGTCGATTACAACGAGCGCGCCGTTCGCGACATCAACGTCAAGATCGCCGGCTGGATCGAGAAGTTGCACCTTGATTTCCTCGGCGCTCCTGTCGAGGAGGGCGATCCCCTCTTCGAGCTGTATTCCCCACAGCTCTTCTCGGCCCAGAAGGAGTATCTCCTCGCATGGAAGGGTCGCGAACGCGGCGAAGCCAACGAACAGATGTTCCAGTCCGCGCGAACCCGACTGGAATACTACGACATCACCGACCAGCAGCTCGCCGAGCTGCGCAAGGATGGCGAACCGGCCAAGACGATGACCATCCGCAGCCCGTACAAAGGCGCGGTGATCGCCAAGCACGCCAACGAAGGCATGAAGGTCGATCCGGGCATGCAGGTCTATCGCATCGCCGACCTGTCGAAGGTCTGGGTGCTGGTCACCCTCTACGAATACCAGTTGCCCTACGTCGAGACGGGCATGAAGGCCTCCATGAGCCTGCCCTACATCCCGGGCCAAACCTTCGAGGGTGAGGTCATCTACATCTACCCTTACCTCGAGGAAAAGACCCGTGAGGTCCAGGTTCGCCTCGAGTTCGAGAATCCCGGCAATCTGCTCAAGCCCGGGATGTTCGCCAACGTCCAGTTGTCCAACACGCTCGCCGCTGAAAAGACGCTCGTTCCCCGCTCGGCGGTGATCGACACCGGTGAGCGGCAGGTTGCCTTTGTCAGCAATGGTGAGGGCAAATTCGAGCCCCGCCAACTGAAGCTCGGAGTGTCCACCGGCGAGGGCATGATGGAGGTGCTATCCGGCCTCAAGCCCGGCGAAATGGTCGTCACTTCCGGACAGTTCCTGATCGATTCGGAAGCGAAGATCCGCGCGGCGCTGGCGAAGATGATTCGCGGCGACATGGCGGCCGATCAGCAGGTCACCGCCGAGGTCGCCGGGACCAGCGAACTCAAGCAACTCCCCGTCCCGGTGGCCGACAAGCTTACCGCCGCGCTCGAGCACTACCTGGCGATCTCCGACACGCTTGCCTCGGACGATACCGCCGGAGTCGCCAAGGCAGCCGAGCTGCTGGCCCGGAACCTCGACGAGCTGGCGAAGCTGGAGGTTCCGGACGAGCCGCATTTCTGGCACAAGCACCTGGAAACCCTCGCCGGCGCCCGGTCCGGGGCCTTCAAGCTGGCGAAGGCGGAGGACATCGCCGCCGCGCGGCTCGATTTCGCCGAAGTCAGTACCGGCTTCGAGTCGTTGCTGATGGCGACCGGCGTGCCGCCCGCCTTCGACCGCGAGATTCAGGTGCTCCACTGCCCGATGTATCGCAACGACCAAGGCGGCACGATCTGGTTGCAGGCCGCTGGCGACGTACGAAACCCGTATTTCGGATCGACCATGCTGGAGTGCTTCGACGAGCGCAAGGCGCTCCCGGTCACCGGAGCGGCCGCCTCCACGACGACGGACGAGTCCGTCACGACTCCTCCGGAGTCGCCCGAACCCGTCCCGCTGCCGCCCGCGGACCAGTCGGCGGTCGACGAAATCGTCCGCCGCTATCTCGCGATCCAGCAGTCACTGACGGAGGACCGCTGGAAGGATTCCACCGACGATCTCACCCGCATCCGTGAACAGGCCGGGATCCTCGCGGACACCGATGACGGAACCTTGGCGGCCGAAGCGGCTTCGGTGCGGGATCGTGCGTCGATCGAGGTATCGGACATCAAGTCCTTCCGCGACGGTTTCGCCGACCTTTCCGAGGCACTGCTGGCGCTGGTTCGCAGGCATCCGCCGGGTGCCGACGCCGTCCCGGTTCTCTATCAGGCCTACTGCCCGATGGTGAAGAAGAACTGGCTGCAGGCCTCGGAGCAAATCCGAAACCCCTACGATCCCTCGATGCTCGAATGCGGAAGCATCAAGGCCGACCTCGGATCGGACTCCGGCGACAAGGGACAACCCGACCAGTAAAGACCCATGATCTCCAAGCTCATCAAATGGTGCGTTCACAACCGCCCCATGGTGCTGTTGCTGACGGCGTTCCTGATCGCCGGCGGCATCTGGTCGGCGAAAAACATCACCATCGACGCGATCCCCGACCTGTCCGACGTGCAGGTCGTCATCCGCACCGAATACCCGGGTCAGGCTCCCCAGATCGTCGAGGACCAGGTCACCTATCCGCTGACGACGGCCATGTTGGCCGTGCCCTATGCCAAGGTCGTGCGCGGCTACAGCATGTTCGGCAGCTCGTTCGTCTATATCATTTTCGAGGACGGCACCGATCTTTACTGGGCGCGGTCCCGGGTGCTCGAACAGCTCAACACCGTCTCGTCCCGACTTCCGCAAGGTGCGAGTCCACAACTCGGACCGGACGCGACCGGTGTCGGCTGGATCTTCCAGTATGTGCTGACCACCGGCCCCTACTGCGAGGATCATCCCGAGGGCCTCTGGTACGATCCCGAGAGTGGCGAATGGTACGCCAGTCCCGATGATGCGCCCGATGATCCGAAGATCCGCGAGCGCCTCGAGCACCAGCGGATCTTCCCCGAACCCGAGGTCGTCTATGTGGATCGCCAGGAAAACCGGCGCTACGACTCGCTGGAAATGGTTCCGGTCGACGCCCGGGGGCGGGTGACGCCACTCGAGATCAAGCCCGGCTTCGACGCCTGTCCGCTCGACGGCAAACCTCTGACCCACCCGCAGCAGGACCTGTCCGACCTGCGCGGATTGCAGGACTGGTACCTGCGCTACGAAATGACTGCGGTCGAGGGCGTCAGCGAGGTCGCCCCCGTCGGCGGCTTCGTCAAGCAGTATCAGGTGGTGGTCGATCCGGTGAAGCTGCAGGCCTACGACATCCCCCTGCAGAAGGTCAAGATGGCCATCCAACGCTCGAACGTGGACGTCGGCGGCCGGTTGATCGAACAGAGCGAGACCGAATACATGGTCCGTGGGCTCGGCTACCTGGGGGGACTCGATGACCGGGAAATCGCGGAGGCACGCGAGGCCGGCCGTTCGATCGAGAACGTCCGCTCCGAAAGGGCCCTCGAAGAGTTGCGCAAGATCGCGCTGGGCATCAACGAGCAGGGCGCGCCGATTTACCTCGCCGACATCGCGGAGGTGCGGATCGGTCCCGAGATCCGCCGTGGCATCGCCGAGTGGAACGGCGACGGCGAGGTGGTCGGCGGCACCGTGGTCATGCGCTTCGGGGACAACGCGCAGGCGACGATCGAACGCGCCCGGGAGAAGCTCGCCGAACTTGAAAACGGACTCCCTCCCGGTGTGGCGGTGCGCGTTGCCTACGACCGCAGCGATCTCATCGAGCGGGCCGTCGAGACGGTCTATCACACGCTGACCGAGGAGATTCTCGTCGTCTCGCTGGTCATCATCCTGTTCCTGCTTCACGCGCGCAGCGCACTGGTGGCCGCATTCGTGCTGCCGACCGGGGTCCTTGCCACCCTGACGGTCATGTATGCCTTCGGGGTCAATGCGAACATCATGTCCCTCGGCGGCATCGCGATCTCAATCGGCGTGATGGTTGATTCCTCGATCGTGATGGTCGAGAACGCCCACAAGCATCTGGAGCGCTTCAAGGAGAAGCACGGCCGAAGTCCCGAAACCGGCGAACGCGTCGGCGTGATCGGTCACGCCGCCGCTGAGGTCGGCCCGACCTTGTTCTTCAGCCTTCTCATCATCACGGTCAGCTTCCTGCCCATCTTCGTGCTCGGCGAGCAGTCTGGCCGCCTGTTCAAACCTCTGGCCATCACCAAGACATTGGCGATGTCCGCCGGAGCGGTGCTGGCGATCACCATCATCCCGGTGCTGATGGTCTATTTCATCAGGGAGCGGATGCTTCCCACCACCTGGACCCGCGGGAAACGCATCGCGGTCTATCTCGGACTGGTCGGGCTGCCTGCGCTGGTGCTCGCCGTCGCGCCCCTGGCCCAACTTGCGGACTACCGTTGGTGGATGGTCGTCGGCTGGATGGTCGCCATGGGCCTGGTCGTCCTGCCGCAAAAGATCCACCCCGAGGAACGCAACCCGGTCAGCAAGTTGCTGCAGAAAGCCTATCATCCTTTCTTCGTCTTCTGCATGCAGTACCGCTGGTTGGTGGTGCTTCTCGCCGCCGGAGCGATCGCGAGCACGCTCTATCCCTTCAGCAAGCTCGGCAACGAGTTCATGCCGCCGCTCGAGGAGGGCGACCTGCTCTACATGCCGACCACCGATCCCGGGATCAGCATGACCAAGGCCCGCGAACTGCTGCAGCAGACCGACAAGCTCATCGGCCAGTTTCCGGAGGTCGATACGGTCTTCGGCAAGGCCGGCCGCTCGGAAACGGCTACCGATCCAGCCCCTCCGAGCATGTTGGAGACCACCATCGTGCTCCATCGAGACAAGGAGCGCTGGCGCACCCGTCCGGTCGAGCGATTCTACTCGGACTGGCCCGGTTGGGCCGCGTGGCTGCCGGGCAAGATCTTCTCCGACAAGCGGCCCATCACCCTTGACGAGCTGGTTTACGGCTATGAGGTGCCGAATCCCAAAAGCGACGAGGAAATCCATGTGCCGGGCCTCAATGACGCGGTGCAGATTCCCGGGCTGACCAACGCCTGGACGATGCCGATCAAGACCCGCATCGACATGCTCTCGACCGGCATCAAGACCCCCATTGGCATCAAGGTCATGGGGCCCGACCTGAAGACGCTCGCCGGGCTCTCGAACGAGATCGCCAACGTCGTCAAGACCGCCGAGGGCACCGGTGCCTACACGCTCAGCGCGTTCCCGGAGAAATCGGTCGGCGGCAACTATTTCGACATCAGGATCAACCGCGATGAGATCGCCCGCTACAACCTGCTGGTGGGCGACGTGCAGGACGTGATTATGTCCGCGCTCGGCGGGATGAACGTCAGCTCCACCGTCGAGGGTCTTGAACGGTATCCGGTAAACGTCCGCTACCCCCACGAACTACGCGACAACATCGACGCCCTGCGGCAAACGCTGGTGGCGACCCCGGCCGGAGCCCAGGTGCCTCTTGGGCAGCTCGCCGACATCGCGATCCACAAGGGGCCGCCGATGGTGAAGAGCGAGAACGCGCGGCTGACCAGCTGGGTCTTCGTCGACATCGCCGGCATCGACGTCGGCACCTACGTCAAGAACGCCCAGAAGGCCGTCGCCCGCTCGGTCGAACTGCCGCCCGGCTACTCGCTCGTCTGGTCAGGCCAGTACGAATACATGCAGGCCGCCCGCGCCCGCCTGATGATCGCCGTGCCGCTGGCCGCGGTCGCGATCATCCTGCTGCTCTACATGGCGACCCGGAGCTGGCTGCGGGTGGGCATCGTCCTGCTGGCGGTGCCGTTCAGCCTCGTCGGCGCCGCATGGCTGCTCTACTTCCTCGACTACAACCTGTCGCTGGCGGTCTGGGTCGGCGTCATCGCCCTGGCCGGACTCGATGCGGAGACCGGCCTCGTGATGCTGCTCTACCTCGACAACAGCTTCGCCGAATTCGAGGCACGGGGCAGAATGAAGAACCGAAGCGACCTGTGGCACGCCATCCACGATGGTGCGGTCCAGCGGATCCGGCCCAAGACGATGACCGTGATGACCACCTTCATCGGCCTGTTCCCGCTGCTGTGGGCCAGCGGGGCGGGCGCCGACACCATGCGCCGGCTGGCCGCGCCGATGATCGGCGGTCTCGCCTCCAGCTTCGTCGCCGAGCTGTTGCTCTACCCGGTGCTGTTTTATGTGGCCAAGTCCATTGCGCTCCGTCGCCATTTCCTCCACGCTCACTGAGTCGATTTCCACTTTGGCTCTCCATCTCCCCGAGCGCCTGTTACCGTCTTCCCCGACAGATTTATGAAAGCCTATCGAAGCACGTCGGACCTGCCATTATCCCGGTTGTTCCGCGGTTTCGCCGGGAAAGTCTTGATGAACGTGCGCCCGGACCTCGCAAGGCGGGTCAGGCATCAGCCGTTTAGTTTGGATTGGGGAACGCTGGGACGTTTGGTTCGAAATGGCTATTTTCTCCGTGCTGTTGCCGAGCGGGATCACGGCCTGCTTCATGACTTCCTCCGCGATTACTGGTCGTCTCCAAGATCCCGTGAATTCTTCGATCATTTCGGCCACCGATTTGAGACCGTCTTCCTGGAGCACCATCGGGCAATCGTTGATGAAATCGGGCAGGCCGTTGCGTCTTTTGAGGGTGGCCCGGCCAGGTTGATCGAGGTGGGCGTCGGGGATGCCCGTGTTATCAACTACCTGATGAAGCACCTGGAAGGCATCCAAACGTTTCACGGGATCGACCTGAACGCGACGCAGATCGAGGAAAACCGTCATCGCTTTCGTAATCGGGCCGAACTGCATTTCCACTGCGGTGAAGCCCACCATTGGCTCATCCGGCATCCGGCCCCAGGCACTGTAATCTTCACCAACGGCGGGGTGCTTGAGTATTTCCGGCGCCGCGACCTATTCGGGTTGTTCCGCGAGCTGGCCGCAACATCTTCTCCATGCGTCGTCGCCCTGACCGAAACCATCGCGGTGGATCACGACCTTGATGGCGACCCGGACTCGCACGCTTACGGGCACGAGTTTTCGTTCAGCCACAACTATCCGGATGTTCTTCGGAATGCCGGATTCAAGATCACGTTTCTTCGCGATCGATTCACGCTCGAAGGTGAAGAACATCATCCTGCACGATGGCTTCAGGTCGTGGCAAAAGCACCCTCATGCTCGTGATTGCCGAGGCCCTAGCAGCCCTGAAAGCGCGTGTGATCCCGAACGCACTACAAGCCCTTGCCCCTCGCTAGTCACCCGCCTGAACCCGTTCCGGAACCACCATGCTCACGACCCTTGAGAAGGCCAGGATCCTCGAGATGCTGCAACGCATTCCGGTGTTTGGCGGTGTCTCCGAGAGTTCCTTGATGCAGATCCTGGAAAGCGCTCGGCCCGTCGAAGTTCGACAGGGTGATTACTTCTTTCGCGAGAACGACCGGGCGATGTCGATGTTCGTGCTGGTCGATGGAAGCGTGGAGGTTCGCAAGTCAATCGACGGGATCGAATACGAGCTGGCTCGACTGGAGCCGGGAGACTGCTTCGGCGAGCTCGAGTTGATCGACTTCTGTTCACGTGCAGCGTCGGTGCAGGCCGTCGGGGATTGTCGTGCCATCGAACTGATCGTCGCGTCCCTGCATGCCGTCTACAAGGTCGACCCAACGAGCTTCACCATGCTTCAAATGAACATGGGACGCGAGGTCAGCCGGCGCCTGCGCCGACTTGAGGCTGAGCTGCCCCGCTTGCGATTCGGGCCAGAGCACGGACCACCCGATGGGACGATCGCGAGCCCGGCTACCTGCGATGCGTCACCGTCGTCGCCCTGCCGGTGCGTGGTGTGTGCCAAGCATGTGGGGCAACACGAAGAGCATCTGGAACTCTGGCATGCGGACGTGAAACACCTCGCATGCTGCCCAGTCTGTGCGGCGCTGTTCCGTGAGCATCCGGAGCGTTATGGGGCGGGGTGAAGTCGGGGGATGTGGGCGCGTTCACTTCCAACCCGGCAAACTGCCCCGTGGAGGATGGAACTTGGAACCACGGCTCCGCAATCCCTACGACTTCGGCCGACGGGGATGAAGCGCTTCGTCCGCAAACCTCATGGCCGCATAGTAGCCAGGCTTCTTTTGAAACGTCTCCAGGCACAACGGGCAGCAAAGCGCAAAGCTCCTGTCCTCGTGCTTGAGATGGCAATACCCACGACCGCAGGCGACTGATTTGCCGCAAACCGCGCAGGTCTCATCGTTGGAATCGATTGGAGATTGGATCATATTCAGGCCATTTGTTTCGGGTTGCGTGCGTGGTCACGAATCGGTGACAGGGTGAATGGCCGGACAGGAGGTGCCCTGGCTCTGGCAGTTCGAGCAGTAGTGTTCGAGCCGACCTTCCTTGAAGAGCGTGGTCAGGGCTCCCTGGCAACCGGGACAGGTGTGGCGCTTGTAGTATCGGCTGGGATAGGTTCCCTGCGGATTGGAGTAGGACGGGTCGGGTGCACCCGCCACCTCCTCAAGCACGGTCTTGCAGCCGGGGCAAGCGGAGGCCTGCTGTTGCTCTCCCGGTGCGAGCGCACACGACGATAGTGAGCCCACAATCGTCCCAACGATCGCGGTGGAGAGAATCAGTGTCGGTTTCATGGTGGCAATGTGGTTTGATTTTCGAGCAAACCGGGCGGACCCAGACATGGACACCGCCCGGTTCACCCAAGTAGAACCCCAATGCCGGTCACCACCCTTGCTTTCCGCGCGTTTTTTCGCCCCGTCTGCTTTGTGCCCAAGCACGTTGGAGTCGTCCGATGATCTCCCCCCACTGGTAACATTGCCCAGTGCACCGACTCACCCTCTGACTCCAGCATGCCTCCGGGTCTGTCCGATGAAGGGCGGCATCTTGCCGTCGAAGGGAGTGCGCGCCGCCGCGATCCACACCGCTTTTCGGCATCTAGCTGGATTTGCGGTTGTGTTTCTGCGCGTCCATTCTAGCGGGGGAGAGACCACTCCCTCCCGATCCGCCGTATGAAGATGCTTGCCATTCTTCGTGGCGGCCTCGGAACTCGGCATTGAAGAGACCCATGAACCTGACACGACTCGCACTCCTCCCCATCGCCTGTATCCTGATCCTGAGTGCCATCCAATCATCCCTTGCCGCCGAGCGTCGATACGAGCTGACGATCGCGCAGCAGGAAATGAACCTGAGCGGGAAGCCGGTCGATTCCATCACCGTCAACGGTGGCATTCCGGCGCCGATCTTGCGCTTCCGCGAGGGTGACGATGCGCTGCTTGTCGTTCACAACAAGCTCTCCGCGACCTCCTCGATCCACTGGCACGGATTGTTGGTTCCGCCGGGCATGGACGGCGTCCCGGGGGTGTCGTTCCCGCCGATTCCACCAGGGGAGACCTTTACCTACCGGTTCCGCCTCCGCCAGAAGGGAACCTACTGGTATCACTCGCACAGCGCCTTGCAGGAGCAGCGCGGCTTGTATGGCGCCATCGTGGTCACCCCGAAGGCCGCCGATCACGGCGAGGACCAGGATCATGTCGTCGTGCTCTCCGACTGGACCGAGCGTTCACCGGATTCGGTGATGCGGCTGCTTCGTCGGGGTTCGGAGTTCATGGGGGTCCAGAAGCGCACCTCGCAAAGCTTTCTGGGAGCGTTCAAGACGAACAAGTTCGCCGAGTTTTGGAAGCGCGAGGCGATGAGGATGCCGCCGATGGACCTGGCCGACGTCGCCTACGACGCCTTTCTCACCAACGGCAGGCAGGAGGAAACGCTGGCGGCGAAGCCGGGCGAGACGATTCGCCTACGGATCATCGACGGCTCTGCGACGACCTTCTTCCACATGCGCTGGGCCGGCGGCCCGGTGACGATCGTCGCCGCCGACGGGCAACCGGTCGAACCGGTGAAGTACGACAAGCCCCTGCTCATCGGGGTTGCGGAAACCTACGACGTCCTGGTGCGGGTGCCGGGCCCGGGGTTGTGGGAGTTCCGCTCGACCGCGCACGATGGCTCCGGCCACACCTCGTTGTGGATCGGCTCGGGAGAGCGCAAGCCGGCGCCGGACATGGCGATGCCCTACCTCTACGACACGATGGACATGTTCGGCTTCCCCGAGATCTTCGCGCTCACGCCGGGCGGCAGCATGGGCATGCCGGACCGCGATGTGGAGGCCGGGAAGTTCGACCAGCCGGGCATGAACATGGACATGGGAGCCATGAAAAAGGACCGGATGGACGATGGCGGCAGCACCGCCGGCCGGGTTTGGCACGGCGAGCGGATGGAGGGCGGAATGGACATGGACCACGGGATGCCGATGGATCACGGTTCCCACGGTGGCACGTCCGGAGGCGGCGCCACCGAGAACCCACCCGCATGGTATGACTTCCTGCTGCGGGAGGACCTCGCGCAATACCCGCGACTCGCCGACGATGGGATGATGTCCACCGAGCGCCCGTGGAATCCCTACCCGATGCTGCGCGCGGTGAAGGACACCCGTCTTCCGGCGGACGCCCCGCGGCGGGTCTTCCGGCTGACGCTCGACGGCGACATGGGCGAGTATGTCTGGTCGATCAACAACCAACCGCTTTCGCCGAACGACAACCTGCACATCCGCGAGGGTGAGGTGGTGCGCTTCATCATGATCAACCGCACGATGATGCACCATCCGATGCACCTTCACGGGCACTTCTTCCGGGTGCTCAACGGGCAAGGGGCACGCTCGCCACTCAAGCACACCGTCAACGTCCCGCCGATGACGACCACCGTGCTGGAATTCGAGGCGAACGAGTTCGGCGACTGGTTCTTCCACTGCCACCTCCTCTACCACCTCGATAGCGGCATGGCCCGTGTGGTGAAATACGACGGCTACGAGCCCGACGCGGCGACGGTCGATGCCAAGGACCAGTTTCTCTATCACAAGCCGCTCAAACTCTACGGGATGGTCGACCTGCTGAGCAACGAGACCCAGGGCACGATCTACCTGCGTGACCTGCTCAACAGCTACGCCTTCAGCTGGGAGGCCGGATGGGACGGCGTCGAGCACGTTGAATGGGAGAGCGACCTGGTGTATCGCCGTTACATCAACCGCTTCACTCCCGTCTTCGCCGTCGTTTATGGCGAAGGTGCCTATCAGGGAAATCGTGAGTGGCAGGTGGAATCGGAGCGCCTGATCGCCGGCGTGAACTACCTGCTTCCCGGGAACTTCTGGTCGACCGCGTGGGTCGATTCGGATGGTGAGGCCCGCGTTTCCCTCGAACGGGAACTGATGCTCACGCCGCGGCTGGGAATCTTCGGCGAGGTCGAATACGACACCCGCGAGAACTGGTCCTATCAGGCCGGGACCTCGTATCTCCTGACTCCGAACGTTTCGCTGACCGGACTCTGGGACTCCAAGTATGGGGTCGGCGCCGGCGTCACCCTTCGCTTCTGAGACCGGCATGAGTGATTCATCCTCCGACCACGATCATTCCACGGACTACCAGGAGGGTAGTATCTCGCTGCCCGGTGCCGTGGCGATGGGAACCGGGGTGATGATCGGTGCCGGGATCTTCGCACTCACCGGGCAGGTCGCCGAGCTGGCGGGAACGTGGTTTCCGCTGGCGTTCCTCGCCGCAGCGGTGGTGTCGGGATTCAGCGCCTACACCTACGTGCGGATGTCGAACGCCTACCCGTCGGCGGGAGGGATCGCGATGTTCCTCGAGAAGGCCTACTCGAAGTCCACCGTCACCGGGGCGAGCGCGCTTCTGATGTACTTCTCGATGGTGATCAACCAGAGCCTGGTCGCCCGGACCTTCGGAACCTACGTGCTGCAACCCTTCGGGGACGCACATCCGGGATGGCTGGTGCCGGCCCTGGGAGTGGGCCTGCTGGCCTTCTCGTTCATCGTCAACATCCTGGGCAACCAGTTCATCCAGACCTTCTCGTTCATCACGGCCTTCATCAAGATCGGCGGGCTGGTGGTTCTGGCGATCGGCGGGCTGTGGGCGGCCGGGTTCGACTTCGAGGGCATCTCGGTGGCCCCGAAGCAATCGACACCCGGCGCCTTCCTCGGAGCCGTGGCGCTGGGAATCCTTGCCTTCAAGGGATTCACGACGATCACCAACAGTGGCGGCGAAATCGAACAGCCGCACAAGAACGTCGGGCGGGCGATCGTCATCTCGATCTCGATCTGCACGATCATCTACCTGCTCGTCTGCTTCGCCGTCGGCAGCAACCTCGGGATCGAGCGGATCGTCGAGGCGAAGGATTACGCGCTGGCGGAGGCATCGCGGCCGGTCTTCGGCGACTGGGGCCTGTGGACCACGGTCGGCTTCGCCGTGGTGGCCACGGTTTCCGGCGTGATCGCCAGCATGTTCGCGGTCTCACGCATGCTTGCGATGCTGACCAAGATGAAACTGGTGCCGCACAGTCACTTCGGCATGCCCGGCAGCATCCAGAAACACACCCTCGTTTACACCGTCGTCCTCGCGGCTCTCCTCACCTTATTTTTCGACCTCAGCCGGATCGCGGCGATGGGGGCGATTTTCTACCTCATCATGGACATCACCATCCACTGGGGCGTGCTCCGGCATCTGCGCGACGAGGTCGAGGCGAAGCCGGCGGTGGTCATCACCGCGATCCTGCTGGATGCTATCATGCTGGGAGCCCTGGTCTGGGTGAAGGCCTCCTCCGACATGACGGTGATCTGGGCATCACTCGTCGGATTGGCGCTGGTGTTCGCAGGTGAGCGGCTCTTTCTTGGGCATGGCGGAGCTGAGTAGGCTGCATTGGGCAGGGCGAAGGCCACTGAAGAGAATTGATAGAGTCGGATCTTGATCGGCGGCGAAGGAGCCCCGAAAGCCAGACGACGAGGACCTGAGTGGGGAAGCGCGGCAGTGTTGGATCCTTGGGCAGCTCGCGGCCAAGAGGAAATTGAAGCGAGTGGACATCGAGGGGCAGTTCAGGAAGTCAACCGCCACGGTGAAACGGGACCTCGGGGCACTTGACGATCGGATCGAGTTCGTTGGCACAGGGCGCAACGGATACTATTCTCAGGAAGGCGGCAGCAGATTCTGGCTGGCTGAAATCTTCTTGACGTTCTAGGGAAAATGGATTTCTTCACCCGCATGTTTCCGGCGGCGAAAGTATTCCTGCTGGTCGGCGCTTTCGTCGGCCTGCTGGTGGGTGCCGTCTCCGGGAAAATGACCGGCTACTCCGGACTTCACGACTCGGAAGCTCATTCCGAAGCCTTTCAGGATTGTTGCAAGGATGTTCATCCAAGTGACCTTGATTGTGATGCTCCTTGTCCCCAGGATCAGCAGGAATGTCCTGATCACCCTGGGGAACACCACCATCATCACTCATGCACCTGTGGCTCGCCGCATCTTTTTGCGGGAGGCCCTGTTGGGCACCGGGTGGCTGTGCCGGACCAGAAGCGCTCCCCGATTGAGGTCGAGCGCCAGCTTGTGCCCGATTCTCCGGTCTTGTCCGAGGACAAGCCGCCTTTGATTTGAGCCGTCCCTGATTCTCAGGTGACGAGTGCCCCGGACAATTCCCCGGGTGCCCGTTTCCCGCGCTTCCGCGCACCTCCACGCATGCGCCGTCTTTGTTGGCCTGCGTGCCTTCACCTCGCTCAAATCAAATGCAAACTATCCAGAAATACATGATTCTGGGTGCCATCACTCTCGGTTTTCAGCCCCTTTTCGGCGAACCAGGAACGGTGGTCACCCTCGCCACGGTCGGAGACCGTGTACGCGCTCAGAACCCCGATCTTGCCGCCGCGCGGCTGACGATCGATGAAGCGGTCGGCCGCATGAAGCAGGCCGGTCGGCTTGAGAATCCCGACTTGGAGATCGGGACGCAATACAACACCACTTCTGCCGAGCGGGGACTCGAGATCGGGTTCAGCCAGAAATTCCCGGTCACCAATCGTCTCAAGCTCGAAAAGGATCGAGGGGCAACCGCCGTGATGGCGGCACAGACCGAAATCCGGGAGGTGGAGAACCAGCTGATTGGTGAGGCTCGTGCGGCCTTGGTCCGGGTGCTGGCGGTTCGCGAGCGGAAGACGCTACTCGAACAGCAAACGGCGCTTTCGCGGGAACTTGCCGACTTCATCGATGAGGTCGCAAAAAAGGGCGAGGCCTCGGTGATCGAAGCGGGGCAGGCCCGGTTGGAGGCATCACGATTCACGACGGAATGCCGACAGCTTGCAGCAGAGGAGAAGAGAACGGTCGGTGACCTCAAGCCGCTGCTCGGCATGTCAGCGGGTGAAACCTTGCATGTCAGCGGAGGATTGCCTGGTCTTCGCATGCCCGAGGGGGCTGACCCGATCGAGCGCCCGGCCCTTGAGATCGCGCGCCTCGCCGTGATCGCGGCGGAGCAGGACGTGGCCATTGAACAGACACGGCGCTATGGCGATCTCACGGCTGGCTTTTTTGTGGGAGCGGAACGTGTGGCGGACGCTCCCGAGGCTGCCGCGAAGGAGGGGATCGTAGGCTTGAAGGTGACGATCCCGCTGCCCTTCTGGGATAAGAACGAAGGCAACATCGAGGCGGCCGAAGCTAAGGCGAAACGTCGCCGCAAGGAGGTGGTGGCTCTACGGCAAGGCATCGCCTTGGAAGCGGAGGCAGCGCGATCCGAGATGCTGGAGTGGGCGAAACTCGCGAGCGAAATCGAAAGCGAACTCCTGCCCCAGGCTGCGGATCAGACCGATGTGGCCGAGCAGGCTTGGCGCAACGGCCAAAGTGATCTGCTCACCGTTCTCCGATCAAGAGAGCAGCGTCTCCAATTGGCGGCGGCGCGGCTCGATGCACTCAAAAACTTCGAACTGGCGCGTGTGCGCTACCAAACCGCCTTGGGCAACCCATGAAACTATTTCAAGACATGAAAGCATCTATCATTGCCGCGGCACTTGCCGCATCTGCGATCCTCGCTGTCCGGGGAGCGGAGGGACCACTCGATCCCGAACGTGCGGCGAACACTGTAATTCTCGACGAAACGGGCGTCAAAAACCTCCGGCTTGAAACCGTCATGGTCGAGGAGCGTGATTTCGAGCAAACAGTCTTTGCGGTTGGCCGCATCGAGGAGATACCCGGCAACCAGCACTCGATCTCGTCTCGCATCCCTGGTCGAGCCATCGAGGTGAACGCCTTTATCGGAGACGAGGTCAAGGCCGGGGAAGTGCTGGTCAGGGTCGAGAGTCGCCAACCCGGCGATCCGCCACCGGTCATCGAACTCCGGGCACCGCACGACGGCGTGGTGATTGAGTCGGACGTTCTGCAAGGCCAGCCGGTCGAGCCGGATACCGAACTGCTGGATCTCTCCGACCGCGACCGGATGTGGGTCGTTGCGCGGATTCCGGAGCAGATGGCTGCCGGCATTGTTCCAGGAACCCAGGCGCGCATCACTTTTCCGGCGCTTGGCGGTGAACCCATCACCTCCAAATTGCTGCGCTTCGGCGTGACTGCGGACCGCGAGGCTGGCGCCATTGAAGGCATCTTTGAAGTCCCAAACACCGACCGGCGGCTCACTCCGGGCATGCGCGCGGAGTTCGACATCATTGTTTCCAAACGGTCAAATGTTCTCTCCGTGCCCGAGGAAGCGGTGCAGGGAGATCCCTCCAAGAGGGTGGTGTATCTGAAAGATCTGGAGATACCGAATGCCTTTGTGAAATCGCCGGTTGTACTCGGGGAAAAGGGAGGTGGCTGGATCGAGGTGCTTTCAGGCGTTTTCCCGGGGGATGATGTTGTCACCCGTGGCTCCTACATGCTGGGGTACGCTGGCGGGGGCGGTATGTCTCTCAAGGAAGCTCTCGACGCCGCCCACGGCCACAAGCACGCCGAGGATGGTTCGGAGCTGACCGAAGAGGCCGGTGGGGACCATGACCACGATCATGGCGCGGAGGCATCCGGCGGCGCACCCGCCTGGATGATGTACTATGCCGGGGGCAGTACTTTGCTGATGCTGTTGTTCGCGCAGCTTTGGTGGAATTCGAAACGCAAGGAGGGTCGTAGCGATGCTTGATAAACTCATCCGCTTCTCGCTGGCCCAGCGGGGGCTCATCATCATGGGTGCGCTTGTCGTCCTGATCATGGGCGTCAAAAAGACGTTGGAAACTCCGGTGGATGTCCTGCCAGACCTTACGAAGCCCACCGTCACACTGCTCACGGAAGCGAAGGGCTATTCACCTGAGGAGGTGGAAACGCTGGTTTCCATTCCCCTGGAAAACGCCCTCATGGGTGTCACCGGGGTGGACCGCATCCGCACCACGAACGACATCGGACTTTCCCTCATATTTGTCGAGTTCGACTGGAGCACCGACATCTACAAGGCCCGCCAGTTCGTCCAGGAACGCCTGATGGGGGTGAATGAAACGCTTCCGGATGGTGTGTCGCCGTACATGACTCCCGTCACTTCACTGATGGGCGACATCATGCTCGTCGGATTGCGGGATCCTTCGGGAAATACGTCGCCGCGCGACTTGCGGGTGATTGCCGACTGGACGGTGGCGCGTCGCCTCCAATCCATTCCCGGCGTTGCCGAGGTGCTGTCCATGGGCGGAGGCGTCAAGCAGATTCAGGTGCAACCCGATCCACAGCGGATGCTCTTGCACCAGATCACCTTCGAACAACTTCGTGATGCGGCGGCAGAGGCTGTCAAGAACACCACTGGCGGATTCCTCACCGAACGCGCCCAGGAAATCATGGTGCGCAACCTGGCCATGACCACCGAGCCAGACACCATCGCCAACACGGTGGTGGCCTACCGAAATGATCGGCCGATCCAGATTCGGGATGTCGC
>CALGOH010000149.1 GCA_937957985.1 uncultured Verrucomicrobiae bacterium
CTGAAGCTCCGCCCGAAGGAAGCGTCCGAGGTGCTCGCCCGGCGCAAGGAGGAAGCCGAGAAGAAGGCCGCCAAGGCCGCCGCAAAGGCAAAGGCGGATGCCGAGAAAGCCGCCAAGGCGAAGGCCGAAGCCGAGCAGAAGGCCAAGGAAAAGGCCGACGCACCACCCGCCGACGCCGAAAAACCCAAGGAGGAGGGATCCGAATGACGCTCTTGCTCGCCCAGGCCGAAGAACCCTCGCTGTGGTCGCCAGAATGGCTGCCGTTGCTGCCCCAGCGGCTGGTCGTGGACCTGCTCACGAATTGGGGTGCCCCGGATTGGCTGGTGTCGCTGGCTGCCACCGGAGTCGCCGCCGGGGTCGTGCTCGGCGTCTTCATGACCGCTTTCGCGCTGCTGTCGCTGATCGAGCGCAAGACGCTCGCCCGCGTCCAGAACCGCATCGGTCCGAACCGCGCCGGCCCGTTCGGGATCCTGCAGCCGGTGGCCGACGGCATCAAGATGCTGACCAAGGAGGACATCGTCCCGGCCAAGGCCGAAAAGCTGCTCCACCTGCTCGCCCCCATCCTGATCGTCGTCCCCGCCATCCTCGCGCTGGGCGTGATCCCCTACGGCCGCGAATGGACCCCGGTGCCGATGGAACTCGGGCTGCTGTTCTTCTTCGCCGTCGGTTCCCTAACCGAACTCTCGGTCTTCATGGCCGGCTGGGCCAGCGGCTCGAAGTTCCCGATGCTCGGCGCGATGCGGGCGATCTCGCAGATGGTCAGCTACGAGCTGCCGCTGGTGCTTTCCGCCATCGCCGTGATCATGGTCTCCGGCACGCTCTCGCTGCCCGACATCGTCAACCAACAGGGAGGCTTCCACCTCGGCTTCCTCCCGGCCTGGAACATCCTCACGCCGTGGGGGCTGGTCGGCGGACTGGTCTTCTTCGTCGCCAGCATCGCCGAGGCCAACCGCTGCCCCTTCGACCTGCCCGAGGGTGAGTCGGAAATCGTCGCCGGCCACATGACCGAATACTCAGGCTTCAAATACGCCCTGTTCTTCATGGGCGAATACCTCGGGCTGTTCGCCATCTCCGGGCTCGGCGTGACCCTCTTCCTCGGCGGCTGGCAGGCCCCGCTGCCCGGGCTCGACTTCGTGCCGTCGTGGATCTGGTTCTTTGGCAAGCTCGCGGCGATCATCTTCTTCTTCCTGTGGATCCGGGCGACCTACCCGCGCCTGCGGATGGACCAGTTGATGCGCTTCGGCTGGCTCGGCCTGATCCCGGTCTCGCTGCTGACCATTCCCGCCGCCGGCATCTGGACGCTGCTGTGGCGCGCCGACCACGGCCTGCTCGCCTGGGTCATCACCGTGCCGCTGCTGCTGGTGCCCTACGCCATCATGACGGTCCTCTTCAACAAGCGCCTCGTCCGCGCCAACCGCACCTACCGCTTCGCTGAATCATAAGTCCTATAGGACCCATAGGACCTATCTCCCATGATCTCTCTTTTGATACTCGCACCGCTCATTCTCCTCGCCGCGCTCGGGGCGGTGTGGAAGGCGCGTCCGGTCCATGCGGCACTGCTGCTGGCGCTCACCCTGTCGCTCGGCGGCGCGCTCTACATCGCCCTCGGCGCCGGCTTTCTCGGCCTGGTCCAGTTCATGGTCTATGTCGGCGCGGTCGCGGTGCTGATCGTCTTCGCCCTGCTGATCACGCGCCCGCGCGACGAGACCGAGGAAATCGCCCGCCGCCCGAAATCGGTGCTGCCCGGCCTGCTGTGCACGCTGCCGCTGGTCGCGGTGCTGCTCTACGCGGTCGGCCGCAACGTCGCCGAACCGGCTGCGGAAGCGAAGGAACTGCCGATCGAGCGGATCGGCGAGCTGCTCTTCACCACCCACGCCCCGGCGGTGCTCGCCGTGGCCGTCCTGCTCACCGCCGTGATGCTCGGCGCCGCGCTGTTCGCGCGCGAACCGAAGTCCTTTGGAGTGCGGAGGCTTGCCTCCGCTTTGGGAGCTACCGAAGAGCTCGGCTCCCCGCAAAGCGCCGACAAGCCCGCTCCTGCTTTCCAAAACCCACCCACCACCAAGTAGCCCGAAAGCGGAGGCAAGCCTCCGCACTCCAAAGTTCCATGAACCCCCTCGCCATCCTGCTGACCCTCTCCGCCGTGCTCTTCGCGCTCGGCCTGTTCGCGGTGCTCACGCGGCGCAACGCGATCCTGGTGCTGGTCGGCATCGAGCTGATGCTCAACGCCGCCAACCTCAACTTCATCGGCTTCTGGCGCTACGGCCCGCCGGACCCGCAACTCACCGGCCCGATGTTCGTGCTCTTCGGCATCGCGATCGCCGCCGCCGAGGCCGCCGTCGGCCTCGCCATCATCCTCATGGTCTTCCGCCACACGCGCTCGACCGATCTCAACGCACCGGACTCGCTCCATGGCTGAAGCCCTCACACCGCACCTGCCGGCCCTGCTCTGGGGGATCCCGCTGCTGCCGATGCTCGCGGCCGCCGCCATCGCGTTCCTGCCGAATGCCCGCGGCCGCATCGCCTCGAAGCTCGCCCTCGGCGCGCTCGGCCTTTCCTGCGTGCTCGCGCTGCTTGCCGCCGCCTGCACGCTCACCCCGGGAGAAGACGGTCCCTTCCGCCTCTCGACGGTCGTCGATTGGTTCACCTTCGGCTCGACCCGGCTGCAGGTCGGCGTGCTGCTCGACCCGATGACCGCGGCGATGATCGCGATGGTCACCTTCGTCGCGCTGTGGATCTTCATCTACAGCACCGGCTACATGGCCGATGAGAAACGCTTCGGCCGATTCTTCGGATTCCTCTCGCTGTTCTGCGGCGCGATGCTGATGGTCGTCCTCGCCAACAGCCTGCTGCTGCTCTTCGTCGCCTGGGAACTGGTCGGTCTCGCCTCCTACCTGCTGATCGGCTTCTACTTCGAGAAACCCTCCGCCGCGGCCGCCGCGCAGAAGGCCTTCATCACGACCCGCGTCGGCGACATGGCCTTCTTCCTCGGCATGATCTGGCTCTACCGCCAGACCGGCACGCTGCTCTTCTACGACGGCGGTGACGGCCTGCTCGAGTCCGGCGCGCTGGCCTCGCTGGCCGGCACGACCACGCTCGGTGGCCTCACCGTTTCCGCCGCCGCGGCGCTGCTGCTGCTGGTCGGCGCGATGGGCAAGTCCGGCCAGGTGCCCCTGCACACGTGGCTGCCCGACGCGATGGAGGGCCCGACGCCGGTGTCCGCCCTGATCCACGCCGCGACGATGGTCGCCGCCGGGGTCTTTCTGGTCGCCCGCGTCCACCCGATCTTCGCCAACGGCGGGGACGTCACGACCGCCCTGACCGCCACCGCCTGGATCGGTGGCATCACCGCGCTCTACGCCGCGCTGGTCGCGGTCGCCCAGTACGACTTCAAGCGCATCCTCGCCTACTCGACCGTCTCGCAACTCGGCTTCATGATGGTCGCGCTCGG
This sequence comes from uncultured Verrucomicrobiae bacterium, assembly GCA_937957985.1. Lineage (GTDB taxonomy): Bacteria > Verrucomicrobiota > Verrucomicrobiia > Verrucomicrobiales > Akkermansiaceae > Haloferula. The sequence continues at coordinate 3,449 of CALGOH010000149.1, forward strand.
CACCGGCGGCGTCGGTGCGGCGATGTTCCACCTCATCGCCCACGCCTTCTTCAAGGCGCTGCTGTTCCTCTCCGCCGGCTCGGTCATCCACGGCTGCCATGGTGAGCAGGACATCCGCAAGATGGGCGGCCTGTCGAAGCCGCTGCGCCGGACCTTCCTCGCCTACTCGATCGGCATGATGGCGCTGGCCGGCTTCCCCTTCCTGTTCTCCGGTTTTTGGAGCAAGGAAGCCATCCTTCACAGCGCCGAGATCTGGCCCGGCGGCAAGGGGCCGTTCGCGCTGGCCGTCGCCGCCGCACTGCTGACCGCCTTCTACATGACCCGCCAGGCGCTGCTGGTTTTCTTCGGAAAGCCGCGCCAGCCCGGTGTCGAGCATCCGCACGAGAGCCCCAGCGTGATGCTGGTCCCGCTCTACGTGCTGGCCGCCGGCGCGGTGCTGCTTTCGATCATCGCCACTCCCTTCTGGCCGTGGTTTGAAAAGTGGCTGCACGGCGAGGTCGCGCACTTCCACGGCGGGGCCTTCGGCGAACACGGGGCGATCTTCCTGCTGATCCTCTCGCTGGCACTGGTCACCGTCGGCGTCGGCGCCGGCTGGGCCGTCTATCGCCGCGTCTCGAACGACTCCGGCGCGCCCGACCCGCTGTCCGGCAAGCTCGGCCCGCTGTGGCGCTTCCTTGAGAACGCGATGGGCTTCGACGCCCTCTATCAGAAAGCCATCATCGGCCCGCTGGCGAGGCTCGCCTCGCTCATCGACGCCCTCGAGCGCGGCCTCATGGTGCCGCTCATGGCCGCCGGCGAGACCGTCCTCAAGGCCTTCGGACGCCTGACCGGCGCCGGCGACGAACGCGGCCTCAACGCCGGCTTCGACGGCGCCTGCTCCGGCCTGAAACGCCGCGCCGCCGGTGCCTCGCGCGCCCAGGCCGGCCGTATCCAGCCCTACCTCCGGACCATCGGCCTCGGCGTCGCCGTCCTGCTCGTTCTCTACCTCTGGCTCTGATCCCGCCATGCTGCTCACTCTCATCCTCGCTCCCCTCGCCGGTGCCGCGCTTCTCGCCGCGTGGCGCGGTGCGGGCGATCGTGCCGCAGGGCGCCTCGCCGCCTGGTGGTCGCTGATCCCCATCGTGCTGGTCGCCCTGCTCGGCTTCCGCGGCGCGAATGCCCAGGGCCTCATGGCCGACTGGAGCCTCGACTGGATCCCCGATGCCGGCATCACGCTGAGCTTCGCCGTCGATGGCACCTCGTGGCTGTTCCTGCTGCTCACCGCGCTGGTCACCGCCTTCGTGCTGGCGGTATCGATCCAAAAGGGTCTCACCAGCCGCAGCTACGCCGCGCTGATCCTGGTCATGGAAACGATGCTCCTCGGCGTTTTCACGGCTCGGCATTTCATCCCCTTCTTCCTGGGCTGGGAAATGACCCTGATCCCGGCCTACCTTCTCATTCGCCTGTGGGGCGGCCCGAATGCCCCCCGCGCCGCCCGGCGCTTCTTCATCGTCACCCTCGGCGGCGGCGTCTGCATGCTGCTCGGCTTCCTCGCGCTGCAGATCGGGGTCAACACGATGGACTTCGGCCAGCTCACCGAGATGGCCTCGAAAGGCGAACTCGCCGCCGGTCTCGCCACGACCTTCGCCGGCACCGGCCTGACCGGCCCGACGCTGCTGCTCACCGTCGCCGTCGCCGTCCTGCTCGGCCTCGCGGTCAAGATCCCCATCGTCCCCTTCCACGCCTGGCTGCCCGACGCCTACGCCGAGGCCCCGACGCCGGTCACGATGCTCCTCACCGGCCTGCTGTCGAAGATGGGCGTCTATGGCCTGCTGCGCGTCTTCCTTCCGGTCTTCCCCGAGGTCTATGCCACCCTCGCTCCGTGGCTCGCGGCGCTGGCGGTCGCGACCGTGCTGTTAGGCGCGGTGGCCGCGCTGGCGCAAAAGGACCTCAAGCGCATCCTCGCCTACTCGTCGGTCAACCACCTCGGCTACTGCGTGCTCGCCGCCGCGGCGGTGGTCGCCAGCCAGGGCGACCGCGAGTCGGCCTCCTCGGCGATTTCGGGTGCGTTCCTCCAGGCCTTCAACCACGGCATCATCGCCTCGGCGATGTTCTTCGGCATCGCGATCCTCGAGTCGCGCTCCGGCGGACTCCGCGGACTCGATGACTTCGGCGGCCTGCGCGCCCGGGTGCCGGTGCTGTGCGGCCTGATGGGCCTCGCGATCTTCGCCTCGCTCGGCCTGCCGGGACTCAGCGGCTTCATCGGCGAGTTCCTCGTCTTCAACGGCACCTTCGGCCTGCTGCCCTGGGCGGCGGCGGTGTCGGTGCTCGGCCTGCTCTTCACCGCGATCTTCCTGCTGCGCCTCATCCGCAAGGTCTTCCACGGACCGCTCGGCCAGCTCGGCTCCAACTGGGCCGACCTCTCGGCCTCCGAACGCTGGCTGTTCGCGCCGGTGATCGCGCTGATCGTCATCCCCGGCCTGTGGCCGCAGGTGCTGCTCCAATTTCTCAACGCCGACACGCTGCGGCTGCTCGATTTCCTGAAGCCATGACGCCCGCCTGGACCATCCTCTCCGCCTTCGCCGGTGCCCTGCTGGTGCTGCTGCTGCCCGCCCGCAGCGCGGCGCTGTCGCGGGTCATCGCGCTGGCCGCCGCGATCGTCGGCGCACTCGCCGCCGCCGTCGGCTGCGTCGCCAAGCTCGCCCACCCCGACGCCACCCCGTGGTCGTTCGATCGCGACTGGATCCCCAGCCTCGGCGCACGCATGCACCTGGCCGCCGACGGACTCTCGCTGGCCCTGCTCCTTCTAACGGGCGTCGTCGCCATCGCGGGCATCCTGTTTTCCTGGAACATCGACAAGCGGCAGCGCGCCTTCTTCTCGCTGTTCCTGACGATCATCGGCGGCGTCTACGGCGTCTTCCTCAGCCGCGACGCCTTCCTGCTCTTCGTCTGCTACGAGGTCGTGATCCTGCCGAAATACCTGCTGATCGCGATCTGGGGATCGACCCGCAAGGAATACGGCGCGATGAAGCTGACGATGTATTCGATCGGCGCCAGCGCGCTGATCCTCGTCGGTCTCGCGGCGGCCTACGCCGCGGCCGGCGGCACCAGCTTCGACCTCCAACACCTCGCCGCCGCCGACTATTCGCCGGGCTTCCAGGCCTGGGCCTTCCCGGTGCTGTTCCTCGGCTTCGCGGTGCTGGCCGGCGTCTGGCCCTTCCACACCTGGGCCCCGACCGGTCACGTCGCCGCCCCCACCGCCGCCTCGATGCTGCTCGCCGGCGTGGTGATGAAACTCGGGGCCTTCGGCGCCTTGTGCGTCGCGATGCCGATCTTCCCCGAGGGCTTCGCCCAGTGGCGCGGCGCGATCGCCGGTCTGGCCGTGATGGGCGTCCTCTACGGCGCCTTCACCGCGCTGTCACAGAAGGACCTCAAGTTCGTCATCGGCTACTCGAGCGTCAGCCACATGGGCTTTGTCCTGCTCGGCCTCGCCGCGGCCACCCACTGGGGCCTGCGCGGCGCGGCGCTGCAGATGATCTCGCACGGCATCATCGCGGGGCTGCTGTTCGGCATCGCCGGCCGGGTCGTCTATGCCCGCACCCACACCCGCGACCTCGCCGAGCTGCGCGGCTTCGACCTGTGGCGTTCGCTGCCCGGCGCGGCGGTCGCCTTCACCCTGGCCACCGCCGCTTCGATGGGCCTGCCCGGCTTCAGCGGCTTCGTCGCCGAAATCTCGGTCGCGATCGGCCTGTGGGAATCCTTCCCGCTGCTGCTCATTCCGCTGATCCTCGGCATCGTCATCACCGGCGCCTTTTCGCTGCGCGCCCTGCAGAAGGCCTTCTTCCCGGTGCGCGGTGAGACCGACGCCAAGCCGCCCAAGCTGCCGCCGCTCACCTGGCCGGAAATCACCGCCATCGTCCTGCTGCTCGCCGTCTCGCTGGCGATCGGGATCTATCCGAAGCCGTGGATCGTGCTGATCGACGACGGCCTGGCCTCGCCGCTGTTCCAATCGATTCTGCCGTGAACTACTCCGCCCTTTTCCAGCAACTGCTGCCCGAAGTGATCCTGGTGGTCACGGCGCTGGCCGTGCTCGGCACCTCGCTCGCGATCGAGGCGCGCGGCAAGCCCGCGCCGCTGAGCGTGGTTTCCAGCATGACCTGCCTCGGACTGCTGCTGGCAGGCGTGTCGCTGATCCTCGTCCCGGCCGGCGGCGACGCCGCCACCCCGATGCTCGCCCTCGATCCGCTGGCGCGGCTCTTCAAGGGCATCGTGATCGCGCTCGGCCTGCTCGCCGTGCTGCTGCCACCGGCCAAGGACGAGATCCGCCAGCCCGGCGAGTTCCACGCGCTGCTGCTGTTCGCCATCACCGGGCTTTCCCTGACCGTCGGCACCAACCACCTGCTGTTCCTCTTCGTCGCGCTCGAACTCGCCAGCCTCTCGCTCTACCTGCTGGCCGGCTTCCCGCGCACCGCCCGCGCGTCCGAAGCCTCGCTGAAATACTTCCTCTTCGGGGGCGTGTCCGCCGCCTTCCTGCTGTTCGGACTCAGCCTGATCTACGGCTTCTCGCACGCCGCCACCCTGCCCGAGGTGGCCGCCGCCCTCGCCGCCGACCCGACCTCGCCGCTGGCCCTCGCCGGCCTCGCGATGATCCTGGCCGGCCTCGGCTTCAAGCTCGCCGCCGCCCCCTTCCACTACTGGGCGCCCGACGTCTATCAGGGCGCGCCCGCCACCAGCGTCGCACTCGTCGCCGCCGCCTCGAAGGCCGTCGGCCTGGTGGTGCTGGTGCGCTTCCTCCTGATCGGCTTCCACGCCGCCGGCGGCTCCGCCAACTGGGGCGAGATCGCCAGTGGTTGGTCGGTCTGGCTGTCCATCCTCGCGGCGGTCTCGATCGTCCTCGGCAACGTCCTCGCGCTGGCCCAGACCAGCGTCCGCCGCCTGCTCGCCTACTCAGCGGTGGCCAATAGCGGCTACCTGCTCGTCGGCCTCTGCGCCAACGGCGCGGCGGCCGCCGGCGCGGCGCTGTTCTACGTCGTCGTCTACGGCCTCGCCACCCTCGGCGCGCTGGCCGTGACCGCGTCGGTCGAGCGCGACCGCGGCGACGACTCGGTCGGTTCCTTCGCCGGCCTCGTCCATCGCTCGCCACTGCAGGCGCTGGCCCTGCTCGTCTTCATGGCCTCGCTGGCCGGCATCCCGCCCCTGGCCGGCTTCGTCGGCAAGTTCGCCCTGTTCAGCAAGGCCCTCGCCGAAACCGCCACCGGCGGCGGCTCCGGCCTCGCCTGGCTGGTCACCCTGGCCGCGGTGATGAGTGCCGTCTCGCTCTACTACTACCTCAAGGTCCTCAAGCAGGCATTCGTGAATGATGCGCCAGAGGATTCTGCGTCAGTCCACATCTGCCCCGGTCACGGGCTCGCGATCGGCCTTCCAGCCCTCGCGTTGGTCGTCCTCGGACTGTTTCCCTCTCTACTGCTTGAGCCGGTGACTTCGGCGCTGGTGGTGCTGCTCGGCTAAGTCCCGCTTACGGTATCTTGAAATACTTCCGCTCCTCCAGCGGATACCGCGGATCGGCGACGAGGCTTCCGGATCGGATCCCCTTCACATTGATCCTGCGGCCATCGTAGGGGCTGAGCACGTAGCCTTCCTTGCCCTCGACCTTGTGGGCGGTGGGGAAATCTCCGCTCAGGTCGAGCTGCGAAACATCGACATCGCCTCCCGACGACGGCGGAGGCTTGGATTCCCCGGCGGCCGCCATTTCCGGTTCGGCCTCGACCTGTGGCTCCGGAGCAGGCTCCGGTTCGGGGGCCTCCGGCCGATAGTTTTCCGCCTCCGGCGTTCCCAGCATGGCGACGATTTCCCGGGCGCTTCTTCCTTCACCCACAGCGGCACCGGCACCCGGGTCCTCATCGAGCCATGCCTTGGTGGCCTTGGTCGCGCCACAACTCACGAGGCCGGTGACCCCGATGAGGCCCATTGCCAGGGCGACTGCGCCTTTGGAAAACAGTTTCATCGGGAGAATCGAGTCCCCCGGCCTCCGGATGATCAAGCACAAAGCTTGAATCCGCTGGCACCGCTCGCGGCCGGATGGCAGCCTGCCGACATGTGGAGAGTCCTTCCCGTCCTTCTCGCCGGTGCTCCGATCGCCCGTGGTGCCGAATCGATCGAACGGCTCGATCCCGCCCTCGACGCGATCATCGCACCGGGCACCCGGATCGAAACGCTGTGCACCGGCTTCGACTGGGCCGAGGGTCCGGTGTGGGATCCCGAAGCCGGACACCTCCTCTTCTCCGACGTCCCGCGCAACACCATCTACCGCTGGACCGAGGGGATGGCGGAGGCCGAGGTCTGGATGAAACCCAGCGGCTTCACCGGCCCTGTCAGCAACCGTCGCGAGCCCGGCTCCAACGGCCTCGCCCTCGACCCCGGGGGCCGCCTCGTCCTCTGCGAACACGGCGACCGCCGCGTCGCGGTGCTGACCTCGGACGGCGGCAAGATGACCGTCGCCGACCGCCACGAGGGCAAGCGCTTCAACTCGCCCAACGATCTCGCGATCCGCCGCAACGGCGACATCTATTTCACCGATCCGCCCTACGGCCTCCCGAAGGACGCCGACCCCGAATTACCCTTCTGCGGCGTCTACCGGGTCACCCCCGCCCGCGAGGTCACCCTGCTGGTGCGCGATCTCGAGCGCCCCAACGGCATCGCCTTCTCGCCCGACGAAAAGACGCTCTACGTCGCCGTTTCCCACCGGCCGTTCCTGCGCATCATGGCCTACCCGGTGAAAGACAACGGCACGCTCGGCCACGGCCGGGTCTTCCTCGACGCCCGTCCACTCGACGGCCCCGGCAGCACCGACGGGCTCAAGGTGGCCCCCGACGGGACCGTCTTCGCCACCGGCCCCGGAGGCCTGCTCGTGCTCACGCCCGACGGAAAACTGCTCGGCCGGGTCCTCTGCGGCCGCCCCACCGCCAACGTCGCCTTCGGTCCCGACCACCGCTCGCTCTTTCTCACCTCCGACGACCGCATTCTTCGTCTCGCACTCGTCACCCCACCTTCCGAACCATGAAAGCGCCGGCGCTCGTCCTCCTGCTCCTCGTCCCCGCCCTTCTCGCCGAGGAGAAGCCCGCACCCGTCGAGCTCGCCGAAGCCGCCGAGGCCTTTCTCGACACGCTCGACGAGGCCAAGGCCGGACTGGTCCGCTTCGATTTCGGCGATGCCGAAAGGACCAACTGGCACTACACGCCGGTGGACCGGAAAGGCCTGCCGCTCAAGGACATGACCGAAGGCCAGAAGAATGCGGCCGTCGCACTGGCCAATACCATCCTCTCCGAAAGCGGAGCGCTGAAGGCGACGCAGATCATCTCGTTGGAAGCCGTGCTCGCGACGATCGAGAACCGACCCGAGTTCCGCGACCCGGAGAAATACTTCCTCTCGATCTTCGGCGAACCCGGTGATCCGCAGTCATGGGGCCTGCGCTTCGAAGGTCACCACCTGTCGATCAACGTCACCGTGCTCGGCGAGGAGGTCGTGGTGACCCCGTCGTTCATGGGCGCCAATCCGCGTGAGGTCCGCCAGGGCGACGACAAGGGCCTGCGGCCGCTCGCGGCCGAAGAGGATCTCGCCCGCGCGCTCGCCGTCACGCTGATCGAGTCCGGCAGGAAGGCCGTCCTCTTCAGCGAGAAACCGCCGGCCGAAATCCTCACCCGCGAACAACGCGTCGCCAAGCCGCTGGACGACGTCGGCATCGCCGCGGGCGAGATGACCGGTGCGCAGCGCGACGCCTTGGTCCAACTCATTTCCGAATACACCGGCCGCCACCGCGAGGACGTGGCCGAGGCGGACCTGAAAGCCATCCGCCAGGCCGGGATCGACAGGATCCGCTTCGGCTGGGCCGGGTCGCTGAAGTTCGGCGAGGCCTTCTACTACCGGGTACAAGGCCCGACCTTCCTGCTGGAGTGCGCGAACACCCAGAACGACGCCAACCACATCCACACCGTGTGGCGCGATTTCGACGGCGACTTCGGCCGCGACCTGCTGCTCGAGCACTACGAAGGCCATTCCAGCCCGTGAAACGCCGCAACCTGCTCACCGTGGTCCCGGCCGCCTCGGTCCTGCTCTCGCTGCGTTCGAAAGGCGAACCGGTGACCGGCGACGCATGGACTCCGGCGGGATTCGCCATCGCGGTGCAATGCTGGTCATTCAAGCAGCACACGCTCTTCGAAGCGGTCGAACTCGCCGCGGCAGCCGGCGCGGGCGCCATCGAGATCTTTCCCGGACAAAAGATCGGAGGACCGCTTGGTAATGAGGAAGTCGATCCGTCAAGGGCCGATACTCAGGTCTCCGCGATTCTCGATCACTGCGGAAAACACGGAATCCAACCGGTGAATTTCGGCGTGACCGAAATCCCGAAGAACGAAAAGAAGGCCCGCGTCATCTTCGGGTTTGCCAAGGCCCTCGGCCTCCACGGCGTAACCACCGAGTCGATCGAAGCACTCGACACCATCGAGAAGCTCGCCATCGAGCACGATCTCAAGGTCTGCTTCCACAACCACCCGAAGCCGACGAAGCTGTGGGATCCCGACAGGATCTGGCAGGCGGTCCACGACCGTGACGAGCGCCTCGGCCTGTGCGCCGACGTCGGTCACTGGGCCAGTTCCGGACTCGATCCCGTGGAGGTCGTCAGGAAAGTCGGGCCCCGCGTTCGCTCGTTCCACCTTAAGGACCGGGCCAGCATCGAGCAGTGGACGCACGACCGTCCCTTCGGCACCGGCGTCATCGACCTCGTCGCCATTCTCGACGAGGCGCGGGCGCACGGCTTCGCCGGCAACGTCTCGATCGAGTACGAGCACAACTGGGACACCAACTTCACGGAAATCGCCCAGTGCGTCGGCTACCTCCGCGCCTACTCGAAGATGCGGTCGTGAGGAGCGCGGACCGCCCTCATTCAACAGGCTCCGCCGTCTCCCACACCCGCACGCGCAGAGCCTCGGCGGCGGCCCGGGCCTCGGCCTCCTTCTTGCTCTTGCCTTTGCCGGTGGCGAGCTCGATGCCACGCCACGACACCCGGGCGGTGAATACCTTGCGATGGTCCGGACCGGTCTCGCTCAGGATCTCGTACTCCGGCGGCGCCGGTTCGATCGCCTGCAGGCATTCCTGCAACTCACCCTTCGGATTCCGCTCTTCCGGGCTGCCGGCCAGTGCCTCGATCTCCTTCTGGAAAAGCCGCAGCACCAGCTCGCGGCAAGGCTCGTAGCCGGCATCGAGATAGACCGCGCCGATCAATGCCTCGAAGGCGTCCGCCAGCGTCGAAACGCGCCGCCGTCCCCCGGTCGCCTCCTCACCCTTTCCGAGCAGCACGTAGCTCCCCAACTCGATGGTCAGGGCGAAGCGCGCCAGCGCACGCCGTGACACCAGGCGGGAACGCAGCTTGGTGAGCTTGCCTTCCGGAAAGTCCGGGAACATCCGGAACAGGTCCTCGGTGAGGATCAACTGCAGCACCGCGTCCCCGAGAAACTCCAGCCGCTGGTTGTCGAAGTGGGGCTGCTGGGACTCGTAGGCCAAGCTCGGGTGGGTCATCGCCTCCGCCAGCAGAAGCGAGTTCCTGAACTTGTAGTCGAGCCGGCTTTCGAGGCTTTCCATGGCGTTGAGGCCGGCGCCCTCTCCTCC
>CALGOH010000150.1 GCA_937957985.1 uncultured Verrucomicrobiae bacterium
GATGAAGGCCGCGCCGAATCGCTGGCGGCTGCGCAAGGCGGGGCGGCTCGACCGCTACACGGCCAACCTGTTCGCCGCCTCCTACGCGACGGCGCTGCTGCTCGTCGTCGGCCTGTTCTGGGTGCTCGACCTGGCCTCCCACCTCGGCGAGTTCTTCGAGCCCTTCTCGGACTGGCTGCATTCGATCCAGGCCGTCCGCCGCGAGGAAACCCGGGAGCATTTCGACAAGCGCGGCTTCGCGATGCGGGTCGAGAACGGGATCTTCGGCGGGGGCAGTTACCGCTGGTCGATCGGCGACGCCTCGTGGCTGGCGAACAACCTCTGGGACCACTACCGTTTCAGCCTCGACGAGGACTACCTGAAGGGCCGCGCCTACCCGGTGCTCAAGGACCTCTTCATGTTCTGGGAGGATCACCTGATCGAGATCCCGTCGCCCGATGGCGAGGGGACCGTGCTGGTCTCCCCGGACGGCTGGTCGCCGGAGCACGGGCCCACCGAGGACGGCGTGAGCTTCGAGCAGCAACTCGCGTGGGACCTGCTGTCCAACTTCGCCGAGGCCGCGGAAATCCTCGGCATCGACGCGGACGAGCGGGCCAGGGCCATCGCCATGCGCGACCGGCTGCTGGGTCCGCGGGTCGGGAAATGGGGCCAGCTCCAGGAGTGGATGATCGACCGCGACGATCCGGAGAACCGTCACCGCCACCTTTCGCACCTGATCGCGGTGCATCCCGGCCGCCAGATCTCACCGCTGACGACGCCGGAGCTGGCGGAAGCGGCACGGGTCTCGATGAACGCCCGCGGCGACGGCGCGACCGGCTGGAGCAAGGCGTGGAAGATCAACATGTGGGCGCGGCTCCACGACGGCGACCGCGCCTACAAGCTGCTCGCCGAGATGCTGCGCGGGAACGTTTACGACAACCTGCTCTGCGCCCACCCGCCCTTCCAGATCGACGGCAACTTCGGCTATGCCGCGGGCGTGTGCGAGATGCTCGTCCAGTCCCACATGGACCACATCCACCTGTTGCCGGCCTTGCCGGAGGCGTGGCCCGACGGTCACGTGCGCGGCGTTCGGGCGCGGGGAGGTTTCGAACTCGACGTGAACTGGAAGGACGGCCGGCTGCGCCGCGCCACGATCGTCTCCGGCGAGGGGCGGGACTTCGTGCTTCGAACGGATGTCCCCGTCTCGGTCGTGGGGGACGTCGAGGTCGGCGAGATCGGCCCCGGCCTGGTCCGCTTTCCGACGGAGCCCGGACGGGTCTACAGCCTGGTCTCAGGGCCCGCCCAGCAATAGGGGCGCAAAAAAGGCCGCCCGGAGATTCCGGACAGCCTTCGGGAGCGAGGGAATGAAGGCACCCTATTCCTTCGGCTTCACGATGAGCTTGCCGTTCATCACGCCGAAGTGGCCGGGGAAGGTGCAGAGATACGGGTATTCTCCGGCCTCGGGGGCGGTGAAGGTGACTTCCGTCTTTTCGCCGCCGCCGATCATCTCGGTATGGGCGATGATGAGGCTCTGGCTTTCCTCGTCCTGCGCGATGTAGTCGTGGTCCTTGGCCGGCGCGCATTTCATCGCGAACGGCGCGAGTTCGGTGCCGGACTTGAGGATCACCACGTTGTGGCCCATCGCGACCTCGGGAAGCTTGCCGACGTGCTCGAACTTGAGGGTGACCTTCTGGCCGGCGACCACGGTCAGTTCCTTCTTGTCGTACTGCATCTGGTCGTTGCCGGTCAGCTCGAGGGTGACGGCGTCCTGGGCGTAGGCCCCGAGGGCGGTGGCGGCGAGTGCGGTGAGGATGAACTTCTTCATGTCAGTCGATGGTTGAAACGCCGTTACCCTGTCGGCGGATCGGAACTTTCGCAACCCCCGGAATCCGACGAATTTCGCGCCCTCCTTCTGAAGGCGACCAGGGCGGCCACGGCGGTGCCGAGGGCCAGGAGCTGGTAGCCGGAGAGGCCGGCGAAGGGTTTCGGCGTGGCGCGCAGGAACTCGTGGGTGAAGCGGAACAGGCCGTAGGCGATGAGGTAGAGGTGGAAGTGCTGGCCCGTCCAAAGTCGGCGTTGGTGCATGACCAGCAGCACGGCGAGCGCCGCGGCTTGGAAGCCGATCTCTACCGGGACCGCGGGCCAGCGTCCGCCGTTCCAGGCGACGCCGGGGCAGCAGCCGGCGTCGAGACAGCCGATCCGGCCGAGGATCAGTGGAATCGGAAGCAACAGGGCGAAGCGGTCGCCGGTGATCGGTCGGTAGCCGGTGAGGCGCTTGGCCAGCTCGACCGCGGCCCAGCCGCCGGGCAGCGCGCCCATCACCGACTTGCCCGAGAGCCAGACCGTCCATCGGTCCGGTCGCCCGGCGTGCAGCCAGCCCTCGGCGCCAAGAAAGGCGAGCTTGGCACCGAGGAAGGCGCCGATCAGCCCGGCGAAGTAGATGATCGGCAGCCGCGGATCGGACTTCGACAGCCGCCACCAGCCGAGCGCCCCGATGAGGATCCCGCCGGCCACCGCCGCGGCGTAGATGGGCGAGCCGGTCATTCGTCCAGCTCGACACTGACGCGCACGAAACCCCGGTCGGGATCGGCGTCCCAGGTGAGCACGCGTTTCACGAAGCCGGGGACCGCCGGGGCGTAGGCCTCGGTGGTGGAGGTGAATCCGGCGGGAGTGGTGGTGGTCCAGCCGCCGAGCGTTGAGGAGAACTCGGGAATGTACGACAGGCCTCGTAGATCCTTGTCGCTGCGTTCGGGGAAGGTGAGGGTGACCGTGCCGGCGGAGACGTCGAGGACGGGCGTGAGCGGACCGCCGTCGGAGAAGACGAGCACGCCGCTCTCCGGATCGCCGCCGAGGGCGTATTCGAGGAGGTTGACGAGGCCGTCGAGGTCCGGGTCGTCGCCCTCGCCCGTCTCGGAGAGGCCCGACGCCCAGTCGGCGAAGGACGGGGCGAGCGGGACATCGACCGACTGAACCAGGTCCGCCGTGGTGTCGCTGCGGCGGACGAGATCGATGGTCAGGGTGTCCACGGAAGGTGCGCTCGCCCAGGTGGCGGTGGCGGTGGCGGTGGCGGCGGGATCGAGGGTCGCCTTTCGAAGCGTCCACTTGGTTCCCGACCCGTAGGTCACCCAACCCGGCGCGGAAACCGAATCCGGCACCTCGGCCGGATCGAACCGGAACTCGATCTCCAGGTTTCCGGTCACGTTGGCACCGGTGTTCTCGATCTCGTATTCGAAGTCGAGCGGCAGCGCCTTGCGCGGGGTCGGCTGGACGGTGCCGGTCGTGGTGTCCAGCGTGGTGGCGGGCGCGTTGATCGGCCGCATGCGGTAGCCGTCGGCCAACATCTCGGCATCCAACTCGGAAACATAGTGAGGGACGAAGACATCGTAGCATTCGTAGGGGTCCCCTCCCGTAACCACATAGCTGTGAACACCCACCAGAGCGGCCGTGCCTCCGACCGGCACGAAGGTGGGGCTGCCGGAGTCGCCCCTCTCCGGATAGCAATCGTCAGGGTTCAGATTCGGCGGCGGAGGGAGGTCGAAGTCGAAGCGCATGTAGCGGGTGGTGAGTAATCCCGCCGCGCCGTAGTTCTCGGTTCTCGATGTGCTTTCAACATTCGCAAGCGTCCCCGCTCCGATCCTCGGCACCTGTTCGGTGGTGATGTTGCCGGACAGTTTCTTCCCGAGCACTCCGAGGTCGCTGGTCTCGTAATCGTCGTAGGTCGGGAGGTCGAGGTAGGGAAGCGGCGAGATGCCGGTATCCGCATCGATCGGAGCCGACAGTTGGGCGATCACAAGATCGGAGTTCTGGCCGGTGTCCTGAATGATAGCGTGGGCACCGATGGTCCGGTCGGTTGCGACATTGCTTGCATTGAGGAAGCGCACGGTTTGCCCGTTACTTAGGCCGCCCGAGACATTGAAGTAATGGGTCGCAAAGAGAATGTGCTGCCTTGAGATAAGGGCGCACTGCCTCGTGGGGTAGGTGCCGACGCGGAAGCCGACTCCGGTGAGGTCCACGGCCGAGAAGATATGGTCCTCGTTGATCGTCGCGCCGACCGGAAAGGAATCGAAGCGTTCGTGGTCGTCGGCATTGAATGTCCGGACTTCCAGTCCCGCCGCGGGAGCGACGGACGCGAGGAGCGAAGCGAAGATGAAGGCTCGGTGACGCATCGGGTTTCGGCGGACGCTACACGACGATGCCGATCCGCGCCACGTCTTCGTTGCCCGGAAACTTGGGGCTTTCACCGGTCTGCGGAGCACGCCAGATTCCGGAGCGCTGATGAAGAAATGGTCCTCCGTCATTCCCCCCGGCCTGCTGGCGGCCGGCGTCGCCTTGGTCTCGGCATCCGACACCGGTCGGTCATCGAAAGGCTTCGATCGAATGGAGCTCACCCGCGAATTCTGGTCCGAGGGCGTGAACTTCGGCGACCTGAACCATGACGGCGTGCCGGATCTGGTGGCCGGGCCGTGCTGGTGGGCGGGGCCGGATTTCGCGGAGCGCCATCACTATGCGCCGCTGGAGCGGAAGTCGCCCTCCGCCGCGGCTCCGCACCGGGCGAAGAATCCGGAAGGGGAGATGGTGACGGTCGCGGGTTTTCCCGGCGCGTGGTCGGGCCGCAACGGCTACTCGGACTGCTTCCAGCTCTGGTGCCACGATTTCAACGGCGACGGCTGGGACGACGTGCTGACGGTGAGCTTCCCGGGCAAGGAGGCGTTCTGGTATGCGAATCCCCAAGGCAAGGACGGCGACTGGGAACGGCATGTCGCCTTTCCGGCGGTCGACAACGAATCGCCGCTCTTCACCGACGTGAACGGCGACGGCCGGCCCGACCTCGTCTTTCACACCGAGCTGCCGGAGAAGCAAGGGGCGCGTCTCGGCTATGCGACCTTCGATCCGGAGAATCCCACCGCGCCGTGGCGCTTCCATCCGGTCTCGGCAGCTTATCCGGATCCCACCCCGCAGAAGTGGGGCCGCTTCCAGCACGGACTGGGTGCCGGCGATGTCGATGGCGACGGCCGGGTGGACCTGTTGATGAACCATGGATGGTGGCGCCAGCCGGAGTCGCTCGACGGCGATCCGGAGTGGGAGTTTCATGCCGCGGATTTCGCGCCGCAGGCGGCGCAGATCCACGTGGACGACGTGAACGGCGACGGCCGCAACGACGTGATCACCGCCGTCGAGGCGCACGGCCACGGGCTGGCGTGGCACGAGCAGGCGGAGGACGGGAGCTTCGGCCGTCACGAAATCATGGGTCGCTCGGCCGGGGAGAGCGCCGGCGGCGTGCATTTCACCCAACCGCATGCGGTGGAGCTGGCGGACATCGACGGCGACCGCCTGCGCGACCTCGTGACCGGGAAACGCTTCTGGGCCCACGGGCCGGAGGGCGATGTCGATCCGAACGGGACGCCGGTGCTCTACTGGTTCCGGCTCGTCCGCGACGGAAACGGCGGCGCGCGCTACGAGCCGCGGCTGATCGATCGCGATTCCGGCGTCGGGACGCAGTTCGTGGTGCGCGACGTGAACGGCGACCGGCGGCCGGATGTGGCGATCGCCAACAAGCGGGGCGTGTTTCTCTTTCGCCAGCAGTGACGTGATGGCGCGGCTGCGGATGCGACTGCTTCCCCGTGCCGAGGCGGCGGTGCGGCGCGGGCATCCGTGGGTCTTCGCCGAGAGCATCAAGTCGCAGAACCGCGCCGGCGGGGTGGGCGAGCTGGCGGTGCTCTATGATCGCCGCGACCGGTTCCTGGCGGTCGGCCTGTACGATCCCGAATCGCCGATCCGGGTGCGGGTGGTGCACGCCGGCGATTCGGCGACGATCGACCGCGACTGGTGGCTCGCCCGCGCCCGGGAGGCGGCGGCGCGGCGCGAGTCGGTCTTTTCGGAACGGACCACCGGGGCGCGCTGCCTCAATGGCGAGAGCGAAGGTTTCCCGGGGCTCGTGGCCGACCGCTATGCCGACACGCTGGTGGTGAAGCTCTACTCGGCGGTCTGGCTGCCGCGCTGGCGGGAGATCGAGGAAGTGATGCGCGAGGTGTTCCGGCCCCGGCACCTGATTCTCCGGCTCAGCCGGAACCTGTCGGAACCGGCGGGAGAATTCGGGCTGGAGGAGGGGTTCGTCGGCGAGCCGGGCGACGAGGTGGTGGTCTTCCGGGAGAATGGGATACTCTTCGAGGCGGCGGTGCTCCGGGGCCAGAAGACCGGGTTCTTCCTCGACCAGCGGGACAACCGGGCGCGGGTCGAATCGCTGGCTGCCGGACGCGAGGTGCTCAACCTGTTCAGCTTTTCCGGCGGCTTCTCCCTGTGCGCGGCGCGGGGCGGGGCGACGCGGGTCGTCGATGTCGACATCAGCGCCCACGCGCTGGAGGGAGCCCGGCGGAACTTTTCGCTGAACCCCGAGCTGGCGGGCGTCGTCCACGAACAGGTGCAGGCGGATGTCTTCCAGTGGCTCGCGCAGGCGGACGCGATGTTCGACCTGGTGGTCTGCGATCCTCCATCGCTCGCCAAACGGGAGCGGGACCGCGATGGCGCGATCGCGGCCTATCGACGCCTCAACGCCGCCGCCCTGCGCCGCGTGCGGGCTGGCGGATTGCTGGTGAGCGCGTCCTGCTCGGCCCACGTGGGCGCCGACGAATTCTTCGGCGCGGTGCGCGGGGAGGCCGGCCGCAGCGGTCGGTCGTTCCGCGAACTCTGGACCAGTGGTCACGCGCCGGACCACCCGGCGACCTTTCCGGAGGCGAACTACCTGAAGGCGATCTGCCTGGAATTCGAGTGAGCCTGTGACTCAAACGAGACCCTTCGCGGGCTCGGGCAGCGGGTTGTCCTTGCGGCGCAGTGCCCGGCGCATCTTGTCCAGCGCCTTGTTCTGGAGCTGCCGGATGCGCTCGCGGGTGAGGCCGAAGTCGCGCCCGATCTCCTCGAGATTCATCGGACGTTTGCCGTTCAGGCCGAAGCGGGCGTAGATGATCTTCGTTTCCCGGGGATCGAGCGTGGCGAGGAGATCGTCGAGCTGCTCGGCGGAGTTCTGCCAGCTCAGCGCCTCGTAGGGATCGACCGCGGCCTCGTCGCCGATGATCTCCCCGAAGGTCGTGCCCTCGCCATCGGCAAGGGGCGCGTCGAGGGAGGTGATCTTCTGGGCCGCCTGTTGGAGCGCGGCGAGTTTCCGCTCCGGCACTCCGGTTTCCTCCGAAAGCTCGGCCCGGGTGGGTTCGCGACCGAGTTCCTCGGTGAGGCGACGGGCGATGCTGCGCATGTGGGCGATCTTCTGCACCATGTGGACCGGCAGGCGCACCGTCTTGCCCTGGTTGGCCAGTGCCCTCTTGATGGATTGCTTGATCCACCATGCGGCGTAGCTGCTAAGCTTGGCGCCCTTGTCGGGATCGAAGCGCTCCACCGCCTTGGTGAGGCCGATGTTGCCCTCGGAAATGAGGTCGGCGAGGGGCAGTCCGTAGCCGGAATAGTCCTGGGCGATCTTCACGACGAGCCGGAGATTGGCCCGGATCATGTGCTCGCGCGCGTCCTCGTCGCCGCGCATCACCCGGTTGGCGAGTTCCACTTCCTCCTCCGGCGTCAGGAGAGGAGTTCTGGCGATTTCCTTGAAGTAAGTTCGGAGCGATTCGTTCGATTGGGAGTAGGACATGGTGTGCGGATCGATAGGAAGGTTGAGAACAATTTCTTCACAGCCGTCGCAGGCTTCGCGAACGACAAGAGAACATGTTCGATAATAAAGCAATCAAAAACCGAACAAGAACTGAAAAATTCCGCCGATTCTCTTCATGTTCTCTTTTTGTTTGCTTTATTGGTTTCGAGTGAAATAATCCGCCCCGTGAGCGAGCAAGAGGATGAGGCTGAGGAACTTGAGCTGTTCGGCACGGCTGCGGCGGTGTCCCGCACCGGCTTGAGCGCGGCCCGGATCCGGATGTGGGAGAAGCGCTACTCGGTGGTCACGCCCCGCAGGTCCGACACGCGCCGCCGTTTGTATACCCGTGAGGATCTCGAACGGCTGTCGCTGCTGCGCCAGCTCAGCGATGCGGGGCATTCGATCAGCAACATTGCCGGATACTCCGCCGAACACCTCCGACAGCTCGCCGAGGAAGAGGCCAAGGTGAAGCGTCCCGACAATCCGGCAGCCGGTCAGGAAGGGATCGTGCTGGCGATCAGCCCTTCGGGTGAGGCGCTGCTGGGAGCCGGGGGAGACGTCGGCTTCCAGTGGAGCTGTCCGTTCGCCGCCCTGTCCGATGCGCTGGCGTCTCCGGCCGTGCCGGGAGCCCACATGCTCCTGATCGAGACCGACACCCTTTTCCTCGAAACTCTCGAAGATGCGCGGGAGCTGGCGAGACGCTGCGGAGCCCGGCGAACGCTGATCGCCTACCGTTTCGCCACCCGCGATGTCGCCGAGGCGGTCCGCGGCGGTGAACCGGACCTCGTGCTCCTGCACGGCCCGCGGGATGCCTCCCGGCTCCGGCGCGAGTGCCTTTTCCAGCTCGAAACCCTCACGGGCCGCGGCGACCTGCCGGATCCGGGAACCATTCCCGACCACCTGTTCAGCGCGGCCCAGCTCGCCAGGCTCGGCAGCATCGAGTCGCCGGTGGACTGCGAATGTCCGCGGCACATCGCCGAGCTGCTGAGAAAT
>CALGOH010000151.1 GCA_937957985.1 uncultured Verrucomicrobiae bacterium
CAAATCGCGCTCCAGCAGCAGCTCCAGCTTGGTGCCGACGCCGTCGCAGCCCGTCACGATCACCGGTTCGCGGTAGTCACTCAGGTCGTAGGCCGCGGCAAACAGGCCGAAGGCGCCCATCAGCTTCCGCTGTTTCTGGGTCCGGCCGACGTGATTCCGGATGTCACCGACGAGGGCCGCCGCCCGTCGCGTGTCCACCCCTGCCTGCTGGTAGGTCAATTTTCCCGCCATGCGCTCGCTGCTGTGGCGGGGTTGTAACAGCAGACCCCCGACCGTCACGCAGAAAAGCCCCGTCGGGCGCATTCCCTGAGGCCGCCGCCGGTCGGGCAGCGGCACCTCCTCTCCGCGGGAAAATTCCGGGATCCACCTTTCCCTGGAGAATTTGAAAAATCAGTTCAAATCATTCGATTATCAATAAAACTAGAATTATCTCCAAAGCCAAACGACCCCCGAGATATAGAAACGTTCAAAAAAATATTGCCAAGGAGCCTAAATATTTCTAAAAGCCAAAACGAACGCTGCCACAGGCAGTCAATAAATCTTGAATATCGAGGTTTATTAACTAAAACACAGCCACTCTTTGAATCGACACCCATGTCGGACCCTTCTCCCCAGCTTCAACTGAGCCCCGGACTGACGATCGGCTACACCGTCCCGCTCGCTCGCGCCTCCGAAGCGATCTCGCTCGGCCGGGGCACGCATTTCCTGCTCGGTCGCAACGGCCGGGGCAAAACCACGCTTCTGCGCACGGTGGCCCGGACGATCCGGGAACTCGAGGGCCAGCTCACCCGCCACGGGCGGATGCGCTACGTGCCCGAGGACCTAAGCTTCGACGAGGAACTCAATGCGAAGTCCATTTTCAAGGCCCTGATCCCCGCCCCGCGTCTCC
This sequence comes from uncultured Verrucomicrobiae bacterium, assembly GCA_937957985.1. Taxonomy (GTDB): domain Bacteria; phylum Verrucomicrobiota; class Verrucomicrobiia; order Verrucomicrobiales; family Akkermansiaceae; genus Haloferula. The sequence goes on from CALGOH010000151.1 coordinate 890, forward strand.
AAGCGGCGCTGGACCTCGCCCGGCGCATCGAACTCGACGTCCGCAAGCCCTACGGAAAGCTTTCGACGGGCAATCGCCGCAAGACCAACCTGATCGTGGCGGAATTCTCGCTCGATCCGGACGAGCCCAACATCCTCCTCCTCGACGAGCCCTTCAGCGGCCTGGACGCCTACGCGCGCCAGCAATTCGAGGAAATCTGGGCCGAAAGCTCCGGCAACACGCTGCGCCTGGTGAGCTGCCACCCGGACTACGATTCCATGGAGATGCCGAGCGTCCTGGTGATCCAGGGTGACCGCATCCTGCACGAAACCGGTGACGGCCAGACCTGGAGCCAACTCAAGAGCCAGCTCAACTGACCCTTCCCGCCATGCCTCTCTTCCGACTCACCCTGACCACGCTGTTCCGCCGCAAGGCCTGGGCCGTGTGCGCCCTGCTGGTGCTTGGAATGCCCTTCGTGCTGCCTCAACTGTCCAGCGGAACGGAAAATCCCGCCCTGCTCAAGCCGGCCCTCGCGCAGGCCGCCTGGTGCATGGCCTGGCTCAGCGCGGTGTTCTGGGGTTTCTTCGCCGCCGCCCGGATCGGCGAGAAGAACTCCCGCTCCGGCATCGGCGAATATTTCCACTCCTCGGGCCTCTCGGCCACCCGCCAGCTTCTCGAAATCTGGGCCGCGCTGATGGTCTTCGTGGCCCCTCTGGGCATCGGCGCCGCCACCGTCTGCTCCCTCGCCGCCAGCCCCGCCGCCGCTGACGAGCGCTCGATGTGGATCGCGACGAATTTCCAATACGGGCTCCTTTTCATCCTCGTCGTGGCTCCGCTCATCGCCCTTGCGGTGGCGGTCGCCTCGCGCTTCGGCAGCCTCACCGGCTTCCTCGTCTCGGCCGGGCTCACCACCTACGGGCTCTATGGCGTCGGCTACATGAAGCTGCTGCTCAGCATCGAGGGAAATCCGCTGCTCTCATGGCTCTGGAGCGCCTCGCCGCACTACCACTTCGCCGATCCCACCGAGCGCCTGCGCTACAAGCTCGGAGCCATCGAATGGAGCCAGTTCCCGCTGCTGCTCGCCTACTTCGCCGGCATCTTCCTGCTCTACACCGCGATTTCTCGACTGCTCTTCCGGGTCAAGGCCGCCTGAGCCCTACCCCACCGCTGTCCCGCCATGAACGCCCGCACCCACATCACGACCGCCACGCTGGCCCTCGCCGGCGCGGCGCTGTGGTTCGTCGCGGGCAACGGTCTCCGGGATGCGGGCGGCTTCGACTACCAGCCGAATCCGCTCGGCATCAAGCGCAGCCCCTACGGTGAGGTCCTCGCCATGGCGATCCAGGGCCCGGTCGACCAGGATTTCCACATGATCCTCGCTCCGGGTGACCTGCCCTCCCTTCCAAGCGAAGCCGGAGCCGACACCCACCAAGCGGACTGCGCCTCCGGCTCCTGCAACCACAGCCACCACGCGTCCGGGCCAATCGACGAGGACGCGCCGCTGATCGACAAGCTCGCCAGCATCACCGGGCGCCGGACCAATCCCAATCCACCGACCCCGGGCCACCAGCTCTACCTGCGCTCGAAGATCGAGAACCGCCTGCGCTTCGCCTACGAACTCGATCCCTCGCACTACGGCAACTACAACAGCTACCACCTTTTCCTCACCGAGCCGCAGCTCGGCACCGAGACCACCGTCGAGGAGTTCTTCGAGGGTCGCGAGCGCGCCGACCGGTTGGCGGAATACACCATCCGCTACTGCCTGGCCGACCAAAGCGATCCGCGCCCGGCGCTCACCGCCGCCACCGCCGCCTACAACGTCCTCGAATCGATGTGCTTCCGCCCGGAAGAGCATTCGCTCGATGAACTGCGCGAGCAACTCGGCCTCATCGACTTCTGCCTCGACCGCCATCGCCGGCTCCTCGACCGGTCCACCGAGAATGGCACCTGGGACCTGCTCTCACCGCTGCGCCAGAAGGAACTCCTCGACCGCGCCAAGTTCACCCGCGTGCTCCGCGACACCGCCGCCGCGACCCTCGACCGCCTCAGCCGCGAGCGCTCCGCCACCGCCAACCATCCTTCCTCATGAGCGTCTTCACCGCAGTCCCCGAGACCGCTCCTCCGCCGCTCCCGGCGGGGCAGCCCGGCGTGCCGCACGCGCCGGTGTGTTTCGCACCCGGAATGAGCGGCAACCAGTTGCTCGGCATCATTTTCCGCGTCTGCAAGGAACTCGGCGTCTCCGACATCCAGATGCGCGCCGAGCGCCCGGTCTACATCCACACCAACAAGGGCGTCGAAAAGCTCGAGCACCTCGGGATCCTCTCTCCCAAGCACATGGACGAGATCCTCAAGGAGCTCATCCGCAACCGCGAGAGCGGCACCCACGGCTTCGGCGAGGAAGGGTCGCTCGACGAACGCGTCGAGGACAAGATCGACCGCTGCATCCGCGACTTCGCCGAGCGCAAGGTCGAGGACTTCTCCACCGACGGCATCCCGATGGGCGACAACGGCGAACGCTCCGGACGCCTCCGGGTCCAGGCCCACCTCAGCTCCTCGGGCCTCGGCGTCACCTGCCGGATCCTCAACGATTTCATCCCGGAACTCGAAAGCCTCGGCATCGACCCGGACACCACCGAGACCCTCCGCCGCGCCGTCCAGAAGCGCGCCGGGCTGTGCCTCGTCACCGGCCCCACCGGATCGGGCAAGTCGACCACGCTCGCCTCGCTGATCGACTGGCTCCGCCGGCACCACACCAAGCACATCGTCACCGTCGAGGACCCCATCGAGTACCAGTACCCCGACGACATGGAGGATCCCGAGTTCCGGGGGCGGCGAACCGCCTCGCCCTCCATCGTCACCCAGCAGGAGGTCGGGCGCGACGTCCACTCCTACCGCCAGGGCCTCAAGGACGTGCTCCGCAAGGCGCCGCACGTCATTCTCCTCGGCGAAATCCGCGATCGCGAGGCGATGGAAACGTGCATGGAGGCCGCCCAGACCGGTCACCTGGTCCTTTCGACCCTCCACACCACCGGCGCGGTCAAGACCATCGGCCGGATTCTCGAACTCTACCCGCGCGAAAGCCACACCGCCGTCCTCAGCCGCCTCTCGGAGATCCTCGTCTTCATCCACTCCCAGGGCCTGCTCAAGGGCACCAAGCGTCGCGTCCTCACCTACGAGTTCCTGCAGAACAACGACGACGCCGTCTCCTCGGCCATCGCCAACTACGACGGCGGCTCGCGCTCGCTGGAGGACGTCATCCGCCGCGCCGGCAACATCGAGTGGGACAGCAACCTCAGGCGCCTGCTGAACCAGGGCCTCATCGACCAGGTCACCTTCGAGAACACGCGCATGAACCGCGACGACGAGTCCGAACTCCTCTGAGCGTCAATCGACCAGCCACCCATGAAGCGATCATCCAGACAGCAACCCCGAGGGCTCGGTTTTCCCGGCGCCTTCCTGGTGCTGTTCGTCATTCTCGGCGTGGTGGCCACCGCCTTCTTCGGCGTGTCGGCCTGGAAGCGCCAATCCGACCGGGCGGCCTGCCTGCACAACATCTCCAAGATTCAGCACGCGGTCCGAACCTGGCAGTCCGAGCAGGGTCTTTCCTCCGGCGAGCAGGTTCGGCTGCAGATCCGTCCGGGGGGACGCAGCGAATGGATGGACGAAATCCCCGAATGCCCGGTCGCCGGCGCCTACCACCTCACCCCTTTCATCCCCACGGTCGGCGAACCCGCCGCCACCTGCCCGCAGGCGGAACGCCTCAACCACATTCCCGAATCCACCGACGGATGGTGACCGTCCTCAAAACACTACGTCATCCCGTAATATCCACTTTCGCGAACATCGCGTAAACCAGTCTTGAGCGCAACGGACCGCTTGCCGGATTCCTCCGGTCGATCCGCTTCGCTCGGGAAACCAAACAAACAAACACACACACCCAACATGAAACTGAACAAGCAACACATCAAGCGTGCGAAGGGCATGACGCTGCTCGAACTGACCGTCGTCATCCTCGTCCTTCTCTCGCTCATCTCGATCCTCTTCATCGGCGCCCGCGCGTGGAAGAAGGGTTCGGACCGCTCGGCCAACATCATGAACATCCGCAACGCCCAGCAGGCGATGCGCGGTGCTCAGAACATGTACCAGCTCGAAGAGGGCGACGCGTTCCCGTCCACCACGACGGCCGCCGCTCCCGACCTCATCGACTACATGACCCTGCCTACCTCGCCGACCGGCGTCGCCACCGACATCTACACCCCGACCGAGGACATCACGGCCCTCGGCGAGCTGTACCTCGGACCTGGTGGTGAGCTTGACACCGGCGGTGAGTACGGCTTCCAGGCCGCGACCGAGTACGCCGATTGGTAAATTGCCTGTTCCGGCGGATGCCATCCGGCAACCGCAGGACATTCACAGCCGGCCCGCCGCAACGGCGGGCCGGCTCAACCTCTCCAAAGCACCCGACTCCCCCCGATGAAACCGTCACCCCGTCATCACCTTGGTCGCCAACCAACATCCCGCGGATCTCAACCCGCTCCAGCGCTATCGCCAGGCCCGCTCGATTCTTCGCGGTACCAGCCGGGCGACGAATGACGGCTGGTATAAGAACCCGCTGGATCTCGACTTCCAGATCCACCTGAGGATCGACGGCGAGTCGATCGCCGCCGCGATCCATGATCGCAAGGCCGGCTCCTGGTCGAACGACCTCACCGTCCCCGCCGATCTGCTCGGGGACCTTTCCCTTTGCGGAGACTTCTCCAAGGATCTCATCGCCCGCGCCCGCGCCGCCGGCGCCGATGCCGTCGGCCTGGTGCTCCACATCGCCGACGAGTTCGCCACCACGGAACTCAAGCCGGAGCTCGACAATCCGGGAGCCCTCGCCGAACTGCGCGAGACCGCAATCAGTGATCCGTCCTCGATTCTCGACGACTCCTCGCTTTCTCCCGAGGACCACTCGTGGCGGCTCATGCCCTACCCCGCCGCGGGCAGCGAGGCCATCGCCACCGCCGTCACCCTCTCGCGGCACGCCGGTCCCTTCGTCGAGGCCATGCGCGAACAGGCCGCTTCCCGGAATTTCCCGGTCGCCATCCTCACCGTCAGCGCCCCGCTGGTCGCCCTGGCCGCCCTTCCCGAGATCAAGCGCGACGCGCTGGAGCGTCCGATGATCGCGGTGCTGCCCTACTCCTCCTTCACCCTGCTCGCCTTCTTCAACGAACACGGCGACCTCCGGCTCCTGCGCACGCTTCAGCACCGCGGCCAACGCCGCCCCTCGAATCTCCGCCACGCCGCGACCACCACCGCCGCGGCCCTCGAAATGGCCGAGCCGGAGATCCACGTCCTGCGCCTCGCGGCCGAATCCGATCCCGGATTTGCCTCGGATCTCAGAGTGGTTTTCGAAAACAGCCCCATCAACGAGGTCTGCTGGGAGGAGACCGACCTCGCCCGTCTGGACGACGGGGTCTTCCCCGAAATGCTGGTGGCCACCCGCCTTGCGGAAGAGATCGACACTCCCCTGGCCGCCGCCCACACCTTCACCACGCTGCGCGGCGACGGATGGGCGATCCAGGATTTCCTGCCGATCCCACCGAACCTCGCCGAGGTTTACCCCTCGCGGATCGAGATGAAGATGCTGCGCGCCACCCGCTGGCTGTGCCTCGGCCTCGCCGCGCTGGTGCTCCTTTGCTTCGGCTGGATCGGACTTCGCCTGGTCGAAATGATCCGCCAACCCGAGTGGACCTTCCAACCCGACGAGGCCCAGGTGATCGAAGGCCGTCTCCGGGCGCTGCGCCAGGAAGAACAGCGCGTCGCCCACTGGGACAACCTCCTGGCCGACCGCTCCAAAGGATGGGTCGCCATGGAAATGCTCGCCCGCCTCTTCCCCGAGCGATCCGGATTCCTCGTCCGCAGCTTCCAGCACTCCACCAGCCCGGAAAGCAAGCCCGGCCAGGCCAAGGCGGGCTTCGTCAAGCAGTGGCGCATCAACGGGCTGGCCCGGGAAGACTCCCTCGAGAAGCTCGCCGACCTCAACACCCGCGAGGGCATCTCGGCCTTCTTTTCCGAAATCGCGCGCGTCACCGGAAACGACTCGTTCAACACCGACCTGCCCACCCGCAGCGTGATCGTCAACATCAAGACCCTGGAGAATTCCGGATACAAGCCGCGCCCGCCGGAGGAGGTCACCATCACCGACGAGTCGACCTATCCGTTCCTCTTCGATCTCACGATCACCCAGCGCTTCGAAGCCGACGACCCCCTGGCCGTCACCACCTCCACCACGCCATGAACCTCTACCGCCAGGCCATCATCCTGTTCGGCTTCGTCGTTCCGATCGTGATCGCGGCCGCGGTGATCGGCACCGCCATCACCGTCAAGAACGGCATCGCCGAATCGTTCAACGAGAAGTGCCAGCACTTCGAGGGCTTCAAGAAGAACAAGCTCGACGCCCTCACCCTTGAAGCCGAGCTCAGCAAAAAGCGCGAGCACATCGCCCACTGGGAGGAACTCGTCGGCAAGGAGACCGCCAGCGCCGTCAGCTCCAATCTCCGCGACATCGAGGAAAAGCTTCCCAGCAAGGAGTTCCAGCTCACCGGCCAGCAGTTTCCCACCTCCCGCACCGGATTCGCCTCCGTCTCCGGCCAGGATTCCGCCCAGGTCCAGCTCGTCTTCCGCGCCACCTTCCGGTCGATGCAGCGGGCCCTGCTCGAGCTCGAAACCAGCATGCCCCAGCTCCAGCTCCAGGACTTCCGCATGGATCCCAGCAGCAACTCCAACAGCCTGAACTTCGACGTCAACTACACCGCCTGGCAAAAATGAACAGGATCCACGCCATCCTCGGACCGGCGCTCGCACTTCCGCTGGCCGCCCAGTCCCTCGAAAGCATCGAGCCCGATGCCGCCCCCTCCGGCGCACCCGCCGCCCAAGAGGCCGTCATGGAGGACACGTCCAAGTTGATCTCGACCCCTTCGCGGTACGTCGGCGTCGATGCCGATGCCTACGTCCGGACCGTCCTGTCCTCCTTCGAGATGCGGGGCCGGATGCGCGATCCCTTCGGCCGCCACCAGGACCCGAACTTCAAACCGCCGACCCCCGTCATCGCCAAGAAGGCGGTCGAGAAATACAAGCCCGAGCCGGTCACGCCGTTCTCCGACATCGTCGAGGCGATTCCGATCACCACCATCATTCCGGCACAGGGCAAGTTCCTCATCGGAGGCCGCTCGTTCGCCGTCGGCTCCCGGCTGAAGCTCGACATCGGCAAGGACGAGCCACTCACCGTCCATGTCGTGGGAATCGACTCGAACCGGGTCAACTTCCGCCACGGCACCACCAACGAGCTGGCCTCCCACGTCCTCAAGCTCCTGCCCGGCGGCATGTCCCGCGGCAGCGGCATCGTCCCGGCGGGCGTCGTCCCGGCCAATTCCGAGGAAACCATCGATATCTCCGGTTCCACCACGAGCTCTCTGTCCTCCCGCCGCTAACCCGAAAACCCAGCCCTGAAGGCTATGAAAACGACGACCACCCTTATCACCACGATCAGCATGCTCGCCACGCTGGCGGTTCGCGGCCAGGACGACCTGTCCGACCTGCCGGATGTCCCCGGAATCCCGGCCGCTGCCGAAGAGGCCACCGTGCCCGACCTGCCACCCGCACCCGGCGAACCCGGCGGCCTGCCCGATCTCGCGGCTCCGCCGGAGGACGCCCCGGCCACTCCGTCTGAACCGGCGACCAGCGGCGGTGAACCCCCGGTCGAGCCGGTCGCTCCTCCGACGGAGGAACCCGTCCCCGGGGAGGAAGGCAACCAGCCCATTCTCGAATCCGACGAGGGCTACCTGATCAAGGACGCCGCTCTCAACGACATCTTCCAGTTCCTCGCCAAACAGGCGGGCCGGCAGTACTTCCACAACGTCAAGATCGCGACGCCCGAATACCGCGTCACCGGTCACCTCAACGACGGCAACCCGCTCCAGCAGATGGAGGAACTGGCGTTCATGTACGGCCTGATGCTCTACACCAAGGGCAACACCGTCTACGCCCTCACCCAGGCCCAGCTCAGCCAGCTTCCCAGCACCGAGTTCACCTACGCGCTCCGCTACCTGCGCCCGTCGGACAAGGACCAGATCATGGAGCTGATCAAGCCCGTGCTCAGCCCGGGCACCGGCATCGTCAACTTCGAGCCGAAGACCAACACCATCATCATCATCGACACCGCGCACCGCATCGACCAGGCGCGCGAACTCCTTTACAAGATCGACCGGCCCAAGGGACAGATCATCATCGAGACGAAGATCCTCCGGGTCAACAGCGGTGCCGCCGAGCGCATCGGCGTCAACTGGGCCTCCACCCTCGGGGAAAGCGGAACCACCATCGAGATCGCGCGCAGCCTCAACGCGATGTTCGGGATCGCCAGTGACTTCACCGAGATCCCCAACAGCGCCAGCGGCATCGCCTACGACTTCGCGCCGGACGCGAACACCGTTCTCAGCCCGGTGCAGTTGACCGGCGTCCTCCGCGCGCTCGCCGAAGGCGGACTTGCCACCCAGATCTCGAACCCGACCCTGATCACCGAGGACAACGAGCAGGGCGTCATCTCGATCATCGACCGGATCCCCATCATCACCACCACGACCAACTCCGGCACCGGCGATGTCGCCAGCGTTTCCGAAGAGGTCCGCTACAAGATCGACCAGGGCGACCCGACCATCACGGAAGACCCCGAGAAGCACCGCGAAATCGGGATCTCGATGGTCGTCACCCCCACCCTTCTTCCCGACGGCACCGTGCGCATGCGCCTGCGGCCCCGCTCGGCACAGATCACCGAAGAGGTGAGGAGCGCCAACACCGACAACGTCTACCCGCGCGTCACCGAGTCGATGATCGAATCGCTCAGCCGCGTGCCGGATGGTTACTCGCTGGTCGTCGGCGGCTTCTACGGCGAAGTCGAACGCAAGGACAGCAACAAGGTGCCGCTTCTCGGCGACGTGCCGATCCTCAACTTCTTCTTCAAGAGCAAGGAGACCGTGAAGGAACAGGTCAGCCTCGTCTTCATCGTCACCCCGACCTCCTACAATCCCGCCAGCCGGTCCGACACCGGGCGCCAGTCCAACCGCATCCACAACAACCTCCAACTCACCCGCGACCACGACTGGCTCGACACCCGGAATCCGGGTCCGCCGCACGAGCCGAACCTGCGCCGCGGACTGCGCGGCCTGCGTCCGCAGGAGGCGCCCTACTATCCGACCACCGAACCGCAGGCCCGCCGGGTGAAGACCAGCACCAGCACCGGCGGCGCGACCAACTCGGATGACAGCGAGCCGCGCTTCAGCCGCGCCCGCCGCCGTCCCTGACCGCCGAAGGATCCGACCCGTCATGAGCGAAGCCGCCACCATCAGGCACAACACCGACGCCGACTCGACCGAAGACGTCATCGGACAGTGCAAGACCGAATGCCTCGATCACACCATCGAGGCGTTCCAGCGTGCCGGCCTCGCCGACGACGTCGAGATTCAGAAGATCCGCCAGCGCTACGAGGCCGGCCGGGAGGACGGCACGCCGATCGACCTGCTCGAGCTGCTGGCGCGGATGAAGGGAACCGAGGAGGAGCACATGGGCGCGGAGGTCTCCCGCATCGCCCACGAGGTCAACAACGTGCTCTCCCCGGCACCGCCCCTGATCCCCTTCGCCGGCAAGCTGATGGCCCCCTCGTCCTTCTACGAGGCCTACACCCAGCTCCACGAACTCTCCCGCGAACTGCTGGCACCGGTGATCTTCGCCGAGGACACCGACGCGATCGGTACCGGCGCGCTCAACCCGGTCGCCGCCCACATCATGGGCGGCCGCATCCTCGCCGCGGTCAACCGCCGCTTCGCCATCCGCCCCTTCGTCACCGTCGTCCGCCTCGACTACGAAAGCTGGTCGTTCCTCTGCCGCAAACACTACGGACTATGATCGATTTCGACGGCATGTCGTTCAACGAGCTGATCAGCGGGCGCATCATGAAGGCGCTCGCCGATCACGATCCGCAGTACGGGGAGCTGCCCCACGACCAGGTCGGCAACCGCGTGACCCGCAACTGCTTCATGGCGGCGCTGGCCCGGATCAACGGCCTCCCTTTCTTCCCAAAGGTCGCCGAGTTCTGCGACGCCTCGCTGCACACCTACTGCGACCCCACCGTCCTCACGCGCGGATTCTTCAGCCCGATCTGCACCACCGGGGACAAGCTCATCGTCGCCATCGCCAATCCATGGAGCCCGCTGGCCGACGAGTACCTCGCCCCCCGCTTCCCCGACCTCGAGATCGTCAAGATCGTCACGCTGGCCTCCGAGATCAGCCGGGCAATCGAATCGGTCGCCTCCAACTCCGGCCCCAGCCGCTCGGACCTCGAAGCCATCGATGTCGAGGAGGGCGACGACGACATCCGGGACTTCGACGTCACCACCGACTATGCCGAGCCGATGGCGCAGCTCGTCGCCACCATCATGGCCGATGCCGTGAAACAGCGGGCCTCGGACGTCCACTTCAAGGTCGAGAAGGAGGTCTTCTACTACACCTTCCGGGTCGATGGCGACCTCCAGCAGAAGGTCGAGATCCCGATGAAGCTCAAGGACCGCCTCGATGCGTTCCTGCTCAACCTGATGAAGCTCCCCACGGAGATCCGCAACACCACGCCGGGCATCTCGGGCCGTTTCACCATCTCCTATTTCCACCGCCCCATCGACATCCGCTACGAGCGGCACCGCACCTACCGCGGCTACCACGTGACGATGCGCCTGCTCGACAAGGGACACATCAACGTCACGCTCGGCAAGGGCACGCTCGCCTTCGACGACGAGACCCTCTTCGAGCTCTACAAGGTGATGAAGGTCCCGGCGGGGATCATCGTCATGTCGGGCCCCACGGGATCGGGCAAGTCGACCACCCTCAACGCCATCCTCCGCGAACTCAACCGACCCGAGGTCAACATCCTCACCCTCGAGAACCCGGTCGAGGACGAGGTCGCCGGCATCACCCACTGCGACCTCAAGTCCCCCAAGGAGTTCAAGCCGATGATCAGCTCCTTCATGCGGAGCGACCCGGACATCATCCTCATGGGCGAGGTGCGCGACATCGAATCCGCCGAGCTCGCCATCGAGGCGGCCGTCACCGGCCACAAGGTCCTCACGACCATCCACACCCCGCGGGCCTCCCAGATCATCGAGCGTTTCGAGCAGCTCGGCATCGAGCGCTGGAAGATCGCCCAGACCCTCAAGGCCGCCTGCGCCCAGCGCCTGATCAAGGTGCTTTGCCCCTATTGCAAGGAACCCCAAGAAGGCATCGACGAGAAGAACCGCCGGGTTTTCTGCCTCGATGAGAGCTGGGCTTCCATCCCCAACTTCATCGCCAAACAGGGCGGTTGCGCCGAGTGCCGCGGCACCGGCTACAGCGGCCGGACCGCCATCCTCGAGATCATCCCGATCACCCCAAAGGTGTCGGACATGCTCTCGAAGGGCGAGATTTCCCCGTACGAACTCGAAGTGAAGATCCAGGAGGAGGGCGTGCTGCCGAACCTGCGCAAGGCCGGCCTGCGCCTCCTCAAGGAAGGAAAGACCGACCTCGCCGCGGTCTCGAAGGTAATCGACATGACCTACTCCGATGACTAGCGCCACCGCCACCGCCAGCAAGACCGTGCCGGCCGCCAAGCCCAGGAAGGGAGCGGGCGGAAAGCAGATCACCTTTGGCAGGCCTGCCGGACCGAAGCCGTTCAAGAAGAAGGCCCTCATCAGCCTCTTCCGCGGCCTCGGCTCGATGCTGCGCGCCCAGATCAACACCGCCGACGCGATCAAATACTACGGCCAGGGCCTGCCCGACAAGGTGATGACCCCCCCCCTGGAGCAGATCCGTGAGAACATCTCGGCCGGCATGTCGGTCCACGAGGCGTTCCGCCGCACGGGACGCTTCAACGACATGATCATCGGCCTCATCCAGGCCGGAGCCGACGCCGGCCAACTCCACGAGGCCTTCAGCTCCCTCGCCAACCGCTTCACCACCGAGATGCACTTCGCCAAGGCGATCCGCAAGGCCGTGCTGATGCCGTCGGTCGTCATCACCATCCTCACCGGGGCCTTCATCGTTTCCCAGGTCAAGATCGTCCCCCAGGTCGAGGAGATGCTGGCGGGGGTCAACCAGGAACCGGACGGACTTACCGCGATCTCCTTCGACATCTCGCACACCACCCAGAAGATCTGGCCCTTCTTCGTCATCGCGGTCATCGCGACGGCCATCGTCATCTGGCGGTCGAACGCCGTCCGGAACTTCATTCTCGGTCTCGCGATGTCGAAGTGGCGCCTGCTCCGCCTCCTCATCATGAGCCTGCGGCAGATGACGTTCCTGGCGACGATCCGGCTGCTCCACGGCAACGGCATCAACCTCGCCAAATCCATCCGGGTCTCCGCCAACAGCGTGCGCAACACCCCCTTCTACAAGGAGCTGCGCGACGCGGCTGACAAGTATGAGAACTCCGGCGTACCGCTCTCGACCGCCTTCTCCAAGTACACCTCGGTCGATACCCAGGTCGTACACATGCTTTCCATCGGCGAGAAGTCCGCATCGCTCGACAACCAGCTCGAGATGCTCTCCACCATGTACGAGGAAGACGCCGAAAACCACATGGCCGCCTTCACCTCGGTGGTCAGCTTCCTCGTCCTCGTCACCGCCGTCATCCTCATCGGTGCCGTCTTCGCCGGTACCTTCATGCCCATCTTCCTCATGGGTCCGAAGATGATGCAGAGCGGCATGTGACAAGGCGCCGCTCCCGATCAAACCCGAAACCCGCCATGCAACTCACCCGACTCGACCGCTTCCTGCGCGAGAAGTTCGTGCATGAGACACACGTCTATTCGCTGCGGCCGCCGGAGATCCTGCCCGCCGGGGTCCGCGGCGAGGATCTTCCCGACCAACCGGGGAGGCGCTTCAGGCACCGCTACATCGTCCGCAACCAACGCGCCGTCAAAGCGCTCATCGAACAGTTCAAGGCCCACAACCAGATGTTCACGACCCGGGTGATCGACCGCAAGGCCTGGTACGTCCCGCTCGTGGCCCCGAAGGACAACAAGTCCGTCACCTGGTGGTGCATCTGGGTCCTCCTCACCGGCGTCGCCGCCTTCACCCTCACCCAGGCCGCCAGGGCCCTCCTGAGCAATCCCGAGTTCCGCAAGAACCTCGCCGAGGCGTTCGAGATCATGCAGGGGTGATCCTGCGGTCAAATGTTTCGATTTTCCATCTTTTCAAGATTTCCCAAACAACCTACGCTGTCCCAGTCATGAAGACCCGCGTCAACCATCCGGCAGGCACGCCTGTGCGCGGCTTCACGCTGCTCGAGATGACCATCGTCATCATGATCCTCCTCGCCCTGGTGGGCATGACCACCATGGGCAGCAAGACCATCGGCGAATGGCGCAAGGGCCGGGATGCGTCGGAAGTCCTGCGCTCCGTCTACGTCGCCCAGCGCACCTACCTCGCGGACCATCCGACCACCTCGATGAGCACCGTGAGCAAGACCGACCTCCTGCCCTACCTGCCGACCAAGGCCACCGTTTTTCCGACCGTCAAGGGCCTGGACGGCGTGACCCGCCAGATCAAAGTCACCGTCTCCCCTCCGGTCGTGATCGACACGACGGGCGCCGTCTATGATCCTTCCGAAAACCCGAACGATTCGCTCTGGGACGTGGGAGAATGAATTGCCGCACCGCCATCATCGGACTGATCCTCTCGACCGCCGCCGCGGACGCCGGCGAGTTCAGGCACATCGGTGACTTCGCCGTCCGGTCCCGCATCAAGATCGCGGAGGATCAGGCCTTTCCCACCACGATCAAGCCCCTGCGCCTCAGCGCCTTCACCGACGGCATCACGGTCCGGATCTCCACCAACGGGGATGTCGACAACGCCAGCGAGTACGAGATCTACCGTTCCGACGGAATCGGCCGGCAGCAGGGCGAGAATGGAGCCCTCGAGGTCGTTCCCGGGGTTCAGGCCAGCTCCGAGAAGGGTGGCGTCCTCCGCCAGCTCCGGCTCACCGAACGGACCCTGACCTTGACCATCTTCCCCGGCGTCTCCAACCAGGTCATCGTCACCCATGCCGTCGCCATCGCCCCGCCCAAGGCGGTCCCTGCCGAACCGGTGACCGCCGACCGTTGATCCCATGCGTCCCCTTCCCACCAATCCCGAGAGCCTGTCTCCCACCCGCGCCAGCGCCGGTGCGGTGCCCACCACCCTGGAACTCGGCCCGACCCAGACATCCAACCAGCGCCGGCAGGCCTGCCCGACCCAGCGTGCCTATCCCTGGCTGCTGGGCACCAGCACCCTGCTCGCCGCCGCGTTCTGCTATCTCTACCTCACCAAACCGGTCATTGGAAACGGGGCGCCCGGTTCCGCCACCGCCAAGCCCGCGCTCGCCGCTGCCGAACCAGACATTCCGGCAAGCGATCCCGAACCGGTCGCCGAAAAGCCCGCCCGGCCGGCCGTCGTCGCCCCGGTCGCCCTCACCGCTGCCGGAAACGAGGATCCCTTCGAAGAAACCAACCTCCGCATCCAGCACATCCTCGGGGCCAGCGGACCCGGCGGCGAGGACCTCGGCCGCATCACCCTCGACGTCCCGGTGCTCTACGAAAGCGGGGTCATCCGCTGGAAAGAGGAGGACGTCACCAAGGCACGCTCCCTGCTTTCACGGATCCAGGAACACCGCCAGCAATCCCGCCAACTGCGCGACGAGGCCGTGGGCCTGATCGCCGAATGGGACCAGCTCATCATCGATTCCATCCCCGAGTCCTCCCTCCGCGCCGACAGCCCCACCCTTCCCGAAAACCAGGGGCCGGGCACGGCCGACGAAGCACCGCTCAAGTCCACCGAAGCCATCGAGATCGAAGCCCGATGAAAGCCGCCGCCTTCCTCATCCTCGGCGCGCTCCCGCTCGCCGCCCAAGACATCGCCCCGAAGGACTCGGAGCGCGATCCCGTGCTCACCGCCCTGCTCGAGGAAACCACCGAGGTCGCCCCCGACTCGCTCGCCGCCGATCTCGAGCCACCCGTCCTCGTCACCGGAAATCCGCCCGACGAGGCCGAGCTGCTCGATCCGGATCACACCGCGGAGCCGACGGCGGATGAGCCCGAACCGCCCGCGGACGAACCTTCCGCGGCGCAGGGTGTCAACGTCGAGGTGGTGGGCGGAAACAACGCGCAACGCATCGACGCGGCGGAGGTCAAACTGCTCGCCCCCTTCCCGGCCAAGCCCCTGTCCGAGCCTCCGGCCGGGTGGAAGATCGTGCAGCCGGAAGGCGCCCCCGCGTTCTCCGAAACCGTCGAACTCGCCAACGGAACCCGGCTCGACCTCTCGATCCGCCCCCACCTGCTGGTTCCCGATGCCGACGGCAGCCAGGTCTTCGCCCTCTCGGAGCCCGGCTTCGACGCCGCTCTCGGCTACGCCCAGACCGACACGGTCGGCTCCGTGCTCGCCGACAGCATCCGCGAGCTCGACCGCAACGGCGAGCGCCTCGACAAGGCCGCCCGACGGCTTTCCGAACTCCTCGACTCTCTCCCTGCTCCCCAGGTTGACCAGGAACAACCCGAGCAAGAAGAACCATGAAACCCGCCACCCTTCCCATCCTCTGCGGCACGGCGCTCGCCATCATGGCCGGCGCCGCCGGATCCCATTTCGCCAGCGTGCGCCAGATGGTCGCCCTCGCCGAGGCGGGGATGATGCCCGCCAGCGACGTTTCACAGCCGGCACCCGAGGTCGCCGAGCCGCTTGACGCGCACACGATGATCGCCGAGCTGCGGCGCCAGAACGCGGCGATGGAAAACCATCTTTACAGCCGCCGCCAAGGCCCGGAACCGGTGGCCGCCAACGGCTCCGCGGACCTCAACCAGGTCCTCGCCGAACTCGTCGCCATCAATCGCGAACTCCGCTCGCAGATCGCCGAAACCAACCGCGACCTGATGGAGCTGCGGTTCCAAGTCGATACCCACTCCGAGCAGTTCCGGCCCCTCAACACCATCGACGAACCCGTCGAGGAACTCGATCCCTACGACACCTCGATCGGCGTCCTCCCGCCGCTGGATCTCCAATAGGGTCCCCGGCTTTCCCGGGGCGGATCCGCACCTCTCCGCCGGAAGCTCCCCCGGACGGGTGGTTGACGTGGTTTGCTGACTTTCCGAAGCTATTACCGTCCAGGGTTCGTTCCCAGACGTCCCCGGAAAATGAGATCGCCATGAAACCCGTCCAGTTCCCCCTTCTCTCCTCCCTGGTGGCCATCGCCGCACTGCTGACATCGTCATTGCTGCCAGCGGAGGCCGGTCAGGTCATGGCGCGACTGATCTTCGCCAATCCACCCGCCGAAACCGAGCCCATCGGCATCGCCACTCCGCTCGATGGCGGCGACTGGAAGGTCCATGCGGAGATCGATGTCCGCCCCTCCTTCGTCACCGATTGGATCGAATTGCCGCAGGGGGAACTGCGGATCGTCCGCAAGGAGCAAGGCCGCCTCAACCCGGTGGGTTCCTTCCAACCGGCCCAAGGAGCGCGTCGCGTCCTCGTGGTCGTTGTCGGCAAGGCGGACGCCGGGGGATACCGCACCCAGTGCATCGATCCCGCCAAGGCCGGCTTCGGCAAGGGCATGCTGGCGGTCGTCAACGCCTCCGAAATGAACGTCACCGTCACGCCCGGCGGGGATCCCAAGACCGTCGCGCCGGGACAGGTCACGGTGCTCCGGCCGCTCGCCGACGAGAACGATGGATACCGCCTGCTGGTGAATCAGGCGGGGGAGGACGGCCAGGCCGCCCCCAGCTACGACCGCTACGGGCCGGCCCCCGGAGACAGCCGCGAATTCGTGGTCGTGCTTCCCGGCGGGGCGAACGGCGTCCAGGTCGTCACCGCGACCGAATTCGGTCCTTTCAAGTGACTCCCGAGCGGCGGAGTCCGGCCTCCGCCAGTGACCGCTCGATCAATTCCACCAGCTCCGGAGGTTTCACGTAGCGGGTGATCAACCAGTGTCCCTTTTCCGGAAAGTCCGGCTTCATTTCCAGCAGGCGCTTCGCCGCGACGGCGGCCTCCTCCGTTTGCCCGTCGGCGGACAGCGCCACCGACTCCATCAGCGGACTCCAGAAGTAGGCTTCCGGCGCATACTCGCGGGCGGCGGTGAGGGCCACCGCCGGATCTTCCCGCATCAAGCCTTCCAGCCACAGGGCACCGTAGCAGGCCCGGCGGGGAAACGGGTTGATCGCCAGCGCCTGCCTCAGGAGTGTCGGCCCGCGTTTCCAGTCGCCGGACAAGCTGAGCAGATACCCGATCACATCCAGCCAGAACATGGACATGCCATTGAGTTCGAGCGCGGCCTCCGCCTCTCCAAGCGCCTCGTCCAACTCGTCAACGAGCAGCAACAGATAGGAGAGGGTGGCCCGACAACGCACGTCCCGGGGGGCGAGACCGACGCCACGCCGGGCGGCCGCCAGCGATTCCTCGATCGGGAGGATCTCACCGGACAGCCCGAGACTCCAATGCGCACCGCCGAGCCGGGCAAGATAGGACCAGCAGACCGCACACTCGGGATCCGCCTCCACCGCCTGGCGGAGGGCGGCGAACGCTTCGACAAACGCCGCCGGATCGTTCGTCACATCAAAGTGCAGGTAGCGAAGGATGGCCTGGTAGGCACCGCCGCCGGCAGCCGGATCCCGGCGCGACTCTCCGTCGAGGTGTCGCGACAGGAACCCCTGCTCCTCCGCCACCATCGCCACCGTGGTGTGAACCACCTTCTCCAGTCGACAAGCCTGCTCCGGCCCCTCCGGACACAGGAACGTCTCGGCCCAGACCTGTCGCCCGCTTTCGCCGTCGATCAGATCCAGGGTGAGTTTCAGCCCGTCATTTCGTCCGGCGATCGTGCCTCCGAGGCGGAAGCGCGCTTCGTCGGGCCGACCCGGCCGTTCTCCGGCCACCGGACCGCGGAAGACGTGCAGCGCCTGGTTGCGGCTGAACTCCGCGGCGAGGTCGGAAGCGAGACCCTCGGCGACGAAATCGACTTCCGGCCGCCCCGTCAGGTTGCGGAGCGGTGAAACGAGAAGCGTCGGCCAAGGGTCGGTGGCCGGCACGTCTCCCGAATCGATCGGCTGAAGCGCTCCGGAGTAAGACTCGCGCCACTCGAAGGTTGGAACATAGGAGCCCTTCGGCAACTGGATCGATACCGGGTCGGCGACTCCCGCCGTGAGGTAGTAGTGCTCGATCGAGCGGCGCACCCGCCCCGCCTGCATGCGGACGATCGGGTCGGTCGTCGGATCAAATTCATCCCCGCGTCCGAACACGCTGCCGGCGATGGATTGCTGCGAAATCATCTGCGAACGCCCGTCCAGCACCTCGCTCACCACGAATCGCAGGAAATCCACCGAGCGTTGGCTCGTGTCGAACTCCGGACTCCCCGTGACCCGATCCAACTGCTCCTCCACGGCCAGCCTGTCGGGCGACTTTCCATTCTGACGCTGGCGGCTGCTTGAGGGCATGAGAGAAATGGTGAGACCTTACCCAGCACTCATCGCACGGACCCTAGGCAAGCAACCGAGCGATGGTCAATGACCGTAAGTTACCCCGCGTTACTTGGCCGTGGTGTCGGCGAAGTGAAAAGTTCGCTTCCATGAGAACCGGGGAGTTCGCCCAGCCGCCTGATCCGGTGCTCATGCTTCAACCCCGGTTGGAAGCGGCGATCCGGCAGCTCTTCCATGAAGATGAGGAGTTCCGCGAACTCTGCAGCGACTACGCCGAATGCGTCGCCATGCTCGACCAGTTGCGCAGGGGACGGGGAGGAACCGATGAGCGGATCGAGCAATACTGCGAACTCCGCGTGAATCTCGAACACGAGCTCATCCGCCGCCTCCCGCGCCCGCCGGCGGGCCGGAAACCTGCCTTCGTCCACCGTGCTCC
>CALGOH010000152.1 GCA_937957985.1 uncultured Verrucomicrobiae bacterium
CGCGGGAGATGTCGGTGATGAGCATGTCCCTGGCGCCAAGCAGCTCGTAGACGGAGACCGCGTGATCGCGCTGCCATACGTCGGCCATGATCGCCAGGAAGGGCCATGACTGCGGGTTCGCGATCGCCGCCATCGGGTGAGGTTTCACCATCATGACGGCTTGATGCTGCTCCAGCCAGTCGTTCAGCAGTTCGGGATCGATGTCCGGCATGCCGAAGACGTTGCCATAGTCGATGCCATCGGCGCGGGGCAGGCCCCGCCGGCTGGTCCGATAGGTCGGCAACCAGAGCACCAGCTTCCGCCCCGGATCGAGTGAGAGCCTTGCCAGGGTCTCCCGGTCCGGCGCGAACAGTCGGTCGTTGCGCGGAAGGCCGATGGCGAGAATGTCGCCGCCCGGCCTCATGATCGTCCGGCGCATGATGTCACCCCAGAACGGCGAGGTGGCCAGCGTGTGGGTGCAGCGGATGGGTTCGTCGTTCTCGATCATCGCGCCGATCTTCTTGATGGGCATGCCGTGCCAGCAGTTCACCGAGACGACATCCGCAGGGAAGCGACGGACGAAGCAGGGGTGGCTGAAGAAGACATATCTCGCCCGCAGGAACCACCAGAGCCCGGCAAGGGATTTCTTGCGGATACGGATGGTCCCGGGGCCGTCGGCCCATCCCGCCTCCTCCGGCTTCTCCAGAAGCAGAACGACCCGCTCGAGGCGGGTCGTCCGGAGGGCCTGCTCGAGCGCCCGGCTCTGGTCTTCCCCGTCCGGCCATCCGTAGAGGACCGCGTGGTTCGCCCTTGGCATCCGACGGTGGAGCCACTCGAAAAGGAAGCGGAGCAATTCACGCATGGCATTCAAGGATATCGCGCCTCTCACTCATACCGGATTTCGGAGTTCCCTCCGAGGCTCAGGCGGGCCTTGACCATGCTGGTGCTGATGCCGGCGGTGCGGGGCAGGTAGGCAACCTCGCAGATGGAGCGCAGCTCGTCGAACTTTCCCTGCCAGTCGTCGCCCATGACCAGCGTGTCGATCCGATGCGCACGAATGTCTTCCGCCTTCTGCTCCCAGTTCTCCTCCGGAATGACGAGGTCCACATGACGAATCGCCTCCAGCACCAGCTTCCGTTCCTCATAGGCGTAGAACGACTTCTTCTTCTTCAGCGCGTTGAACCCGTCCGTGGAGAGCCCCACTACCAAAAAATCCCCCATCTCCCGGGCCCGGCGAAGCAACTCGATGTGCCCACGGTGGAGCAGATCGAAGGTGCCGTAGGTGAGGATTCGTTTCATGATGCGATCGACGGTCGATGGGGGACGATCCGATCAGCCGGCCTTGGGGGAAAGCACATAGATCATCTGACGGGCGAACAGCGAAGGCCACAACCGCCACAGACCGAAGAAACCGTTCTGCCCGACATGTTGATCGACCCTAAAACCACAATGATCGGCCCAATGCCGGAAGTCGCGCACCGTCCAGAAACGGAGATGCTCCTTGATGTGATAAACGATGGCGGTCAGCGGCATCTTGCCCCCCAGGGCAAGGCGCAGCCGGTTGATGATGAATCCGAGGTTGGGGATCGTGATGTAGACCCTGCGGGCGCCGGTCTTCCGGATTTCCTCCATCAATCGCTCGGGCTCCGCCAGATGCTCGATGAGTTCCATCACCACCACGACATCCAGGTCGCGGAACTCCGACAGGTCCGGTTGGTTCAAGTCAGCCACCACCGCTCCCTCCAGGGACTTCTCCTTCAGCTTGGCGATCGCCGCTTCCGACCCGTCAATACCGAGGATTTCAAGCTTGGGACGCACCTTCCGGACATGCTCCAGAAAGGCCCCGTCGCCACATCCGATGTCGAGCAGCTTTCCTTCCACAGGCAGGCCTTCCGCCACCCAGACGAACCGGTATTTCGGCTCCTGCCTCCCCCGCTGCTCCCAGTAGTCGTCATAGTCCGCAAAGTCCTTCAGCGGCATCGGGTCGATGAAGACCTCACGGAAAAGGCTGATGAGCTTGCGGATCATGCCGAACCCGGATCGTTGGCTCACATTCCGAGGCGAAGCACCGCCTTGAATGCCTTGGCTCCCAGCCACAGCACGCCGTCGACGATGCCGTTCAGGTAGGGATCGCGAAAGAGGGTGATGCCATAGGCGCGACGGATGGCCCGGGATTCGCCAAATTGTCTTTCCGCCTCCAGAAGCCGGGACAGGTCCCGGGTCTTGCCGAGGTTGCGCTGGGAGAGGTTTCCTCCGTGCATGCGGAAATCCGCAAACGTCTGCGACACATGCTCGAAGCGCAGGCCGGCGGCGTCGAGCCGGGCATAGAACTCGCCATCCATCGCATACTTGAAGTCCGTCCGCAGGCGGTGACCGGCATCGATCACCGTTGATCTGCGGTAGAAGGCGGCTGTGGAGCCCACAAAGCAGTGGTGATGCACATGGACGAACCGGGACCAGCGAGGGGGACGGACATGGCGGAGATGGGTTCCATCGGCGTCGATGAAGTCCCAGTCTCCATACACGATGTCGGCACGGGATTCGCGCAGCACGGGCAGAAGCGCCGCGAGCGCGCCGGGCTTGAGCCGGTCATCGGCATTCAACCACATCACCCATTCGCCGCGGGCGCGGCCGAAGCCCTTGTTGATGGCATCGCTCAGGCCTTCGTCCGGTTCCCGGCACCACGTCGCATGGTCGAAGCCCGCGACCACCGCCGCGCTGTCGTCGCTCGATCCGCCATCGATGACGAGATGCTCCAGTTCCACCCCTTCCTGGCGGCCGACACTCCGCAGGCAATCGGCCAAGAACCGGCCGTAGTTCAGGCTCGGGGTGATGATGGTGAACTGCATGATCTGTCCCATCCCTTCTTCTTCATCCAACAAGGCATTCAAAGTTCAGATCTGGAAACGAATGAAAGTCGCGGTCGAAGGAGGTGAGCCTGCAACCCGAGGTGATTGCCCATGCTGCCAGCAAGGCATCCGTCCAAAGGTTCGGCGTGGGCTGCCGATCGGCCACATTCCGCCTGAAGGTGACCTCTGTCGCAGGGTTGGTCGGGACTCCGAACTCGCTGGTGCGTGGATCGGCGTCCAATTCGTCCAGGCTGTGAGCACTTCCCCTGCGCTGACCGGCACTCCCTCCATGACATGGCGGTTCGTCAGGAATCGGAGCACACCCAGTCGGACAGGAAGAGAGAGCAGAACATCTTCGGTCGCACGGTTCTCCCACCAGTTCCACGCCACCTCATGATGCTGATGACGGTCTACCAGCAGCGCGAAGAGCACGTTGACGTCCACCAGCGCCCTCATGGTGCCTCAGGGGAATCGTCGGCTTCCAGCAGCCCAAACAACTCTTCATTGCTTCTGGCCGGAATCACACTGCCCCCTTCTCTCCGAATCGGTGGTCGGTTCATGCGCCGTGGCTCCACGACAGCCGCTTCCTCGACGGCCCGGATCATGGCTTCCGTGTAGAACTGCTTCAGCGTCTGACCCTTTGCCGCCGATAGGGTCTTCAGCTGACGAAAGAGCTGGTCGGGCAGTTCGATGGTCGTTCGCATGCTCTAATATGCTCATATTCGCACACACAGCCAAGTGGGGTCCTTTTTCAGCCCTCAGTCGGGACCATCTCCCACCCCGGGCACAGACGGTCTTTCATCGGCGCGTGGATTTCGGCTCCACCGAACCAGCGATCCGGGGTCAGCACGATCTGCTGCGGATGTTTGCCAAGCCATGCCGCCCACCACGAGTAACTGCTGTTGGCGATGATGTGGTGCCTGGCGCAACTCATCAGGTAGAGATCGTGCAGGGGATCATCCGGGGCGTCGGGGAGCGGCATGACGACGATGTCCTGTGCCTCGAAGTGCGCGGCACACCAGCCCGGGTCGTCGGAGAACACGCAGAACCGCGGCCGATCGAGCGACTCCCGCATCCGCGCCATTGCGCGGCGGTAGTAGCCCATGCCGCAGACATCGAAGACCTCGCGACCCACGAAATCGGTGCGCCTGACGTGAACGGCCACCGTTTCCGCCTCGGCCAAAGCACGAGCCTGATCGCGGATCGACTCCGGCCACGACAGGGTGGAGAGATCCAATTCGCGACGGAGCTCGTCCTCGATCGGGTGGAAGTAGCGCGGCGATTGAAAGAACCCGGATAGCACGCAGTGCCCGGGGGCATCCAGAAACTCTGCGTGAAAGCTTGTGTCTCCCGCCGGCTCCCGGATCACGGGAAGCCCGAGAAACTCGCGCGGATGCCTGCCGGTGAACTTCCTTACCGCCCGACTGGCGAGAGACATGCCGCGCCGCACCTCCGCCCGGATGGGCAAGCGACGGATCCGAGACGCCGCCCGCCAGTCGTCCGCCCTGAAAAGGGAGCCATCCATGACCAGGCGGGATCCGTGGCGTCGGGACAAAACCCTTCCCAAGGCATATTGAAAGAGGTTGTTGCCCGTTCGCCCGCGCATGATGACGCGTATCATGGCGGAGTGGCTCCTTTCAGGGGCCATGAGAGAGGGCGGACGACTTTCAGCCGTCCCGATCTTGGAGCCCTCGGGATTGACATCGGATTCCTTGTCGATCACCGCCACACGACGGCCCACGGCGGCTGAAAGCCGCCGTCCCTTTCTGATGGCTCACGGGAGTGGGCCACTCCCACCCGGCGCCTGCCTGAACAGATCCAGGATCTGTCTCGCCACCTGCGGCGCGTGCAGCCGACCCGACCAGCGCCGGAAAATCTCCCCGGGATCCCGGCGACCGGCGTCCCATGCCTCCATCTCCCCCAGGATCGCCGCGGCGTGGCCTGAAGCGTCATCACTTTCGGCGAAACGCCCGTCTCCCTCGGAAAGAAACCATTCGAAGCTCGGAAGGCATAGGGACCGCGAACCCACCACCGTGCATCCCGTGCAAAGCCCCTCGGCTGAAGCGATGTGGAACGATTCGAAGGCGGAGGGACAATGGACGACACGGGAACGCTGGAGCACCCCGATGATCGCGTCGGGCGGAATCCGGCCGTGCAGGGTGATCCTCCGGCGTTGCCGGGAAGGGAGTCGGGAGTGCCACTCCTTCAATGGACCCGGAGTCCTGCCGATGATGTCGATGAGCAGTCCGGGATCGTCCCGCAGCAGGCGCTCGGCAGTCGCAAGCAGCAACGAAGTGCGCTTCTGGCGCTCGTCGTCCCACCTTCCAATGGCGACCATCCTTCGCTCGCGAGGGAGATCTCCCGCTTCACAGGCAGGATTTACCGGATGAGGGATGCTCACCACCTTCCGCCCGACATCTTCCCCGATATAGCGGCGGCAAAGGCTCCTGTAATGCTCCGCCGCCTTCGGCGAAACCGCCGCGATCCGGTCGCCTTGGCGAAGATGCCTCGCCCGCAGCGGATCGGTCACGAGCAGACCAACGCTCAATCCCCGACCGACCTGAATCGCGTAGCGACGCCATCCGCCCGGAACCCGGCCCATGCCGGAATAGATCCTCTGTGCCTCAAGCCACTCACCGAGTCCGCACCGTGGACTGATCATCCCCGAACTGTCCTGACTGAGCACCAACCGGATCCCGGCGCGATGGATGGCCTGCGCCACCTTCCGGAACTTCGGCCGCCCCCACGCGTAGAGCACCACCCCGTCGGCCTGTTGTGATCGCCACCATTCGGAAGACTCGAGGTTGGCGTAGTCGGTGCGGATCAGTTCCTGAAGATCCTCCTCCCTACGCGCTCCCGGCATCACCGCCCGGCTTTCCACTCCGCTCGAGCGGAATCCGCGGGAAAGCAATCCGCTGTCCCGCGCGAAGAAATCCTCCCCGCCAGGAAAGGGGACCGGCGTGCAGGTGAGCCACTTCATGTTTCGTGCGGCTTCGCCGCAGTCGAAAAGTCGAAAGTCTGAAGGTCACAAAGTCCCGAGTCACCTGCATTCAGCGAAGCTCGAACTCTTGACTTTCGACATTCAGACCTTGGACAGAGCTATTTCGTCAGCACGAGATTGCAGTTCTCCGCGTATCGCTTGAGCCCGGGAAGCCGTGACATCAACCGGTGATCGACCCGTGACAGGCGCTCGGCCATCGACATTGGTGTCCGTTTCCCTGATGAAGCCTGTCCGCAGCTCTTGGCCATGTATCAGCGCACCGCTTTTCAACGCCTGCAGGACATCGCGTTCCGCCTTCGCCGGGACCGGGCGCGCCGGAAGACTCCGGACCTCGCCGGCGACACCGCGAACCACTCAAGCATTTCTTCCTCCTCGGCGTGGGTCACGCTGGCCGGGCTTGCCGAAGATCCGGACTTCGATCTCGACCGCTTCCGCCGGCATCCGGCCGTGCTGCAGATCGTCGAAACGGTGGGACCGACCGATGGCATTCATTATGCGAAGCTCGTTTCCCGCCACGACAGCAGCTTGCTTTCCGACGAAAGGGTGACGCGGGTCGATGACTGGGGAAAGCCGATGCGGTGGCCGGCGAGGCTGTTGGGAACCCCCCGTTCGTTCGCCCCCACCACCCTGCGCTACCTTGCCACATCACTCTGGCTGAAGGCCCGCGGGCTGGTTGCGGAAGGCTCGACCATCATCGAGATCGGGGTCGGATTCGGCGGTCTCGCGGCCATGAACCACATCATCTCGGGCAGTTCCACCCACATGGTTGATCTGCCTCCGGTCGAGGGACTGGCACGCCGGATGGTCCGCGAGACGACCGGTGCCACACCGGCCCTTTCCCGGGATGGTGCCGGAGCGCCGGACGGATTCTGCCTGGTTTCCTGCTACGCGTTCACCGAACTCGCCGCCGAGGTTCAGGACGCCTATTTCGAACGCTGGATCCATCCGTCAGGCTCGGGCCTGATCCTCAGCAACGCCAGGGTGTTCGCGCGGTCCGCGGGCGGCCGCGACGACCAAGCGCTGTTGTCCAGGCTGCGCGACGCCGGAAAGAAGGCACGCCTCCTGGATGACGACGAACTGCTGGCACCGACGGACCATCTGCACGGGAACCGTCTGATCGTCTGGTGAATGCGGGGACGCCGCTTTTTCCGGTGTCACCGGGCGGGAGCCGGCCCCCGACAGCCCTGCGGCGAGCCCGGGTCGCCGCATTTCAGTCTTCCGCCCTTGCCCCAGTGAACACTTCCATCATCCGCTCCACCACCCGTTTCGAGTCGTATTCCTCCCGCAACGTCAATCCACAAGTCCGCACCTCTGCGGCCGACATTTCCAGAACCTCGTCGAGAGCCGACCACAGGCTTTCCGGATCCGCGAGGCTGAACCCTCCCTTCGCCGTCGCCGGTGCGAGCACCTCCTGCATGGACGTCCCGAGCGTGAAACAGGTCGGCGTGCCGAGATAATACGCCTCGATCGCCGGCAATCCGAAACCCTCGACTTCCGACGGAAACACCAGCGCCCGCGCCGCCGTGAATTGCGACACCAGCGCCCGGTCCTCAAGGAAGGGCAGATGGACGATCTCCTGGATCTCCTCGACCAGGTCGCTCACGTTTTCCGGCAACCTGCCGACCACGTGCAACCTCGGCATCTCGCGCCCCGACCTCACCGCCTCGGCCCAGAGGCGGACCAACCATGCGGTCCGCTTGTGCGGCTCCACCGATCCCAGATGCAGCACGTAGTCGGCCTTGGCAGGTTCCTCAGGCTGCGGAATCGACTCGTAGAGGCAGGGCTCGTAGGTGACGAAGATCTCCCGCTCCGGCAACCGGTGGCGGCGAATGAAGTCCTCGATCTGCCCTTTCGCATGCTCGGATACCGTCATCACCGCCGCCGCGTTCACCAACGTGTTGCGGAGCATCCCGGCCCAGTAGTTGTATTCGGCCTCCAGCCGCCACTTGGGGTAGCGATCCTGATAGTACTGAATGATCGTGTCGTGAATCGTCGCCACCGCGGGACGGCATCCGACCTGCAGTCGCGGCATGAACCCCTTCGGAAAATACCAGACATCCGGACGCCGCGCCGGATGCCGCAGCAAGGGGTGCAGGTTGTCGGTCACCACCCGCATGATCGAGTTTCGTGTCGACCACGCCACCCGGGTCACCGACGACGCGGTCACCGGCCCCTGCACCGACGACGTGGAAACCATCGCCCCCAGCTCCACATCCTCCCGTTCGCCGAGTGCATCGAGCACCACCTCGGTCATCCGCGAAATCCCCAGGCTCCTCCCCAGCTTCGGATTCTGGTCGGCGAGGTAGGTGAGCACCCTCAACCGTCGATCCTTCGATGCCGGACCGGTATCCGACCGCCCCGCGACCACCACCTCGGCCAGATGTCGATTGATTTCACGGGACCATCGGCCCGGGTCCGCCTCCCTGAGGAGGAATTTCCGGCCGGCCCGTCCCAGGCTTGCGGCGCCCTCACGGTCTTCGGCGATCCTGACAAGATGATCCGCAAGCTCACCGGCGTTTCCCGGTTCGTGAAGCCAACCGGTCTCGCCATGGCTGACGGTTTCGGTGAGTCCTCCGGACCGGGCCGCCAGGACCGGCACCTCATTGTCGTAGGCTTCATAGACGACCAGGCCCAGCGGCTCCCACCAGATCGATGGCACCACCACCGCGGAAGCCCCCGCCAGCAAGCGCCGCTTCTCATCGCCCGCAACATGGCCGAGGTAGCGCACCCCCCTGATGCGCCTCGCCTGATCCTCGACCCACTGACGCAAAGGACCATCCCCTGCGATGACCAGTTCGGCCCCATTGCAGCGACCCTCGGCAAGCTTCCATGCCTCGATCAGCACCGGAATGCCCTTTTCCTCGGTCAACCGCCCGAGAAACAAGAAGTGATTCGCTCCCTCCGTGCGGTACCCCGCCACGTCCCCGGCAGCCAGGGCATTCCATGAATGCCGCAGGGACACCACCCGGGAATCCTCGATTCCGGCGGCCCGGAAATACCCGGCCATGAAGTCGGAGATCGCAATCCACTTCGACACCCTCCGGTAGGCTCCGCTCAAGTGCAGGAGCCACAGGTTCAGCGCATACCACGCGGTCTTGATCCGCGAGCCCTGCCATGAACCCGCGACCACCTCGGGCAGGTAGTTCAGTCTCCTGCCGGCGTCACATATTCTCCCCCTGGCCCAGCAGTATCCATTCACCGAAAACGGCCGGAAGTTGTGGACATACTGAACCATCGGAATCCCGAGCCGCGACAGCCTCCATAACAACCCCGAAGAGCAGACCGGAAAGAGATTGTGCAGAAGGATCACATCGGGGTTCTCGGCCTTGATCCTGCCGATCACCTCACGAATCACCTCTCGGTTGTAGAGCATCCTGGCTCCCTGCAGGAAACGTGCGCCCGGCCCGCTCTTCTCCGCCCACTCGCTGCTCTCGTAATAGCAGCGGATCACCCGATGCCGTGCCTCGAGCGTGTCGGCAACACGCATCACCGACGCCTCCTCGCCGCCGGGGAACTGATACTTGTTGAATACCTGGAGGATGGTCAGGCCCTCCTCCGCTTGCCCCTGCTCCTCCATCGTCATCCTAGGGTTCTCCATCGCTCCCCGACCACCGCGCTGCGCTCCACGCGATCCTCTCCGCATCCGAGGTAGACCCGGATCGAAACCTCCCGCTTGCGGTAGCAACCTGCCCACATCTTCCGTGCCCGATGCAGGCAGGATGACCATCGGGCGGGCCACCGCGGGCCGCACCGCCAACGGCGGGCCTCGGCCCTTCCCGTCTCGGACTGGCCAAGGTTCCCGCCCGTCTGCGTGAACACCGCCAGAGGCTCGTTCACCACGCCGGCGCGAAAGCCGCTGTCGAGGAGGTCCGCCACCCACACCGCATCCGCGATCGCGCGGAACGACGAGTCAAGCCAGTGTCCTTCATCAATCACCCGCCGGCGCACGAAGGTCGCCGCCGAATAGGTCGGAAGAAAGCAGCGGCGGATGTGCTTCGCGTCGGGGACGATGGCCTTCCGGTAGGACAACGGCAGCCCGCCGGGATCCACCAGTACGACGTCACCGAAGAGGATGTCGTGCCCGGGATGCCGTTCAAACCAGCCGCTCACCACGCTCAAGGCGCCTGGAAGGTACTGCTCGTCGCAATTCAACCAGCAGAGAATCCCGCCGCCCGCCCGACGGAAACCCCGGTTGATGGCGTCGTACATCCCATCATCGGCCTCCCGGTAACATCGCGCGAAACGCTGCCCGCGTGCCCAGGCATCGAAGCCGTCGCCCGATCCTCCATCCTGGATGATGTGCTCCACCTCCCCGGGCTGGTCCGCCACACTCGCGGCGGCCAGCTTCAACAGCTCGAGCTGCCCGAAGCTCGGCGTGACGACTGATATCCCTTTGCCCATCCGGTCGCGATCTGCCACCCGAAGTCACATCCGGTCGAGACCCAGAAGCATCACCGCCCTCCGGGCTACTTCGGGCGAGTGGAACTCTCTGGTCCACATCCGTCCAATGCCATCAGGATCCCTGTCCCCCGACTCCCATGCCTCCGCCTCGAGGTGCAGTTCATCGGACATCGCGGCCGGCTCATTCCACCTCGCAAGCCGCCCGCTTCCCTTGCTCACGTAGTGGCGAAAACAGCTCATCGACGCGGAGAACGGGCCGACGACGCTGCATCCGCAGCACAGCGCCTGGGCACCGGTTCCCTGCTGTCCCTCCCATCGCGAAGTCCAGAACCCGATCTTCGCCCTCCGATACAGAGCGACGAGTTCCTGTTGAGGAATGGCATTGCGGAAGCGGAGCCGCTCCGGCAGAGACCCGGGATCCATGCCCAGTGCCGGGGCCAGTTCCTCCGCATCCGCACCGACAATCATCGCGCTCCAGTCGGGACGACGCTCCAGAAACGCCTTCAGTGCGGGCACGAGGACCCCGGGATTCTTCTGCTTCCAGTCCCGGCGTCGCCACCGACCCACCGAAATGACGAGATTCTCCTTGGGAGTACCGTCGTAGAAGAACCACTCGGGCTGAGGGTGGGGCAGGTAGCAGAACCGCTCGACGAGATCGTCCCTGCCGAACGCCCTCGCCTCGCCCGGCACCCAGATGCTCCCCAGCGGCGTGACCACGGCCACCCGGGTGGCCGCGTCGTAGTGATCGATGCGGCGGCGTGGCACCCGGGACAGGAGTCCTCCGCCCAACCACTCAGCTCCCTTGATCACATACTCCAGGATGCCTCTCTTGCCGGCGAGTTTGCGCACATGCCCCTCCCGCCACCAGTCCCGCGGACTCGTGAATCTCGAGATCATTCCGCAGGTGTCCATCACAACCAGAAACGGAATTCCGGCATCCCGGATCGCCCGCGCAACCCCGTTGAACTCAGGTGCCGCCCATGAATAGAGGATCAATCCGTCCAGATGATGGCGTTCCCACCAGGTCGTGCTCTCGAGTTCCTTCAATGACGCGCGGATAAGGTCCTTGTGGTCCCCAGCGCGGCGCTCGCCGCCGCCGATGGCACGCGACTCCACTCCGATCACCTCCAGACCCCGGCAGAAAAGCCCCGAATCGCGATTGAAGAAGTTCCTGTCTTCGGGAAAGTCCCGCGGTGTGCACGTGTAGATTCTCATTGCCTTGAATGAAGCCGGATGGGTTGCCTTCCGGCACGTCTTGCCAGCCACCTCGGGAGCGCCTCCCGTCCGCTCGATCCGGACCGGAACCTTTGCCTTCAAGGATCCTCAAACCAAGAATCCTCCCTACCACGAAATTCCCGTCAATTCCAGGAGCCTGCGGTTCGGTTCCTCATAGAAGGCGGCAAGCCCCGGAAAAGCATCCCGAGACTTTCTGTCGTAGGAGATCCGGTTGTAGGCTTCCTCCGTCCTGAAGGAAAACGGATCAAGCCCGAGAAACTCCCCGATTCTCGAGACAGTGCCGGATGTGTCGGAAAACAGGTCCTCCGCTCTTCCGATATGGATGTTCTCTTTTGGGAAATGATCGAGCCACTGTCTGATCTGGTCTTCGTAGATCCCTCGCCGGACATAGGAGAACCGGCGGTAGTTGAGCTCGGATTCATCGGGATCCTTCCTCAGGCTTCCGGACTTTTCGAACAGGGCCAGGTCCGCTTCGCACGCCTCCTCGAAACGACGTCTCTCGTAACCCTTACGGACATTGTGCTGATAGTGGGAATAGGCCCGGGAAACGGGTTCGCGGAGCAGGATCACCAGGCGTGCCCCGGGAACCAGGGACGCCGCTCGCTCCGGCGTCTCGGGAGAAAACAGATAATAGGGCGTCGCCTCGCCCAAAAGCGCCGCCGGCTTGCCCTCCGGGCTCGGAAAGAAGGCGCGATAGCCCCTCTCGCCCAACCAATAGCGGCGGGTGAAGAAATGCACTTCCTTGATCAGGCTGCCCTCCACCTGCGGGTGCTGAAGTAGATACTTGAACAAGGAGGAGGTGCCCCCTTTCTGCGTTCCAATGATGAGGAAATCCGGCAGTCGGCGGCCCCGGGGGAAAAGGTACCCACCCAGGAGCTTCACCGCGATGCGGGACTTGCTCCGTATTTGAAACGACAAGCTTTTCGCTTTTGACATGGTTGAATCCGGAAGCCGCTCCAGGAGCGGGGATCGCGGTACGAGGCTGCGACCCGCACCGCCCGTCGTCGGGCCCGCCCCTCAGGCGGCGTTGCCCGCGCCCCAGCCGATTCGGCTCGTGATCATCCTCGTCAGGATCTTCGGGCGCCTTGCCGAGACCCGGGCGATCCGCCACAAACCCCGAAGCACGTTGCCCGCCAGCAGCATCCCGCAGGCACCTCGGAATTCCGCCTTCATCGCCCGGTATTCCATCATCTCGGCCGACTGCGGCCGATCCCTGAGATAGGAATCCAGCGATGGCGGTTCCTCACCACCCTGTCGCATCCGGTGGCTCATCCGGATATACTCCCACGTCCGCGCCTGGAGCGCCAGATTGCTGCTGCTGATGCCTGCCGGGGAGATCCGGACCAGCATCAGGATCTCGTCCATGCTGGCGAGTTTGCGGCCTTCCTCGGCGAAGCGGTACCAGAGCGCCAGATCCTGGCCCGGCACGATCTCGGGATAGCCGCCGACCTCCTGCAGCATCTCGACACGCATCATGACCGAGGAATGAACCAGAATGTCACCGTCGAGGTCAGGATGCCACCATGGCGGCGTCGCCATCGCCGGGCCGTAGGAGAGCCTGAGTCTGGCCCGACCGATCCCCAGGGATGCCATTGACTTCCTCCCCATCACGTAGCCGGCACGGGTGCCCACGACCGCCGCCTCGGGATGGGAGTCCATGAAGGCGAGTTGCTTCTCCAGGCGCCCGGGAAGGGCGATGTCGTCCGAGTCGATTCGCGCGACGTACTCGGTATCCACCCTTTCCAGCATGCGGTTCAGCGTCACCGCCAGGCCGACGTTTTCCTGGTGAACGACCGCAAACCGCGGGTCGTCGATGGAGTCGAGATATCCCGGGGATCCGTCGGTCGAACCGTCATCGAACACCAGCACCTCGAAGTCTTCGAGCGTCTGGTTCTGCAGGCTCTCCACCGTATACCGAAGGTGCGGCATCGCGTTGTAAACCGGAAGCAGTACGGTGACTCGCGGCGACATGGATGCGGCGGGGCTGAGGGCGGGTGGATGAAGGGTCACTCCGAAAGATACCACTCGACGAATTTGGGAATTCCCTCGGGAATCTTCGTGCGGGGGCGGTAGCCGAGAATCCCGCGCGCCTTGGAGATGTCCGCGTAGGTGCGGGGCACGTCCCCGGGTTGGTCGGGAAGCTGGCGGATGACCGGCTCCTTGCCAAGGGCGCCGCCAATCTCCGAGATGAGACTCTTCAACGTCGTCGTTTCCGATTCTCCGAGATTGAAGATGTCGAACGGCTTGTCCTCGTAGTGGAGGGCCGCACACACGCCATCGACGATGTCGTCGATATAGGTGTAGTCCCGTTCCGTCGTGCCGTCTCCATACATCTCGATCGGCTCTCCCCGGTGGATGAGATCGGTGAACTTGTGAATGGCCAGATCGGGGCGCTGACCGGGACCGTACACGGTGAAGAAGCGAAGGCAGGTGCATCGGATCCCGTAGAGATGCGAAAAGTTCGAGCACATCTGCTCGCCGGCCAGCTTGGTCATGGCGTACGGCGAAATGGTGCTCTGGATCAGGTCGTCTTCCGCGAACGGCACCTTCTCGTTCACGCCGTATACCGAAGAACTGGATCCGAAGACGAAATGCCTTACGCCATGCAGGCGGGCGCCCTCCAGCAGGTTGAAGGTGCCCTGGATGTTGGTGCTGATGTACAGCTCCGGATCACCAATCGACGGACGGACGCCCGCACGGGCCGCGAGGTGGATGATGGCGTCGATCCCCCCCGCGAGGGACCGTTCCACCGCGGCCTTGTCACGAATGTCTCCCTCGATGACCGTGGCGTCCGGCAGATGCCGGGCGACGTTGGCCCGCTTGATCGACGGATCGTAGTAGTCGTTGAAATCATCCAGAATGATGATGCGGTGCCCTTCGGAGGAAAGCCGTCGGCCCACGTGGGATCCGATGAATCCGGCGCCGCCGGTGATGAGGAGGTTCATGGCGAACAGTTGAAAGCTGAGAGTTGAAATAAACGGCGAGATCAACGCGCCAGCAGTTGGCTGGCCTTGCGCCGGATGGCTCCGAGCGTGGCGCGGTCAAAGTGCCGCCGGAGAGCCGGCATGAGGGGCCGCATCACCCGGACGCGGCTCAGGGCGGCGTCGAGCTTCGCCGCTTGCACGGGGTCGACGCGGCTCCGTTTTTCGGAGTCCCTGCTTTCGAAGTCACCGAGAATCTCCGCCAGCCAGGGACGGTTCTCCGCGACGTGCCGGAGGCTGGAGGATGCCCCCTCCCAGGCACCGGCATCCTCATGCCCCAGAAACCCGAGCAGGTCTCCCATTCGCGATGGAATCTCCTCGTAGTCCAGCTCGAAGAGACGCTCCGGGGGAATCCGCCGGAAGGCGGACTCGTAACTCTCCCGGAAGGCGGCGAAACGGAACGGCCGGCGGTTGTTGCGGCCGAAATGCACCCGGAACTGCGATTCGAACACGTTGTGAGGATGCCGCCGGAGAATGACGAAGCGACCACCGGTCGCGAGCGGTCCACGGTTCATGCAGATGGTGCGGGTGGTTTTCCAGACCACCAGTGCGACCTCCGAAGGCTCGCGCCCGAGCTTGGCCGCCAACGCCCGGCCGATCTCCACCAGAATCTCCCCATCGTCGCCCCTCATGCACGCCTCCGACTCATCGAGGCTCAGCGGAGTGCCGGGAAAGGTGCTCGCGATGTAGAGGGCCGCCAACCCCCTCGGATCCCGCCGCTCGTCCGGAGCAAGCTCACCCAGGACCTGGGGGAAAGAGGACTCGGGCGGCGAAATCACTCCTTTGCGCCGGTCCAGCATCGAGGTGAGCACGGTGCTGCCACTCCGGGGAAGCGAGAGGATGAAGCCAAGTTTTGCCATTCGGATTGGCGCGATTTCCGGATTCGACCCCATGCCCGGGCATCGGCGGGGACGGACCGTGCGGACGGTGGAGAAGTCTCAGCACTCGCCGGCACCAACCGCCTCAGCGTAGACCCGGTCCAGGGTCCGGTCGTAGGTCTCGGAACTGAATTGCCGGGCGACGCTCTCCGCGATGGCTGAAGCTTCCGCGCGGAGATCCCTTTGCGCGTCGGCACAGCGGCACACGGCCTCGGCGAGACCCTCGACGAGCGTATCGGGTGAATCGATCGGAACCGCGGCCCCGCCGCACAGCCTCGCGATCTCCCCCTGGGCGCTGGTGTCCGCCACCACCGGATAGCAACCCGCCAGCATCGCTTCGAGCATCGTCACAGGCGTGCTCTCGCGGAAGCTGGGCAGGAGATAGACATCGCTTTCCTGCAGGACGCGGGTGTAATCATCGCCGCGGAATCCGGGGTGGAACTCGACGCTGTCGTTCAGCCCGAATCCTTCCGACAGGGCCTTCGCATCCTCGATCGCCGGGCCGCCACCGGCGATGGTGTAGTGAAACGCCACCCCCCGGTCGGCCACGATTCGCAGGGCCCGGAGGGCGTAGGCGAGGCCCTTCGTGCCGATCATGTTTCCACCCGCGAACAGCCGCAGCCCCTCCCGTGCCGGAGGCTTGTTTCCCGGGCGCCGGAGCTTCGCGACCACCTCGGGAGGAAACGATGCGATCGGCAACTCGAGTAGCGGGCGATCCCCGCGGAACGGGGCAAGAAAAGCGGCGGTCTCGGCGTTGGCGGCGATCACGACCGCGGCGCGCCGCACGCAGTCGCGAAAGGCCTTCCGACGCGAGGAAACCCACGTGTTCGCATCCCGCAGCGCCTCGAAGGCCCTTGCCGCCGTGCCGAGGGAGCCACGAAACGCTCCCGGCATCCGCCCGGCCCCGCCGATCGGTCCCCAGACCAGCGGGATCGGCATCCGCCACAGCGGCGACGGGATTCTCCACGAGGCGATCGTGATCTGATGGCACAGATCAAACTTCTCCTCGCGGTGCCACGCGAGCGCCTCGCCCAGCAGTTTCCTCTGGAACGTCGCGTAGTTGAGCCAGCTCTGCGCCCGCGCCACCAAACGGTTTGGGCTGCACGCAACACCACCCGCGACAAACCTCACCCGGACGCCTGCGGGAATCAACCCCGCCTCCCGCGCTCTTTCCCAGCCCTCCTGGTTGTGCCGGTTGACCAGCGCGCACACCTCGTGCCGCGCCGCGATCCGCTGCAACGCGCGCCAGCCCACGCCCGCCTCCGACCCGCGGTAGGGATCGCACGAGTATGCCGCGACGAGAACTCGCATGAAGAATCGAAGAGGGCGAAGAGGATCTGACGAGTGCGCGCGGCTTACGCGCGTCACCGCGGACCGAGCACCTCGGTCAGGGTGTTCATCGTCCTCGCGGCACTGGAGGCGTCCATGTGGATGCCGTCGGTCAGGCGGACCGTTCCGGCAGGCACCTCCTGCCCGAGGTCCCAGTGGCGCACCCCGGCCCGGTGGCAGAACTCGACGATCCAAGGCGGCGGAGGCGAACCGCTGCGACGTCCGGGAGGCATCCACACCACCACCACCTCGCTGCCGCGCGACTGCAAGCGGCGCAGGATCGACGTCAGTTCATCGACCAGCGCCCGGCTCTCGGGCGTCCATTCGACCTCCTGCGCGCCGGGGACGGCCGGAGGCGCACCGGAAACGCCCAGCCCGCCCAAAGCGGCGGGCTCATCGATCGCGCCGGTCTTGCGGGCCAGCAGCGGGCTGTAGAGAAACGCCGCCGGGCGGGCGTAGGCGGCGAGAAGGGGAATCCGCACCCCGACGTCGAACCAGACTCCCCGCATTGCCCGGGCGATCTCTCCCTCCCCTTGTCGCAGGGCGAGATGCAGCGTGTTCGCCTCGACCACCAGCAGGGGTGCCCTCGGCAGCACCCCCTCGTCCATGGCCCGGAGCGCATCGACCGCCGTGCCCCCGTCGCAGCCCATGTTCGCCCAGCCCTCGAAACCCTGTGCCCGGTCCGGGAGGCGCCCCGTGATCGATGACCCGAGCACCATCGCCTGCGGCTCCCCGCGGGCACCCGCCTGGATGCGCCCGATCGACGAGAAGAAGTTCGACTCGCTCTTGACGGTTCGCCCGCCTGCCGCGCGCAGGCAGAGCCATTGGACGCCGAAGCAGCATCCGAGAACCGCCGTAAAGATGATGAGGTAATGAGGCCGCATTCCCGTGATACCGGCAGTTATGGCTATCTTGAAGGCTTGCGCCTCCAGATGATGTTGTACTTGGTCTTTTCAATCTCCGCATCCACTCCGGATACCGCGTCGAAGAAGGCTTGCTTGCAACCGGGAACGGCACGCTCGTGGAGTTCGATGTTGATGACTTCCACACGAGGTAGCCATGCCGAGGCCGATTTCATCACCTCGGCCTCCGCGCCTTCGATGTCGATCTTAAGCAGGTCGATCCGGTCGATGCCGTATCGATCCATAATTGATTGAACGGTGATCGCGGGGATCTTCCTGATGCCGGCATTTCCGTCACCCGCCTCCTTCGCCCGAAAGCCCCAGTGGTTGCTCTCGGGGTTCTCGATCTCAACAAATCCATCCTCCTTGAACAGGGCGCAATGCAAGGGCGTCACGTTGCCCAAGCCGGACACATTCTTCTCCAACTGGATGAAGTTGCTCTCCTCGAGTTGGAGGGAGATGATTTTCGCGTCCGGATATCTAGCCGCATAATAAAGCGTCGCGCATCCGATATGGGCGCCGCAGTCCACGATCACCTTTGGATTGAAATCGGGAATCCTCAGCCTGCAGTCCTTGTAGATGAAAATCTGCTCGAAGATCTTGATATCAGTCTGATTCGTGCGGATTTCGATCGGATTTCCCTTACCCACCCGAATGGTTCGGCGGTCCTCCGCTTGTCCGTCGCGATCCGTTTTGAATGCGACGAAGTCAAGGAACGCCGGAAACCGAAGCGCGGTGAACGCTCGGATGAAAAGGTAGGGGCCCCGTGCCCAGGGAGCATGCCTTCTCGTAAATTTCTTGATCTTCCTGATCATGACGTTGGGAGTTCGCGCTTTTCGTTACACGCGGATTGCTAAAACGATGCCTGGATTGAAGAGAGCATCGGGATGTGCTTTAAAACTGAAAATAGATGAACCCCCTCGGAGCGCCGGGGTTGGTGAGGACGAGGAACACCATCAGGGCATGCACCGCGGGTTCGAGCGGGGAACGCCCGAGCCGGTGGGCGAAAAGCTTCCGCCGCTCGCCGAGCCAGCCCCAGAGGTGATAGAGCACCACGGCGGATCCATAGAAAACCAGCGCGAAGATCGGCGGTCCGCTGAATCCGGTCCGGCCCTCGAAGATCTGGCCCAACCCGACAAAAAACGCCCGGATGCTCGCCATGTCCGGCATCATGAAGGTCAGCCAGAGCAGCGTGACAATGTGGAACGTGAGAAGCCAGCGGCAAGTTCCAAGGGCCAAGGGCCAAATTCCAAATCTGCCCTCTCTACCCTGCACGACGAGGTCTCGATCATTTGGCTCCCGACGGCTGATTCCTGATTCCTGATCCCTGATTCCTGATCCCTGCCGCCTGTCC
Source organism: uncultured Verrucomicrobiae bacterium (assembly GCA_937957985.1). Classification (GTDB taxonomy): domain Bacteria; phylum Verrucomicrobiota; class Verrucomicrobiia; order Verrucomicrobiales; family Akkermansiaceae; genus Haloferula. Next base: position 18,911 of record CALGOH010000152.1, read on the forward strand.
CCTGTCCCCTGTCTCCTGAACGCGAGTCGCTCCGCGGCGAGAAACAGGCCGTGCAGGCTGCCCCAGATGGCGAACTTCCAGGCGGCCCCGTGCCACAGGCCGCCGAGGAACATCACGAGGAACAGGTTGAAGTAGGTACGGCCCGACCCCTTCCGGTTTCCACCCAGCGGGATGTAGAGGTAGTCGCGAAGCCAGGTGGACAGGGAAAGGTGCCAGCGCCGCCAGAACTCGGTGATGCTCGTCGAGAGGTAGGGAAAGTTGAAGTTGGGCGGCAGGCGGTATCCGAACAGGGCACCGAGGCCGATCGCGATCAGCGAGTAGCCCGCGAAATCGGCGAAGATCTGCAGCGAGTAGCCATACAGCAGGCAGCCGAGGTCGATCGGGCTGCCGTTGGCGAGGCGCTCGGCGCCCAGCGTCAGCGACGCGGTCTGCTCGGCGAGGTTGTCCGCGACGAAGACCTTGAGAAAGTAGCCGGTGACGAGGCAGCGGCGGACCGTGAGCCAGTCGATGTCGCCCGGCCGCTTGGCGCCGATCTGGTCCATGAACTCGTGCGCCTTGACGATCGGGCCCGCGACGAGCTGGGGAAAGAAGCTGATGTAGAACGACAGGTCACGAATGGAGGCGAGCCGGTCGGGTCCGCGCCTCTCGAGCATCCCGAGCGCGTGCGGACTCAGGTCCCGCCGCCAGGTATCCACCACCAGGCTGATTCCCTGGAAGGTGTAGAACGAGATCCCGACGGGAAGGGGAATGCCGGCGAGCCAGAACTTCCAGGAGCCAGGAATCAGGGAGTCAGGCACCAGGCCGGCGAGGAATCCTGCAT
>CALGOH010000153.1 GCA_937957985.1 uncultured Verrucomicrobiae bacterium
ACAAGCACGACGGCGTCGACTACATCGGGATCATCCGCGCCGCGAAAAGCTGGCTTTCCGCCGGCGAGGCGGTCTCGGGCGCATCCACGATCACCCAGCAGCTCGCGCGGGGAGCCTTCCCGCTGGAACAGGACCGGCGCAGCAACGACGAGACCGTGATCGACCGCAAGCTGGTCGAGGCCTTCCTCGCGATGCGGATCGAGAAGCGCTACCGCAAGGAGCAGATCCTCGAGTTCTATCTCAACCGGATCTACTTCGGCAGCGGCTTCTACGGCTTGCGCTCGGCCTCGCTCGGTTACTTCGGCAAGGAGCCCGAGGAACTCAACGATATCGAGTGCGCCACCATCGTCGGCCTGATCAAGAACCCGACCGGCCTCTCGCCCCTGAACGACCGCGCCGCGTCGAAGGGCGCGCGCGACATGGTGCTGGCGCGGATGGCCAAGCTCGGGATGTTCTCCGGTGCCGACGCCCGCCGGATGATGGCGAAGCCGATCGAGCTGAACCCGAAGCCCCTCCAGCGCGGAACCTCGCATGTCTACGAACGGATCGCCGACGAGGTCCGCATCCTGCTCGGCGAGGCCGGGCTGGCGGAGGGCGGGCTCGAGATCCGGACGTCGATCGACTCGAAGGTGCAGGCCGCGGCGGAGGTCAAGCTCGAGGAGATGCTCGACCGCGCCGAGCAGCATCCGGGTTACGCCCACGTGCGGCACGACGAGGTTTCGAAGGGTGATCCGAAGGTGAAGGAATACCTGCAGGGCGCCGTGCTGATGGTGGACCATCGCAACGGCGGGGTGGTCGCCCATGTCGGCGGTCGGGACTACGCCCAGGTGCCCTTCGACGTGATCGAGCTTGGCCGGCGGCCGCTGGGGACCGCCTTCCATCCCATCCTCTACAGCGCCGCCCTCGAGTCGGGCATGACCCCGGCGAGCCGGGTCGAGGACGAGCCGATGGACAACCGCGCCGTGATGGTCGGCGGTCGCGAGGGCATCCTGGGCGAGTGGGGGCTCGAGACGCCGACGCCGCGCTACGAGGGCAATGTCACGCTGCGGCGGGCGCTGGAAAGCTCCAAGGTCGCCGGCTCGGTGCGGGTCGCCAACGAGGTCGGCCTGAGCAAGGTGGTGGAGCAGGCCCGCGCCTTCGGTCTGCCGATGCCGGACGATGTCGAGCTGCTGCCCCGCCTGGCGCTCGGCTGGGAGTCGGCCTCGCTCAAGGAGGCGGTTTCCGCCTATGCCGCCTTCGCCCGCGGGGGGGTGCCGGGGCCGTCGAGGCTCTGGTACGTCGAGAGCATCCGCGACTCCGGCGGACAGGTGCGTTTCCAGCGGCCGGTGATCAAGCCGAAGGTCGAACGCGCGGTGAGCGAGGCCACGGCCTTCCAGATCCACAGCATCCTGCGCGGCGGCATGCAGGACGGCAGCGCGCGCGGCCTGACCGACCTGCTGGAGGCGACTCCTTTCTACGGCGCCGGCAAGCCCGGCACGACCCGCGGGTTCTCGGACAAGTGGGTGCGCGGCGACGACGGGCGGGTCTCCTGTGGCGTGAGCGTCGGCTTCCTCGAGTCGGGCAAGAGCATCTACGAAGGGGCCTTCGCGCGTGACCTGACGATGCCGGTGTGGGCCGAGGTCATGAACGCCGCCGGACCGGACTTCGGCGGGCGTGGGATTCCGCAGCCCCCCAGCGTGGTCGAGGCCGAGGTCTGCCGGGTGTCCGGCGAGCGATCGACGCCCTACTGCTACGAAATGGTCGAGGACCCGGCGACCGGGCGGCTCCGCTCGCGGCCCGCGGGCATCACCGAGTATTTCCACAAGGGAACCGAGACGCTGCCGTTCTGCTCGCTGCACTCGGGTGCGACGCCGATCGAGCCGGGGCAGGGGGCGATGGACCTCACCGCGCTGGCGGTCATCGACACCTCGCCGGTGCGGCCGCAAAAGCCGACGCTTCTCGGCGACGATCCCTACCACAGCATCCACGTGAACAGCGAGAACGCGCCGAAGACCCGGGTGCGTGCCGGCCGGACGAACGTGCTCGATTCCTTCGACCTGGAGGACGTGGTCGACGGCGTCGAGCTGCCCAAGCCGGGGCGGCTCGAGATCGCCCCCGAATGAGGCGGCTTGCCTCGCCACCCGCGTCGGCCTCAAGCTCGCCGCGTGAGCGACACCCATCCGCGACGCTGGAACGGCTTCGTCTGTCCGACCTGCCGCAGTCTTTTCCGGGTGGTGTCCGGGCACGACGGGCGGGGAGTCGTCTGCCCGACCTGTCACAGCATGCTGCGGCTCCCGGAGGATGGGGAGGAAACCCCGCCGCTGGTGATCAAGGAGGCGGCGCGGCGTCGACGCTCCGGCGGCGACCGGCGACGCGAGCAACGGGCGAAGGAGATCTTCGACGAGACTTTTTCCGACAAGGGTGGCTCCGACCCGATCTTCGGCCGCATCCTCGTCGCCACGGTGGTGACGCTGCTGGTCGTCCTCGCGGCCGGCCTGTTGTGGCCTCGCGGCGGCGACGAACCCGCGAGCGGGGAATCGATGCTCGATCTGCCGCCACCGTTGCCGGCGGAGCCCGTGGAGGATCCTGAGTCGGGCCTGCTGTCGGTGGGGATGATCCGCGACGAACTCGAGCCGGTGGTGAGGGCCTTCCTCGAGGCGCCGGACCTCGAGGCGGCGGCCGCGTGGACCGCCCATTCGCAGCGGACCCTCGGGCGGATGCGCGAACACTACGGGTCGGACTACGAACCGCCCGGCATGAAGTCGGTGATTTGGAACGGCGCGATGACCCGGGGTGACGGCTGGGCGTCCTTCCGGGTCGAGACCGACGACTACGACAATCGCACGGTCTTCCTCGTGGAGGACGACGGGTGGAAGGTCGACTGGGACAGTTGGGTCGGGTGGTCGCCGATGACCTGGGACGAGCTGCAGGAAAAGCGGCCCACCGAGACGGTGCGCGTCCGCGCGCTGGTGCGGCCGGTGGAATACTACAACTTCCGGTTTTCCTCGGAGAGCGAGTGGGCCGCGGTGACGCTCGCCTCGCCGGGGAACGGCTCGTCGATCTACGGCTACGTGCCCCGGGCCAGCGGGCTGCATTCGCAGCTCACCTTTCTCGGCGACACGGCGGAGCGGCGGCTGATCCTCGACATCCGCTATCCCGCGAACGCTCCCGTCGGCAACCAGGTCCTCATCGAGCGGGTGGTCGGCGAGGGCTGGCTCGATACCGGGGACCTGCCTTGAAGAAATCGCCTACTCCTCCAGGTAGGTCCGGTGGTCCTGGCTCTGATTCCGATGCAGGTCGAAGGGCGTGCCGCAGTACATGCAGCGGAAGCGCTGGCTGGTGATGAGCTGGAGCTGCGCGGTCATGCCGTGGTTCATCGGCCGGAGCCGCACCGCCTTGCGATGTTTCGAGGCCGGGGTGTCCAGCAGCGGCGTGCCCTTGCACAGCGGGCAGCGCGCGGAACGCCGGGCGGCATAGGTCAGCAGCCAGGTCACGCCGATGGCGGCGATCGAGCCGACCAGCCACCAGGCGACGGTTTCCTTGTGCGTCCGGATAAGGATGTAGCCGAAGGTCAGCGTCGCGATGATCGACAGGTAGTGCAGCAGGGCGAAGAAGATCGACGCCATGAAGGGACGCTTGTGGGGAATCGAGCGGGCACCGAGGCTGTGTTTCCGGAACGACATGGATAATGGCCGGAACCAGCGATTTCCGGGCGGGAAAGGTTAGACGCCCGACGGTGCCCGCGTGTCAACGCCGGAGGCCGGAAAAGCGGAAGGCCGCGCTCCTGTCGGAGACGCGGCCTTCGCGGTTGGAAATTTCGGAAGTCTCAGCTCTCCGCCTGCTCGGGCTCCTCTTTCTCGAGGACCTCGACCTTCACCGGAACCACGCCCCGCTTGTGGAAGCCGATGCGCTTCGCGACACCCTCGGTGACGTCGATGATGCGGCCGCGGATGTAGGGCCCGCGGTTGTTGATCCGCACGATCTCGGACTTGCCGTTGGCCAGGTTGGTCACGCGCACCTTGGTGTTCATCGGCAGGGTCTTGTGGGCGGCGGTGGCGCTGTCGTCGCGCAGGGTCTCGCCGCTCGCGGTGTGGGTGCCGCCGTTGCAGCGGACGCCGTACCAGGAGGCCTTGCCGTGCTGCACCTCCTTCACCTTCCAGTCGGTGCGGGGTGTGTTCTTCTTCGCGGTGTTCGCCTTGAGAGCGCAGGAGCTCATCAGAAGGGAGGCCGCCAAGGGGATGAAGAGGAGTTTCCGGTTCATCGTCATGGTTGGGATTTCCGCCAGAAGCGGGCGGCCGCCCCATAGGGTCCTGAGAATCAATGGGCAAGCAAATCCAGCAACATTTTTTTATCCTGATTCCCCGGGGATTCCGAGGAGTTTATTAAAGATATCTTAACTTTTTAGTCGCCAAAGCCTGATGGCTTCTGCTATCGGCCCGGGATCATGGCCTCCTGGATTCCCTCGAGCCGCGACCGGTTCACCCCGGCGGATTTCTCGTTTCTCTCGTCGCGGCTGGCGCCCGGGCGGGAGAACCAGCACCTCTGGACCCTGTGGGAGGACCCCGAGGCCCTGCGCGAGATGCTCGACCTGAAGGAGGTGCTGCGCGGTCTCATCGACACCACCGGTCCCTTGTCGGTCTCGGCATCGTTCTATTTCTACGTGCTCACGCGCCATGCCTTCCTCGATGCGGGGATCGATGATCCCGGGTTGGCCGACTACGTGGCCGGCGTGCTGGCCGAGCGCGTCGGGACCGATCCCGACGACGTGCTCAAGGGGATCCCCTTCGGCCTCACGCACGCGGCGGATTTCGTCTCGATCCTCGAAAGCGCCCACGGGCGGCTGCGCTTCCACCTGCGGCTCGCGGCCGGCGACCAGTTCCTGGTGCTCACCGGGCTGTTCCCCGGCTTCCTGGAGCACCGGTGCCAGCGGCGCGGCGCGCCGGGGGTCGAGTTCTACGAGGAATTCGCGCGCCGGGTCTATCGCGATGCGGCCGACAGTGCCGAGGCGCCGCGCGGCGCACCGCGCCGGCTCCTTGGCGGGCTGTCCGAGTGCCTGCCCGTCGCGCGGCGTTCGCTCAACCGGGTCGCGGAGGAATACGTTTTCCTCGGCGAGTGAGCCGCTCCATGCTCGGCCCATGGAAATCCGCGCCCTCTCCGAGCAGACGCCCTTCACGACCAAGGACGGCTCGACCATCCGCAGCATCCTCGACCTCGGCAACGCCCCGGTCGAGAAGCAGAGCCTCGCCGAGGCCACGATTCCCGCGGGCGGTGAAACCGAGCGCCACTGGCACCGCGACAGCGAGGAGTTCTATTTCATCCTCGCGGGCAACGGACTCATGGAGATCGACGGCGAGGAACGCGGGGTCGGCAAAGGCGACGCGGTGCTGATTCCGGCCGGCGCCTGGCACCAGATCCGCGCCACCGCCGACCTGCGCTTCCTCTGCTGCTGCGCCCCGCCCTACCGGCACGAGGACACCTTCTTCGAGTAGGCCGGCGAATGGAGGACTGGGTAGACGCGGCGGTCCCCAATTATCCGAATTTTCCAATGTCCAATATCATCCCCCAAGAATGAACCGCTGTCCCTGGCTGCCGGATGGCAACGAGGTCTACGCCGCCTACCACGACGAGGAGTGGGGGGTGCCCTCGCACGACCCGAGGTATCTTTTCGAGATGCTGTGCCTCGAGGGAGCGCAGGCCGGCCTGTCGTGGTGGACCGTGCTCCGGAAGCGGGACCGCTACCGCGCGGTGTTCCACCATTTCGATGCCGGGAAAATGGCCGCGATGACCGACCGCAGGCTGGAGACCCTGCTCGCGGATCCCGGGATCATCCGCCATCGGGGCAAGGTGTTTGCGTTCCGGCAGAATGCCCGCGCCTGGCTCGACCTCATCGACCGCGAGGGCGATCCGGCGGGCTGGCTCTGGTCCTTCGTCGATGGCGCGCCGAAGGTGCGGCGTCCGCGAAGGATGGAGGACTACGCGGTCACCACGCCCGAGTCGGATGCCCTGAGCAGGGCCCTCCGCAGGGCCGGCTTCAACTTCGTCGGCTCGACCACGATGCACGCCCTCATGCAGGCGGTCGGCATGGTCGACGAGCACGCCGCCGGATGTTTCCGGGCGGGCGGTCGGGCTTGATCACCAGCGCAGCTCCAGGTCCGGTCCGATGAGCTGGATGCGTGATTCGCCGATGGCTTCGAGCCGGTCGAGGGCGCGGGCCAGTGGTCGGCGGGCGATTTCCGGAAGGGTTCCGAGACCCGTCTCGCGGATGGAGGAGGCCAGCATCTGCGCCGGATTCGACCGTGCCGGGCTCATCCGCACCAGTTCGCCGTCCTCGTCCTCATCCGGTTTCGAGAAGATGCCTTCGAAGGGACTCTTCGGTTCCGGCAGCACCCTGGACTCGACCTTGTCGAGTCCGGCCTGCTCCGCCGCCCAGTCGATGGCATCGGTCAGTCCGCCGATCTCGTCCACCAGCCCCAGCTCAAGCGCGCGACTGCCGGTGTAGACGCGGCCGCCGGCCATCGCTTCCAGGTCGCCCTTCAGCCGGTCACCGCGCCCGTCGGTGATGCGCCGCTTGAAGGTCGCGTAAATGTCGAGCATCGCCTCCCGCACCAGTTCCTCCTCCTCCTCGTCGAAGCCTTCGGTCATCGACATCGCGTCGGCATGTTTGCCGCGCTGCACCGAGTGGGTCGTGATGCCGAGTTTCGCCAGCGCCTCGCCGGCGACGATCTTCATGCCGACGACGCCGATCGATCCGGTGATGGTCCCTTCCTCGGCGAAGATCCGATCCGCACCCGAGGAGATGTAGTAACCGCCGCTCGCCGCCACGCCGCCCATCGACACCGCGCAGGGCCGGCCGGACGCCTTCCATTCGTCGGTCGCCTCCCACAGCACCTCCGAGGAAAGCGCCGAACCACCGGGCGAATCGACGCGCAGCACGAGGGCCTTGGCTTTGTCGTCCTCGAGCAGCTTCACGACCGCCTTGCGGACCGGTTCGATCGTGGCGTCGGAAATGGCTCCCTGCATGACGACGACGGCGACGTACTCGGAGTCCGCCTTCGAGTCGTCGCCGGAGGACATGAGCAGCTTGAAGACGTCGAAGATGCTGTCGACATCGGGCCCGTCGAGGTCGGGCAGCGCGAACTCGCGGTCGAACCCGGCATCCTTGTAGCGCTCGCGAAGCGAGGCGTTGAAGTCGGTGCGGTATTGAAGCTCGTCGACAAGTCCCGCCTGCTTCGCCTCTTCGGCGGTGAAGGTCCCGCGGTCGATCATTTCCATCACCTTGGTCCGTTCGATCCCACGCCCCCCCGCCACCGCATCGACGATCCCGGAGAAGATGCCATCGACCAGTTCCTCGGTCTGCTTCGCCGCGAACTCGCTCGGGCCGGTGCGGTAGAACTCCTCGCCGAAGCTCTTGAAGTCGCCGATGTGGACCACCTCCGCCTCCAGGCCCGCCTTGTCGAGGAGGCCCTTGAAATACATGGACTGAGCGTGGATGCCGGCGAAGTCGACGCCCGCCTCGGGCATCAGGACGAAATGGTTCGCCGCCGAGCCGAGCAGCGCGGGCTTGGTCGTGTAGTAGTCGCTGAAGAGCCAGACGTCCTTGCAGGCCTCGCGGGCATCGAGCAGGTGGCGGTGGAGTTCCTCGATCTGCGGCAGCGAGAGCATCGCGCCATCGGCATCGACCACGATCGCCGAGACCGCCTCGTCGGCTGCCGCCTTGCGGAAGGCGACCGTGAGATCGTGGAAGGTGAGGGGGCGCTCGGTGTTCAGGTTCACCGACAGCAGCGAGGTCTGGGTGATCCCGCTTTCGGAAATGACGCCCTCCAGGTCGTAGACGGCGACGACCGGTTTTCCCTCGGCGGCAAGGAGGGAAGCGGCGGCGAGGATCGGCAGGATGATTTTCATGAGTTCGCGTGGTCTGACGGGAAAGCGATGACATACCGCGGATCCGTCGATCTTCCAGTCTCGAAATGGGAGCAGGGGCGTGGGCCTGCAGGATCGTCATGAGTTCACCAGTCCATCCGCTAGTCGTAGATGTCGCGACGATGGCCGATTCGGACGACCAGCACTTCCAGCAAGCCGTCGCTCAAACGGCATAGGATCCGGTAGTCGGAAACCCGGTAGCGCCAGTACTCGCCCAAGTCCCCTTTCAGGCATTTGCCATGCTTCCTCGGATCCTCACAGCCGGTGATCCGTGAATCGAGAAACGCGAGGATGCGGCGTGACGGTTCGGGGCCGAGCTTGCGCAACTGCTTCAGCGCCTTGGCGCTGATCCGATACTCCCAGCTCACAGCCCGAGTTCACGCTTCGCTTCCTCGGGGGTGTGACTGCGTCACGGGTTGCGGGCGGCATCCGCCGCCAGGTAGTAGTCTTCCAGATCCTCCAGGTGTTGCTCGATCGCCTCGCGGGCATAGAAGGTCTTCGTCCGGCCGGTCAGCTTCGCGAGCCGGGCCAGCCGGGCTTCCAACTCAGGTTTCAGACGAATCGCAAGCATGCCGTCAGGTTACGACGTTGTACATGTACAGCAAGGTGGAAATCATCGCTGCTTTTGTTCGTCATCGGACGCTTGGGCCGCCGGGTTTTCGATGTCCCCGCCAGTTCTGGACAACCATCGATCCATCGGGACCATGTGTCTTTCATGAATCCCATGCTCGTGACGATCCTCACGCTGGTGTCGGCCACCGCCTTGGCCCGCTCGTGGAACGACGAGGTCATCTATTTCGTGATGACCGACCGTTTTCACGACGGGGATCCGGCGAACAACACGCCGGAGGGCTGCGACCCGGCGCTCGACGATCCGGACCAGGAGGACATCGACCGCTATCACGGCGGGGATCTGCGCGGGCTCGAGTTGGCGCTGGAGTCGGGCTACTTCAACGAACTCGGCGTGACCGCGCTGTGGATCACCCCGCCGGTGCGCAACGTCTGGCGTTCGGGCTACGACCTCGGTGGCTGGAAGAGCGGCTACCATGGATACTGGACGCAGGATTTCCTCGACATCGATCCGCATCTCACCAGCGCCACCTCGCTGTCCGGCGAGGCGTATCCGCCGGGGCCCGAGGGCCGCATGCGGCATTACCGCGACTTCGTGGCGCTGGCCCGCTCGAAGGGCATCCGCATCGTGCAGGATGCCGTGCTCAATCACGCCGGTCCGGTGTTTTTCTACGATGCCGACGGTGACGGCGTCTTCGATGTCGATGAGAAGGACGAGTGGGTGCGGCCGTTCCAGCGCGACGGCTTCCATGACACCGCGAAATGGGGCGACATCGCCAGGTGGAGCCTGCACCGCACCGAGCCGACCGGCCCCCGCACCCTGCTCGGGCGCGAGATCGGGACCACCGGCATCCTCGGCGAGATCGAAGCCTACGGGCGGAAGGGCTTCTCGTGGGACAGCCTGGGCAAGCGCGACGGCGAGGAGGTCATGGCCGACTTCTTTTCGTTGCGCGACCTCTGGACGGCGCCCGGTGGCGGCCATTTCGATGAGCTCGTCGACGAGTTCGTCGAGATCTATGATTTCTATCTCGGCGAGGTCGGGGTCGACGGCCTGCGGCTCGACACCGTGAAGCACGTGCACCACGAGTTCTGGGATGCCTTCACCCGCCGCCTGCGCGAGAGGCTGGGCGACAAGGCGTCGGAGAAGATTCTGTTCGGAGAGGTCTTCGACGGCGATCCGGCGAAGCTCGGCCAGTATACTTGGCGCGCCGATGCGCCGGCCGATCCCGCGCCCTGCCTGGATTCGGTGCTCGCCTTCCAGCTCTGCTTCGCGCTGCGCGACTACCTGCGGCGTCCCGGCGCGGAATTCGGCACCGCGCACCAGGCCGAGGCGGCGCTGGGGAATCTCTTCGAAGGGCGCTTCGATGACGGTCGCTACTATTTCAACCGTACTCCGGGCCCGGACGGGCTCAACTCGCTTCAGAAGTCGGTGACCTTCATCGAGAACCACGACAGCATCAACCGCTTCAGGGTCCGCGGCATCACCGAGCGCCGTCACCAGCTCGCGCAGGGGCTGGTCATGACCCTGCCGGGCATTCCGTGCCTCTACTACGGTGCCGAAGTGGCGATTCAGGACAACCGCAGCGACATCGGTGAGGACAGCGAGGAGGGGCGGATGACCTTGTGGAAGCGGGACGACGCTCCGACCCTGGCGAGCCTGCGGGAAGATGACACGTTCCGGGTGGTTCAGAGTCTTGCCAAGGCGCGGCGTTCGATTCCCGCTCTGCGCGACGGCGGCTTCCGCCCGTTGTGGTGCGACAGCGGTGACCGGTCCGGCGACGACGGCCTGTTCGTGTTCGCGCGGCCGATGGAGGACCCTGCGGAAAGCGTCGTGGTCGTCTGCAATCTTTCGCAGCAGGAGTCGATCACGGGACCGGTCGCTCTCGGGGGGCTCGTGCCGCCGGGGGCGATCTTCACCGGCCACCCGGTGATCGGCGGCACCACCAAACGCACCGCCACCAACCGCTTCTCCGCGGCACCCGAGTCGCTCTTGATTTATCGCGTCCGGCGGGAGGAGTGAGGCCGGGTGTTCGTCCGAATTTCGGCATTGGAGGCTTTGGCCGGCGACCTATCATCGGAGCATGAAGACCGTCACCCCCATTCTCGCCACCCTGGTTCTGTCCCTCGGCTCCGCCGTCGCGAACCCGGAATGGACGGAACTCGCCGACCGGCAGCTCGAGCGCCTCGGCCACCGCAACGTCATCATCGTCGCCGACTCGGCGTATCCGATCCAGACCGGCAGTGGCATCAGGGTGTTCACCACCGGCGCCGATCATCTCGAGGTCGTGAAGCAGCTCGCCTCGAAGATCGCCGCGTCGAAGGCGGTTCGGCCATTGATCGCGCTCGACAAGGAGTTCGCCTTCGTTCCCGAGAAGCACGCCCCCGGGGCCGCCGCGTTGCGCAAGGAGGTGCTCGCCGCTCTCGACGGTGCCGGACCGGTGCGCGAGGAGCTTCACGAGAAGTTGCTCGCCGAGGTCAACGCCACCGCGGCGGACTTCGAGGTGGTCGTGTTCAAGACGACCGGCACGATTCCCTACTCAAGCGTCTTCTTCACGCTGGACTGCGGCTACTGGTCCGCCGAGGCCGAAGCGGAACTGCGGAAGGCGATGGGGGAGTGATCCGGCCCCAAACGGATTCGGAGAAGTGGGAAGGCGGATCTTCCGGCAACGGTGGCCCACGCGTTGATGAAGTTGCAACGCAACTGCCTTGCCCCGGGCAGCCCGGAGTTCAATATCGTCAGACGAGCGCTGAAGATCGGATGTCAGCCCTTGCTCGCCTTCTTGATCGCCGCACGCTCGGCGGCGGCGTCGTATTTCGGATTCGCTGTCCGGGGAATCGGGGCGTCGATGTCCTTCTGCCACTGGTGGAGT
>CALGOH010000154.1 GCA_937957985.1 uncultured Verrucomicrobiae bacterium
CCAGCGTGCCACTGACCGCTGCACCGCTGCTGATCAGCGTGTAGGTGCCGTTCTCAAGTCCGCCGAGGTCGGTGAAGACGAAGTCACTGAGGCCGAGTGCGCCGGTGCCAATGGTCAAAGTACCCGTGACATCGATGCTGTCGCTGGCGGCGATGCTATCGAGTTCGAAGTCGAGAACTCCCGCGCCGCCTGCGAGGGCCGAGATGTCGAGGTCGCCGTCGACCGAGAGCGTGCCCGCCGAAGCGCCGGGGGCGAGGCCGGCGCCCGCTGCCACAATCACGTTGCCGGCGATGGTGCCACTGCCGCCGAGGGTGCCGGCGTTGACGTTGGTGTCGCCGGTGTAGGTGTTCACTCCGTTGAGCAGCAGCTTGCCGTCACCGGTCTTGGTGAGCGAGTTACCACTTCCGGAGATGACGCCGGAAACCACCGCGTAGTCGTTGGTCGTATCCGGATTGTCGTCCACCTGGATCGTGCGGTTGCCATTGAGGAAGATGTCGTTCTGAAGTGTGACGACATCGTCCGCGGTGTCGGTGCCGAGGTAGAGCGGATTCTGGTTACGGAAGCCTGTTCCGGCATTGTTCCAGTCGAGTTGGATGCCGCCTTCGAGATTGACGGTCAAGGGACCACCATTGGCGGCAAAGCCACCTCTGTTCTGCCAGTAAACATCGCCCGCCGAGTTGTTGATGTCGCGGGTGAAGCTGCCGCTGGATTCAAGGATACCGTTGTTGAAGTATAGCTTGGCGGAGCTGTCGAGCCCCACGCCGTCCACGGCCCGGACCACAACGCCATTGTTGAGTTGCAGGGTTCCAGTGTTGAATTCGTTTGTGCCTTCCAGGGACAACGTGCCGGTGCCGTTGATCTGCAGGGTGTAGTTGCCTCCCATCGTGAGGTCGCCGGAGAGGATCGAGATGTCGTCATTCGAGGCCGGGTTGTCGAACAGGCGGACGGAGCTGTTCCAACCGAGGCTGAATGGGTTGGTGATCGTCACCGGTGCGGTGGATGTGGGGGAACCCATCTGCGGGTTGTTGTCCCCGTTGAATCCGGTGCTGCCCCTCCAGTTGGCGACGGCACCGCCATTGCTGGTCACCGTGAGGGCCGAATCGGTGGCTGCGAAGCCGCCCGGGCCACTCCATTCGTAGTCGCTGCCGAAGTTGGGGGTCAGCGTGCCACTGGCCATCAGGATGGCAGGGTTGTTGCTGGCGGAGTTGAAGGTGACTGCCCCGGGCGGAAGTCCGGTGGCACTCGCGCCGACGTTCAAGTAGCCGTTGGCGATCGTCGTGCCTCCGGAAACTCCGGAATTGTCGCCCGAAAGGATGAGTTCTCCTCCTCCATCGACCAAGACGCCACCGCTGAAGGTGTTGGTCCCAGCGAGTTCCAAAGATCCAGTTCCCAAATGGGAAACGGCAAGACTGGTACCTACGTCACCGACAGCGCCAGAGTAGACTTGGGTCCCGGTGGGAACGATGCCCAGGATCACGTTTCCAACGTAGCTGACGGTGCCGCCGACCTGGCCGCCGAGTCCCCCGAGGAGACCACCGAGGGTGCCGTTACCGGAAGTTCCCGCGGTCCACTCACCGCCTCCGCCAACATTGACGGTAAGGGTGGTGCCATCATTGACCGTGACGGCCCCGGCGCCTGGCATGGCGGCGATCTTTGTGAACTGCAGGATCCCCTCGTTGATCGTGGTGCCACCATCATAGGTGTTCGTGCCGGTAAGCTGCAGGTGGCCCGGGCCGGTCTTGATCAGTCCTGCGGCGGTCCCGCTGGTGTTGCGGATGTCACCCGTGAGCCGGCCGCCGGTGGTGAGCATGTTGCCGTTGTTGTTGTCCACCCGGTTCGAAGCGCAGAACAGAGTCGCGTTGGTAGCCACGGTGCGGTCCGCACCGTTGAGATCGACATTGTTCTGAAGGTTGACGACCTGAGTGGGCTGGGCGGCCTCCTCGTTCATCACGAAAACATCCGGCTGGAAGTGGGCGCTGCCCCAGACGACCTCCGTGCTGGCATCGTTGTTGAAGGTGATCCTACCGTAGGTATCGGCTTGGATGTGGCTGAAGCCGCTGGTGCCGCCGGTGAGTTGGACGTCGGTGGGACCTGAGCCCAACGGCCGCCTCATGTAGTAGGCAAGTCTGACATTGCCGCCATTGATCTCCAGGTTGCTGGTGCCTCCGGTGGTGGAGCTGATCCCTCCGGGAATCGACTGCGCCCCACCATTCCAAGCCGTGCCGAGTGCAAGGACCCCTTCGTTGACGATGGTCGGTCCATCGTAGGAATTGCCGTCATTCCTGAGAAGCAACGTCCCCGGGCCGGTCTTGGTCAGACCGGCAGCGGTGCCGGCACTGTTGCGAATGACGTTGGTGATCTGCGCATATCCGGATCCGATGGTCGTCTTGGCCACCTCGATGCCACGCTGGGAGCCGTTCAGGTCGATGAGGTTCGTCAAGGTCAGCGTCGAGTTGGCTTGAGCATACTGAGACTGGAGGATCAAGGGATCGGGATTGAAAAAGCCGGTCGCATTGGCATTCCCCGCTTCATTCGCAACACCCCAGACCAATTCGTAGGAGTCGTTGTTGTTGATCCGTACCGTCAGGCCGTTGTTGCCGTTCTCACTGAAACCACCGTCGAGGATCTGGACCTCACCGGCTCCCGTTCCCAGCGTGTTGTTGAAGGTGAAACCCCAGTAGTTTTCCCAGACACCTCCGTTGAGGACGAGATTACCGGTTCCGTCATTGGGTTCCGAGTTGTTGACCAACAGGACGCCACCGTTGAGGGTGAGCGGGCCGCTGAAGGTCTTGTCGCCGTTTCTGAAATTGACGCGTCCCGGGCCGTTGATAGTGACGCCACCGGTGCCGCTGACGGGTGATTGAAGATTCACGATCTCACTGGCGTCATCCGTGGTGATGGTGATGCCGCCACTCTGATCGAGGCTGCCGCCATTGAGCGTGTATGTGCCGGTGAAGTTGTCGATCAACACGGTGCCGGCGGTGACCGCGCCGAGACTAATCGTACCGCCAGCTCCACCATTGCCGATGACGGCGTTGTCGGGCGAGGCGTTGTTCCAGTCGACGTTCGCGCCGCCATCCCACCACTCACCGGTGCCGAGCCAGTCGCCGGCGCCGTCGGTGGTTCCGCCTCCGCCCGGATCCCAGGTGAGGGTGGCGGCGTGGCCGATGGATAGGGTTGCGGTCGCCATCGCGGTCGCGAGGAGACCCAGCTTTGCTGATTGGAGGGATCGGGTTCTCATGGGTTCTGGGGTTATGGTTCGATCCCCAAGGCACTTGCCTGGAGCAAGGGAGTCAAAATTTATTGATATCGACACCTGGCCAGCAAACGGCCAGGATGTCCGGGCCTTGGAATTCCGTCCGATCCCGATCGCCGAGCAGGTGGCCGACCACCTGAGGCAGGAGTTGCGCCGAAGGACCTGGACTGGATTGATGCCGGGCAAGCACGCGCTGGCAGCGGAGTTCGGGGTCAACAACAAGACCGTGGAGGTGGCCTTGAGGCAGCTTGAGAAGGAGGGGCTGCTGGTTCCCCAGGGGGCGGGGCGACGCCGGTTGGTCGGACAGGTCGGGAAGAAGTCATCCGCGGGGACGCTGAGGATCGGGTTGCTGCTGCATTCCGCGGTGGACCGGGGGAAGGGCCATGTGATCGATCTGCAGCACCGGCTGATCGAGGGCGGGCACGGAGTCGTCGTGGCCCCCCGGCATCTGGTCGAGCTGAAGATGGAGCCTCGGCGGGTCGCCCGGGTGGTGGGAAGCCACGAGGTCGATGCCTGGATCGTGCTCGCGGGTTCGTTCGAAGTGCTCGAGTGGTTCTCCGCCCGCAAGCCGCCGGTGTTCGCGCTGTTCGGCCGCCGGCGGGAACTGATGATTCCCGGGGTGGGACCGGACAAGCCGCCGGCCTATGAGGCGGCGACGCGGAAGTTGGTCCGGCTCGGTCACCGGCGGATCGTGCTGCTGTGCGCGCCTGATCGGCGGGTTCCGGAGCCGGGTGCCTCCGAGCGGGCGTTCCTCGCGGAGATTGCCGCGCACGGGATCCCGGTCAGCCGCTACCAACTGCCCGACTGGGATGGTGATGTGGAGAGCCTGCATCCCCGTTTGAAATCCCTGTTCCGCTACACCCCGCCCTCGGCGATGATCGTCGATGGAGTGGCCCCGTTCGCGGCGGTCATGCAGTTCCTCTGCCGGAAGGGACTGCGCGTGCCGGAGGATGTGTCGGTGATCTGCACCGACCATGCGGACTGGTTCGACTGGCTCCGTCCGAGCGTGGCACACATCCGCTGGGATCCGAAGCCGGTGGTCAGGCGCATCGTCCGCTGGGCCGACAACGTGAGCGGGGGAAGGGAGGACATCCGCCAGATCGAGACGCCGGCGGAGTTCGTGCCGGGCGGGACGATCGGTCCGGTCCATGCATCGGCCAAGCGACGAAGATAGCTCGAGAATGCGCGAATGCCGATTCCGCCAGGGTGCTAGCGAGCCAGGGCTTTTGGGTGGTGCCGGGATACCACGCAGACAGCGTCACCGGTTCGTCCTCGAAGCGTTCAGGGAACAGGGAAGGCTGAGTTGGCGGAGCGGCGGGCAAGAGGCTTGACCTCACAAGCAACCGATGGGAAATTCCCACCATGGCTGAGACGCGCAAGCTCGACTCGCGGCGGAGGGCGGTTTTTCCGGACCGCTTTTCGCCCGGCGACCTGTTTCTGGAGGAGCAGGTCGGGGAGGACCGGGTGGTGTTTCGCCTGATCCGGCCGAAGGACGTGCCGGTCTCTGCGGTCAAGCGGGATCGGGGACGCATGATGGTACAGGCACCCCTCGATCGTGATCGGGTCCGCCAGGCCATCCGCGACGACCGTGATGCCCGGTGAAGATCTACTGGGACAGTTCCGCCCTGGTGGCGGCGACCATGGAGCGAAGGCTCCGTGACCGGTTGACCGGCGAGGGAGGTGTGACCCGGGTCCACTCCTTGACCGAGGTCTTTTCGACCCTCACCGGCAGCCGTCTCGGGTTCCGGGTTGATGCAGCCGACGCGGCTCTGGTCGTCCGGGAGCTGGCGGAGTGTGTTGATCTCGTCGAGGTTTCGTCATCCGATGTCCTTCAGGCTCTCGACGAGGCCCGTTCACTGGGGGTGCGCGGCGGGCGGGTGCATGACTACCTTCACGCTGTGGCTGCGCGCCTGGCGGAATGCACGACACTCCTCACGCTGAATACCGGGGACTTCGACGGCCTCGGTGGAAACCTGAACATCCAGGAGCCCTAACGCGGGGAGTCAGAGGTCCTGAGTCGCAGGGCCGGCGACGCCCGTGGCGCCGGGATACCAGGCGGGCAGCGTCACCGGTTCGTCCTCGAAGCGGGCGAGCACGTCTTCCGGCACGTGGCGGCGGTGGACGATGATGGTGTAGGCGTGCTCGTCGAACCAGGAGTCGCCGAGGGTCCAGCGGCCGGATTCGACCTCGTCCTTGCCCCAACTGTTTTCGGCCAGCCATTTGCGCGGGCGTCCCCCGGCGTCCAGGTCGACGCCGACGAGGGCCATGGCGTGGTTCGAGGCGCCCTCGTGGAAGCGGGCGCGGTCGGCCTTGTCGAGGGAGAGGTCGGTGCCGAAGAGGCTTTCGTAGTCGAAGAGGCGGTCGTGCATGACGCCCAGCTTCCTCGACTGGTCGACGCTCATGTTCACCGCGAACCACATCGATTCGTTGGCGAGGATGGAGCGGATGGCGGCCTGCTTGAGCGTGTCGATCCCGACGTTCACAAAGCCCATGCAGGCGGTCCCGACGATGTTCCGTGCGCGGTCGAAGCGGTAATGCCGGCCGATCTCGTTCTTGGGATCATGATAGAGGCAGACCAGTTCATCGAGGGACTGTCCGATGAAGCGTTGGAAGAAGCTCGTGGGCGTGAAGGACTCCTCGGGGGAGAGGTCCTTGTCCTCGGCGGAAGCAAGTTCGGTGTCGTCGCCCTTGGTCTTTCGCCTCCGCTTGAAGCGCCACTGGAAGGAGGCGGGCGGTTCGCCGAGGCTGATCACGAGCAGGCGGTAGACCTCGGAGAGCGCCTCCCGCTTCATCGCGCGGAGTTCGTCGATTCCGGCACCGTCGGCATGGCGTTCGAGCATCCGGGCGGCGCGGGAGCGAACCAGGCGCTGGAGCACCCTGTTCAGCGGGCCGGTGTGGGAACTGCTGGTGGTTTCCGGCATGGCGGCGGCCGGAACGACCCCGTGCTTCGTGACGAGGGCGGAGAGGAAATTCCACCAGCCGCCGTCGTGGAGCATCCATCGGTTCACGGCTTCCCAGTCACGGTCGAGATAATCGCGGTGGCGGAGTTCGATGATCTCCTCGAGATAGAGATTCGCGCGCTCGAGCTTGTCCCAGAACTGGAGGTAGGCGACCGAGAACTCGAAGTCCTCCATGCCGTGCTCGCGGATGACGTGGGGTCGCAGCGTGTTGAGGGCGGCGAACATCCAGCAGCGTCCCGATTTCTTCTGGTTGGTGACTCCCTTGCTGCGGACCTGGTGGCTGAAATGGGTGTCCTGACCGGCGAGGACGGCGTGGTTGAGGGCGAGTTCGTCGATCTCGTTGTGGGCCACGGCGTTCTGGCGGGCGCGGTCGGCGCCGGCCAGTTGAAACGACTCGCGGATGTCCTTGATCAGATCCGGCGTCAGGATTCCCCGGGCCTCCCCGTTCTCGGGTTCCCCCGAGGATTCGGGAACGGTGCGCCGGGAGACGAGGGCCGGGGATTCGGAAGGAGTGGACATGCTGACAGGCGGGATGGTCGGAGGTCGCTCGAAGGGGGGAGCGGGATCGCAGCAGGGCGCCCACCACGAGGGAAGCTGAAAAATCCCGGTCACCTGACCACTTTGGGAGCAGGTGGGGGATGAAAACATCCGGATCCAACTGTCCCCAAAAAAGGCATGGTTGCTTTCTCGCAAATCGCTCGACGACCAAGGGGGAACGGTGTTCGACTCCTCCGCCTCTGAAAAGCCCATCTTTCAGACACCCTCAAACCATGCCCAAACGCAAATCTTCCCCGAGTCGCAAGTCCTCGAAGGCCCCGTCTTCGGTCCTGTTCCATGCCGACGCGACCGATCCCGACATGCTCTACTTCAGCCGCTTCGGCGCGGTGGATCCGTTTCTCGCCTTTTCCCTGAACGGGAAGAAGATCGGCGTGTCGCCGAGCATGGAATACGGTCGCATGACCGAGGAGTCGGACTTCGACGAGGTCCTGCTGCTTCACGAGGTCGAGGAGCGGGCGAGGAAACGCTTCAACCTCAAGAACGGTACCAAGCCGGGAAGGGACCTGCTGGTGCGGCAGCTCGCCAAGGAGTACAAGATCAAGTCGTTCCGCGTGGGCGACCGGTTTCCCGCCGGACTGGCCTTCCAACTCCAGGAAGCGGGCCTGAAGCTCGAGCCGGTGACCGACGGGCCGTTGTTTCCCGAGCGGGAGATCAAGACGGCCGAGGAGGTCGAGCTGCTGCGCAAGGGCAACGAGGCGAGTGCGGCGGGCTTCCGGGTGGTCGCCAAGGCGCTGGCGGATTCGAAGATCAAGAAGGGCAAGCTTTTCTACGAGGGCCGCTATCTCACCGCGGAGCGGCTGCGCGACCTGATCGCGCAGGCGACGCTGGGCAAGGGGGCGGTGGCGCTGCAGACGATCACCGCCGCCGGCGACCAGGCCTGCGACTGTCACAACGAGGGCACGGGGCCGATCCCGGCGAACGAGCTGATGGTGGTGGACATCTTTCCGCGCCGGGCGGCCGACGGTTACTGGGGCGACATGACGCGGACCTTCCTCAAGGGCAAGGCGAGCGAGGCGCAGAAGAAACTGGTGAGCGTGGTGCGGAAGGGTCACCAGCTCTCGCTGGACATGATCAAGCCGGGCGTCGCGGGCGGCACGGTCCACGAGGCGGTGGAGAAATTCTTCGCCGACGAGGGCTACGAGACGGTGCGAGACTCGGACAAGCCGCGCGGGTTCTTCCACGCGCTCGGGCACTGCATCGGCCTGGAGGTCCACGAGGATCCGGTGATGCGCCGCGGGTCGAAATGGCGGTTCCGCAAGGGCATGGTGATCACCACCGAACCCGGCCTCTACTACCGCGGGCTCGGCGGCTGCCGGATCGAGGACGTGGTCCACGTCACGGCCGACGGCAACGAGCTGATCTCGAAGGCGCCGTATCGCTGGGAGATCGCCTGAGGTCGTTTGGAGTGCGGAGGCTCGCCTCCGCTTTCCCGGGTTGCCTCGTGCTGTTTTCCTCGTCCGCGTGATGGGGATTTCGAGCTGTCTTGAGATCCTCGTAGCCGCATCGGTCGTTCGAAAGCGGAGGCAAGCCTCCGCACTCCAGGGTCTTCAACCCTCCGGAGCGATCTCGAAGCGGTAGCTTCCGGAGCCGGCGTTCATTCGGAAGGAGTCCCCGGCATCGACCGGATCGAGTCCGGCGACCTCGTCGAGCGGCTTGCCGCCTTCGGTGATCCGGTCTCCCGAGCGTCGCGGCAGCTCGATGAGCGCCCGCGTGTCGGCCGGGATCGTGATCTCGAAAGTACGACGTTTGCCGTCGATGCGCCAGTCGGAGACGATCGTGCCGCGGATCGTTTCGTGGGAGCACTTGACCCACTCGAGCCCGTCGACGGGCCGCGGGCGGATCTCGATGAGGTCGAAGCCGACGGCGTCGTCGGCGCACTGGATTCCTCCCAGCCAGCGGAAGAACCAGGCCGAGATGGATCCGAACATCGGATGGTTGTGGGACTTCGAGCCGTCGGTGCCCTCCCAGTCCTCCCACAGGGTGGTGGCCCCGTTTTCCAGCATCCAGCCCCAGGAGGGGAAGGACTCGCGGGTGGCGAGGGCCCAGGCGAGTTCGTGGTGCCCGTTGCGGGTCAGCTCCTCCATCAGGAAGCGGGTGCCGAAGATGCCGGTGGTGAGCGAAGGGCCGTCGGGTTTGGCTTTCAGGTCGGCGACGAGGAAGTCGGAGACCCTTTCGCGGGCCGGATCGAGTAGCGTGCCGTAGCCGAGAGCCAAGGCTTGCTCGGATTGCGAACCGCCGCCGATCTTGCCGGTGTCCTCGTCGAAGAAGGCACGGGCCCACGCGCTGGCGGATTCAGCGGCCATGGTGGTAAAGCGGGCGGCGTCCTCTTCCCTGCCCACGATGCGGCAGAGCCTCGCCATGCGGTAGGCGGTGTCGATGAACATCGGCGTGGTGATCACCGGGCCGGCGATGCGTTCCAGCGCCTCGTGGTCGCCGAGGCCCTTGACGACGAGCCCGTCCTCGCGCTTCGAGGCCTCGAGTTCGAACCAGCGGATCGCCGCGGGGAGTTGCTCTTCGACGAGTCGTCGGTCGCCGTAGTGCTGATGGAGTTGTTCGAGGAGGAGCGGGTGGGCCATCGCCCAGCCGACGCCGCAGTACTGGATGCCGACGAAGGGGGCGGTGTCGGTGAAGTTGCCGTCGGGCCGGGCGGCGTCGGCCCAGTCGCGCACGGTCTTGGCGTAGAAGCCGTGCATGTCGAAGTTCTTCAGGTAGGCCTCGCTGGTGACGACGATGTCGCCGCCGTAGCCGAAACGCTCGCGGTGCGGGCAGTCGGACTGCACGGTGACGACGTTCGCGAGGAACGTGCGGCGGGTGATTTCCTGGATGCGGTTGAGTGTCTCGTCCGAGCATGAGAAGCTGCCGGCGGAGGCGAGGTCGGTATGCAGCGGGAAGATGCGGCAATCCGCGACGGCGGGCGCCTCGGGCAGGCCGCGCACCTCCATGTAGCGGAAGGCGTGGAAGGTGAAATCGGGGCGGAAGACCTCGGGGCCCCCGCCGCGGACGATGTAGGTGTCGCCCTGCCACGCGATCTCCGGCGCGCCGGGACCGCCGATGAGGACCTCGTTGCCGTCCTTGTCCTTGCGCGTGCCCTTGATCTGGCCGCAGACGCTGGTCATGGGGTTGAGCGAGCCGTCCTCGTGAAGCAGCTCGCCGAAGCGGAACTCGATGCGGGTGCCGGCCGGTGCCTCGAGGGTGATCTCGGGCAAGGCGGTGAGGTTCACGCCGAAGTCGACGATGTGGGTGTCCGGCGCGGGGGTGGTGACGGTTTTCGCCGGGATCGCCTCCTTCAGCCGCGCCGGCGGCATGTCGAGCGGCTGAAGGACGTCGAGGGTGTCGTCGGTCGCGCGCACTTTCGTCCACGAGGAATCGTCGAAGCCCGGGCGGTCCCAGCCGTCGATGGCGAGGCGGGCGTCACGCTTTTCCCCGAGATAGATGCTGTTGCGCAGCGTGGGCCCGGGGGTGGTCTTCCAGTCGTCGCCGGTGGTCACCGTGGTGGTGCTGCCGTCGGGGTGGGTGACGACGAGGCAGGCGATGGCGCGCGGGCGTCCGACGGGGAGGGCCTCGCGGATGTTGCGGTGACCCCACATGCGCAGCGGCAGGGGATTGTACCAGCCGTTGCCGACGGCGAGGCCGAGGCAGTGGCGGCCTTCGGCGAGCAGGTCGGTCACGTCGTGGGTGCGGAAATGGATGCGCTCGGCGAAGTCGGTCCACGGCGGATCGAAGACGTGGTCGTCGAGCCGCTCGCCGTTGACGCTGGGATAGCAGAGGCCGAGACCGACCACGTGAAGCCGGGCGCGGACGACCGGCTTGCTGATGGCGAACTCGTGGCGCATGAGAGGCGCCGGGTCGTCCTTGTAGAAATCCTCGTCGTTTTCGGGGTTCTCGCGGCCGTCATTGATCCAGCGCGCGCCGCTCCAGTCGGCGGCCTCGAGCGGCGCGACTTCCCAGACGGCCGCCCCGCTCCACGGAGAAGGCTCGCCGTCACCGCTCCAGCAGCGGACTTTCCAGAAACAACGGTCGCCGGCGGAAAGCGGGGCGCCACCATAGGTCGTGCCGGGTTCGCGCCGGGCGGCGGTCTTGCCGGAGTCCCAGCGGTCGCCCTCGTCCGCATCGAGTTTCTCCTCGCTGCTGGCCACGAGCACCTGCCATGCGGTGGTCTTCACGCCGCGGGCGTCGGATTCGAGCCGCCAGGTGAGGCGGGGCTTCGCGGTGGCATTCAGGCGCTTGGTCGCGCCGTCGCAGCGAAGGTCGACCGGAGCGGGAAGGGAGGCGGCGACGGGCAGGGCGAACACGACGGAGGCGAGGAGAAGGCGGAAACTCATGGTGGCTGGGGCAGGAATGACATGGGGACCGGGGCGCTGGCGAGTCGTGATCGTGCCGGTCTTTCCCGCCTGCGACGGACGGCAGGCGGAGGATCTTACGCGAAACCCGGTCAAAGACCTTGCGTTCGGCAAGAATCCCGTCGTCCCTGTCGTTGAAGCAGCACGATGATGACCGGAGCGATACAGTTTTTCAGCAAGGGCAGGGGGCCTGGCGTGGCCGTTCACGCGATTCTGGCCCTCGGTGCCTCGCTTCTCTGCCTCGCGGCGGAGGAGGCGCCGGCGGAGGAGGCGGCCAAGCCGGATCCGCTCACCCTGCCCGGACTGCGGATCAATCTCGAGGACAAGTGCCTGGATCTGGAAGCGAAGGTCTGCCTGGACCAGGGTTTCCTGGAACTGGTGGCCTGCACCGAGGGATCGAAGGAGCACGAGGCGATCATCGCGGTGAAATCGAAGGCCGCGCACATCCATGCCGCGCTGCTCCTGCTCGGTGCCACGCCGGGGAATCCGGCGATGCGCAAACCGGTCAACGAGGAGATGACCCGCTGGATCGACCTGCCGCCGCGCGGAGGCGAGGTGAAGGTGACCCTGCTGGTTCCCGACGAGTCCGGGAAGACCGTGGAGCATCCGATCAGCCGGTTCATCCGCCGCGCGGTCGATGACTACCAGCCGGACACCGAGGAGGAGCCCGAGCCGTTTCCGACCAGCACCTTCCTTTTCGCCGGGTCGGTCCTCTACAAGCCGGAAGGAGGAACGCCGCGCTACCTGGCCGACGACAGCGGCAACGTCATCTCGCTGGCGACCTTCGGCGACGAGCTGTTGTGCCTGCCAGGCATGCATTCGAAGGAGAACGGCGCGCTGGAGTGGGAGGTCGATCCGACCAAGCTGCCGGCCCTCGGTTCGGACGTCACGCTCCGCCTCAAGCCGGTCCAGCCGGAGGAAGCCGCGCCACCGTCCGGAGCCGATGGCACGAAGGAGCCGTCCGCCGAACCGAAATCCAAGCCGGAGGAATGACCGAGCGCTTCGCAGGGGAGCTGCGGATGCCCGTGGAATTTCCTGTCCGGCGATGTTCCGGGTTGGAAGGTTCCGGAAGGATGGTACACGCTTCGGGTGGCCTCTTCCGGTCAGGCCGCGGTCGCGACCGGACAAGTCTCAACCCACACCAATGATGAAACGAATCGCAAGCTGGATGATGTCGGGAGCGATGCTGACCGCGGTCGGCATCGCCGGGGAGAAGTCGGATGACGGCTTCGTCGAAATGTTCAACGGCAAGGACCTGACCGGTTGGCAGACGACCGGCAACTGGATGATCGAGGAAGGCAACGTCCTCACGCTGAAGCCCCGCGAGGGCGAGCACGGCTGGCAGCGATTCGACGCCTACATCTTCACCGAGAAGAAGTACGGGGACTTCATCCTCGATCTGGAATTCAAGATCCAGGAGAAGGGGAATTCCGGGGTGTTCCTGCGCGTGGGCGATCCGAAGTCTCCGGTGGACACCGGCTTCGAGGTCCAGATCCTCGACACCCACGGCCTGGAGAATCCCGGTCACCACGACTGTGGCGGGATCATCCGCACCGCGGGACCCACGCAGAACATGGCGAAGCCCGCCGGGGAGTGGAACCGCTATATCATCACCCTGAAGGGCAGCCACCTCGAGGTGGTGCTCAACGGCGAGAAGATCCAGGACCTGGACCTGAGCAAGGGACCGATGAAGGATCGCCCGATGGAGGGCCACATCGGCTTCCAGGACGAGGCGAAGCGCGTCTGGTACCGGAACGTGAAGATCAAGGAACTCTGAGCCGAGGACTTCCCTTTCCATCCCGGCGTCACCGGCCCCGGAGCGGTTGCCGACTGACGACCCGGAAAGCCGGGGGAAAGTAGAGGGCCATTCCGCGTGAAACCACCATGAACACCGTAGCAAATGCGAAATGCAAGGACCCCAGCTACGGTCCTCACCGAGGGCCTCGACATCCGAGTGACTCACGCCACCCGTGCAGTGACTGAAGATCACTCCGGCGACCATCACCTCCGGGTCGAAGCCGTGGGACTTGTCGCGGCGCGGATCGAGCTCCGGATACTCGGCCACTCGATCCAACAAGCCGGAGGCCCGCAACACGCCGAGCACGGCGAGCTGACCTCCGTGGACCGAACTGGTCGCCGAGGGTCTCAGCTCGATCTGAAACTTCCGGGGTTTGAGAGAATGATGCCGCGCCACGCGCAGAGATTACCCCGGTACACTTTATCAGCCCATCGCGCAAACTCACCCGCAGGGTGAATCATCCCCAGCCGCGCTAAGGATTAGGGGGTACTTATGACTTCGCGGTAATGCGGAGTGCGGGGCGGCACGGGGGGACCCTTTGGGGGGGCGTGACGGGGGCGGGCACTCCGCATTACGCCGCGAACTTCACATGGCCCCGCAGGCCAGCAGCCCACGTGACAGCACGCCGGTGGGATGTTTGGCGGTGCGGAGCCTGGCTCTGGGGCGCGGAGCGTTCACCGCCCGGGGGCCGGAGGGACTTCGCTTCTACTGTTTTTGCAGTAGGTCAAAGATGGAAAAGACCGGTAACCCGGACCGAAATCTATTCGCTACGCCGAGACTATTCAGAAGGCGATTCTTTGACGGCCTCGCGATACTTCCGAACTGCCTCCTTTGCAAAATCGCCTTCTTTTTCATCGAACTCATACAAGGCGACGGCTTGCTTTCCTGCGGCGTCTCTGAAAGCGACTCCAAGAAAGATCGCCTCTGATTTTCCCTCGGTCGGAACATAAACTATGGAGACGCTAAAGCTGTCGGAAGGCTCCCTGCTCTTAAGAAGATTAGCTCTTATTTCGTTGACGAAATCAGGGATAACCGACGCCCTTACAGGAAGCTCTGGATGGCTTAAGTCGTGGTTCCAAACCGGATCCAATACTGCTCCGTAGCGGGATCTCATTGTCTCCAAGGCCACTGCATCCTTGAACTCGGCGGGCACCTCATGCGCACTCATTTGAAGGATCATCCAAAAGAGCCATTTCAAAACCCATCGAAGTTTACTCACCTCCGCCCCCTTCTCCCTTCTCCTTGCAAGGACAGCAAAACTCAATATTCACATCCTTCCCGTCAACATCGTGACCTTGCTTTTCGAGTTCATCCAAGTATGCGTCGACCGCCTTCTGGGGATCAGTGATCCCGTCGAACACCGGCCCACCTGGGCCAAGCTGATGCTGGTAGGTGTCTTTGCCGCACTCTTGTCCGATGACGTGAGCCGACGCGGGTTTCACCTTCCCTGGTTTCAGGCATTACGATCCTGTGACGGGCAGGTGGCCATCAAGGGATCCGATCGGGGAAAGAGGCGGGGTGAATCTGTATGGGTTTGTGGGGAATGACGAGGTGAACGGGTGGGATCATTTAGGCAAGAATCCTAATAATACTGCCATTTCTGGTCTAGTTGACGGTGACCAGGACTTCGGGAGTTTTAAAGTCACGATGGTTGATGGAGAGGTCAAGTGGCATAAGATTGAAATATGTTGCAAATGCCCCAATGGCTTGTTCTGTGGTTGGCAATTATGGAAAGAAAGAACCACAATTGGATATGCAATA
Source organism: uncultured Verrucomicrobiae bacterium (assembly GCA_937957985.1). Classification (GTDB taxonomy): domain Bacteria; phylum Verrucomicrobiota; class Verrucomicrobiia; order Verrucomicrobiales; family Akkermansiaceae; genus Haloferula. The sequence continues at coordinate 14,674 of CALGOH010000154.1, forward strand.
AGTACTGGGCGGAAGTCGAGAGTGGAGCTAACATTCCCAGATAATACCATTACGCGGCTAGGACCGACTTCTGTATTTAGGTTTAATCGTAATAAGGAGTGTGAGAAGCTTGGTAAAGATTGCAAGGCATGCAAGACGGAGGAGGGGAACGCGACCGTCTTCGTAGGGGGTAGCGAGATACCCCCGGAACATCTTAACATTAATGGCCCTTCTAATAGTCCTAGGCCTCTACCGGATAATTCTGATAAAATACCGTAATGAATGGCGGGCTGTGCTGGGTGGTGAAGCTATAAATAATGATCAAGTCGTCGGTAATGAAAACTTTGTATGTATTTATCTCTATCTCGCTTTTGATGGGTTTTACATCGCTGGGCGCTGTCGGCGATAATGTCATTCTCGCAACTGTTAAAAATTATTCCGTAAATCAAGAAGTCTTCTGGGCATTAGATAGGGGTTCATTCGAGAAGGTGCCAAAATATGCCCCATTCGATGACTCGTCCGTAGATCTAAGCAAAGCTATCGCTATGGCTATGCGCCAATGTCGCGAGTCCAATAAAAACGGTCGGATTAGCCTCGACTCGGCGAGCTTCCGACAGCCTATAGCGACAAAGGATCGGAATGGAGTATTTTTCTACTTTATTACTTTCCTGGTAGAACCGGAAGAGGGGGAATCGTTCCAGTACGACGTGTTGGTTCTTCCTGATGGTAAGACGCTTGATTCGCAGATGAAACGGATTGAGTAAAAAGGTAAGCGCCCAACAGAACCGGTATGAACCGAGGACATCGGTAACATTCTGACCGGGAAGATGGGTGACAGGTAGAAGGGCGCAGGTCGTGTGATGGGGGTCAGTAGTACCAGAGCTTCGCAAGGTGTTTTTTGAAGGTCGTTTTGAGGGC
>CALGOH010000155.1 GCA_937957985.1 uncultured Verrucomicrobiae bacterium
CTCCATACTCGCGGTAGAACGTGCGGTATAGCCGGAGGCGAGTGGCGGAGACGCCTTTGATACCGAGGGGTTTCAGCCTGGATGTCAGAGCATCCATGAGGCCTGCGCCGTAAGCGGCCCGGTCTGCGCCTTGCTGTTCATACTCGACGATGTAACGCCCGAAGAGCCAGTTCCGGACGACGAGGGTGAGATCCACGGACCGGACCGCCTGCTTTCGCATTTCCTCATGCGTCAGCCGGCATAGTTCAACGAGTTGGTCGAAGTTCATGCGAAGCCCATCCTTTCCAAGTGGGCGGCGACCCTGGCTTCGAGTCCGGCGACGCGGTCGGTCATGGCGGGCATGGGGGTGGCGTAACGGTCGGCGAGTTCCTTGACCCGGCCGGTGAGGGCCTGCTCGATGCGGTCGATCTCGCCGTGGACGGCGGCGGCGAGGGTGGCGAGCCATTTGTCCTCGACCACCAAAGTCTTCACCTCGTCCAGCTCGCCGTATTTCGCGTAGGCGGCGGCATCGAGTTCAGCCTCGGCGTTCTTGATGACCTTCTTCAGGGACACGATCTCCTCGTTCAGATTGAGCCACTCCCGAAGGACGGTGCTCTCGTCGGGATCGTCTCCTGCCGCCTTGAGCTCCTTCAGCCGGGCCTTGACCGCCGCGGCGTTGATCTTCTCGAACTCGCCGAAGGCCCCTTCCTCGCCCCCGTGTTCCTCCTCCAGCTCGGTCTGGGCCGAGACCAGGGCCTCCAGGTCGGCCGCGGCGGATTCGATGTCGTCCAGTTCGCTGGCGAAATAGCGGGCGACGACGAGCCCCTTGGGCACCAGGTCGCAGGTCCAGCCCTTGACCCGCTCCTTGCCGGTCTTCTTGTTCTTCTCGACGATGCGGGTCGGCCTGGCCTCCCAGCCGTCGGCGGCGATCAGATACACGTCGTCCTGCATCGTCTCGGCCCAGTAGTCCATCAGGTGCTGATAGACGGCATACGGATCGACCAGCGGACGGCCGAGGTAGTGGGCCAGCAGGTCCTCGGCCAGCTCGTGAATGACCTGCTTCGGCTGGCAGCCGGCGGCGAGCTGGCGGAGGGTGGTGGCGACGCGGTCCCGCCACGCCGAGAAGTGTCGCTGCTTGTCCTCGACGAAGGAGGCGAATTCGGGGTGGCCGGTGATGGCGTCCTTCAGCCCGCCGGCCTCCGTTGCGAGGTCGAGGTAGCCGGGCCGGCTGGGCTTGAAGAGGGCGTCCTTCAGGCCCGGGCACACGGCCCAGTAGTCGGCGAGGGCGTCCAGGTCGGCCTCGGGGATGCCTCCCCGCAGGTGGGCCTCGATGTCCTGGATGTCCTCGGCCTCGCGGTTGTCGATGTAGCGGGGCAGGTTGAGGTTGAAGTCGTTCTTCTCGATTTCGGAGAAGGGCACCATCCGCGAGTAGCCGTCGAACTCCAGGCCCTTGGTGAAGGCATCGACGATCTTGTGGATGTCGCGGGAGCGGAGGCGGTTCTTGTTGCCGTCCTTCTGGAAGCCGGCACTGGCGTCGATCATGAAGATCCCCTTGCGGGCGGCGGCGTGCTCCTTGTCGAGCACCAGGATGCAGGCGGGGATGCCGGTGCCGTAGAAGAGGTTGGCCGGCAGGCCGATGATGCCCTTGAGGTAGCCGCTGCGGATGAGCTTCTTGCGGATGGCCGCCTCGGCATTTCCCCGGAACAGCACGCCGTGGGGCAGGATGCAGGCCCCCTTGCCGGTCGATTTCAGCGAACGGATGATGTGGAGCAGGTAGGCGTAGTCGCCCTGCTTGCCCGGCGGCACGCCGAAGTGGCTGAAGCGGTCGTAGGGATCGTTCTCGGGGTCGACCCCGTTGCTCCACCGCTTGTCGCTGAAGGGCGGATTGGCGACGACGAAGTCGAAGAGCTTGAGGCCGTCGCCGTCCTTGAACAGCGGATTGGCGAGCGTGTTGCCCTGCTTGATTTCCGCGGTCGGGTAGTCGTGCAGGATCATGTTCATCCGGGCCAGGCCGGAGGTGGCGGCGTCCTTCTCCTGCCCGTAGAGGGAGACGGGGGTGCGGGCCTCGTCGGCGACCTTCAGCAGCAGCGAGCTGGAGCCGCAGGTGGGATCGAGCACAGTCGTGTCCGGGCTCGTCTCGGCCTGCCCGATGCCGATCACCTTGGCCATGATCCGGCTGACCTCCGCCGGAGTGTAGAACTGGCCCTTGCTCTTGCCACTCTCGGTGGCGAAGTGCCGCATCAGGTATTCGTAGGCGTCGCCGAGGATGTCGTCGCCGTCGGCCCGGTTGCGGGAGAAATCGAGGGCCGGGTTCTCGAAGATGCCGATCAGGTTCGTGAGCCGATCGACCATGTCCTTGCCGCTGCCGAGCTTGTTCGGGTCGTTGAAGTCGGGGAAATCGGCCTGGGAGAGCTGGCTGTTGGCGGCGGCCAGCGGGGCGATGATCGTCTTGTTGATCTGGTCGCCGATGTCCTTCCTGCCCTTCAGCTTCACCATGTCGGCGAACCCCGCCCCCTCGGGCACCTTGATCGCGGCGAAGGGTTTGCCGGCGTACTTGTCGCTGATGTATTTGATGAACAGCAGCACCAGCACGTAGTCCTTGTACTGGCTGGCATCCATCCCGCCCCGCAGCTCATCGCAGGACGCCCAGAGGGAGGAGTAGAGTTCGGATTTCTTGAGGGCCATGAGGTGGGGAAGGTGGAAAGCTCGTCAGCGTCGCCGACCGGGTCGGACATCCGCAGGGGGCGGCTGCTAGGCGCCCCCTTTGAACGGCTCCAACCTAGAGGGAGACCCTCCAGCTCTTCCAGAACTTCCGGCGGCCGACCCCGATCTCAACCGACCACTTCCTCCAGTCCTGCCAAGGCTTCCTCGACCTGCTCCCAAGAGCGGGCGTCGAACGCCTCACGCAGCTGGCCCACCAACGCGCGACGACGCTCCCTGGCCGGCACGATCGGCTCGCCTGGGGCCTCGGGTGCCAGTAGTTCGACCACCGCCTCCTTCACCTCCCGCTCGGTCGGCGTGCCCCCTGCCCTCTCGGCAGCCACCTGCCAGGCCTTCGCTTGCTGGGCCTCGTCCTTGAGCCGCGCCAGTGGCCGCACCTGCGACTCCGACTGCGGCAAGACCGGTACCTCGGTGTTACCAACTGGTAACGTCTCCGCGAGCCTCACGCTGATCCTCGCCGCCTGCATGAGGCGATGGGCGTGGACCCGGGACATCCCGGCGACGTCCTTGCAGTAGTCCTGCCAGGTGGCGTGCCCTCCCGCCTTCCACAGCTTCCGCTCGTGGATCTCCGCCAGCGCGACGCCGGCCTCGACGTAGGCCTCCAGGCCCTTGCGGACCTTTTTGTCCAGCCGGCGGAAATCCGCGGCCTCTTCTTTGGTCAGACCGTGCTTCTTCTTGCCCTTTTTTGGGCTCGGTCGGGGTTCGTTGCTGATCGTCATCTCGTTCTTCCGGTATTCGTGAAACGCCTGCGGGAACTCCCGTACGCGAAGCTCTTCCTCCCACTCCTCCCAGTCGCCTCCGTGGCTGTCCCCGAGCTTCAAGACCTCCCCGCCCTGCGACGGATTCCGTCCGAGCTGTTTCACGAAGAGAGCCACCCCGCTCTCCCGGCAGTGCTCCCGCAGCTCCTCGACCCACTCAAGGGGGAACTCCCGTGCATGGGCCTTCGCCCCCGACTCCCCTCCGACGATCACCCAATCGATGCCTTCGAGGTCGAGTTCTGCCGGCGGGATGCGTTCCCACAGTGGCTCCAGCGAGAGGCCGCGGATCTTCGCATCCACCTTGCGGAGGTCATCGACTCGACCGAGCACCTCAGGGCCGGTCACCGTGGTCATCGCACAGACGTTCTCCGGGAAGCCGCCGATCCGCGTGGCGAATTCCGCCATCAGCTCCGGGCGCTTGGTCAGCCACAACCAGAGGTGTCGCCGCCCGGCGTCTGAGAGGATCGGCTCCATCACCTCCCGCTCCAGGAAGTCGAAGTCGGACCTCCGGCTGAAGGCGTCGCCCATGTCGCTCACGAAGACCAGCCGGGGCAGCCTTTCCTTCCAGGGACTCGCGGGATCCGCCCGGCTGAGCAGGTCCGGTTTCTTCGCCATCTCCGCCACCCTTCCCGAGAAGTGGGTCACCTGCTCGAAGATCGGTGCGTAGCCTGCCTTGGGCTTCCGCTCCGGCTTCACGATGCTCGCGCCCTTGTTCAGATGCAGCTTCGCCGCGTAGCAGGTCACCGCCCGCTCGATCGCGTCCAGCGCCGCCTCCTTGGCCTCAATGCCATGCTGCTCCTCGACCGCGATCCCGAACCGCTCCCGGAGGTGCCAGATGTTGGTGGTGTTGACTCCCCGCTTGTGACCCGGGTGGGCTTCCTCGATCCGCTCGAAGCACTCATCGACCAATCGCTTGAAAATGGGCCGGCTCGCGAACCCGGCCACCCCGCTCTCGCGGACCGCCAGATCAATGGCCTCAAGGACCTCCGTAGGGATCGGAAACAGCTCGCAGCCGCGACAGCCCATCACTGCGTTGACGGTGCTGTCGCCCCACTGGATATTGGTTGTCTCGGCCATCTTTTCCGGCCCCAGCGAGACCCGGAATCCTCACCCGATCAAGCCTTAGACCACCACGCCTCCTTACTCTAACAAGGTACCCAATCCCTAAAAATCCACCATGATCCAGGGAAGTCCGGAAGAAAAATTCAGCGCATCCGAGGCTCCTTGCAGAATTAAGTTAAGATCTCTTAATTGACCTTCAGATCCAGCCGGGCGCCCAGAAATTCTTCCTTCTAGCAGGTCACCCTTTCCTTGTCCGATCCTCTCTTCTAACGTCGCAGCATGTTCAAACTCTCGGAAAGTCAGAAATCCCTCCTCACGGCGCGCTTCAACGAGAACTACCCGGATTTCGTCAGCTTCGACGAGCCCGGATCGTTCGGCGAGAAGGAACTCGACTACAAGCGAAAAGCCCTCGCCAAGTGGAACAGCCAGATGGGCGTGGAAAAAGCCGGCAGGCTGATTGCGGAGGGCCAGGGAGACGAGGTGCTGGCCTGCCTCAAGCGTTCGGCCTCCGCCAACTTCGTGAACTTCCACGCATGGAACAAGCTCTTCGGTCAGGATCCCGAATCCAACACCGCGGTCCTCAGGGCGTGCCTCGACGCGGCAGCGGACAGGTCCGGCAGCGCGGAGAGCATCCGTGCCATCGAGGAGGCTGCCGAATCAAAGGGGTTGAAGCTGATGTGGGACGCACTCTCGGTGACCCTGTGGGCGCTGAACCCGGAGGTCTTCTTCCCAGTGAAGATCAGCTTCTACCGGGCACTCGCCAGCGAACTGGGGTGGAAGCTTCCCTCCGGTCGGCCCACGGCCGAGACCTTTCCGGTGCTTCTGGAATTCGCACAGCCTTTCCGCGAGCTCGCGGAACCCTGGGGAGCCCAGGACGCGACCGACGTCCAGTCGGTGATCTGGGGCATGGTTCCCTGGGAAGACGAGACCGGGGGCTTCACCTGGCGCCCCATTCACGAGGAGGCCGCGGCGCGTCTCCTGGAAATGAGCGATCAAGGCCCCGAGCTGGCGTCCATCATCCAAAGAATGCACGAGGCGGGCCTCAAAGCACTGCCCAACAAGGACCACGCTTCCGGGGATCGGGAGATCATTCTTCGCGATACCGATCCCTTCACCTTCCTGGCGGGCTTGAACCGGTCCGTGACCGACGCCAACCGGAAGGCGCTCTGGAGTTTCCTCAAGGACGAGTGGGATCTGGAGTCACCGATTCCCGAGGACTTCGACGGGATCCCGGTGGCCAATCTGCAGAAGAGCTGGCTGTTCCCCTGGGAAAAGGATCGGGACCCCGACCACATCCCCACGCTCTGGAAGTTTTTCGATCATGTAATGGAGTGTCAGCCCGAGGACCTCGACCTCGAGCTCATGGACCGCTGCCTTGCATTCCATGGCGTCGGTCTGGCCTTCCTGACCATGGGGATGTTCTGGGTTCGTCCGGAAGTCTGGCTCTCCACGGACCAGAAGAACCGCGCATTCGCCAAGACCAAGGGAATCGATCTCGCTTCCAAGGACGCGAAGGGCTACCAGGACTGGCTGAAGAACTGCCGCAGGATTATAGGAGAAGACGGCATCGAGTTCTCGCGGGACGCCCATCTCTGGGCCATCGGCGACAACCGAAACGACGGGCTGGCTCCCCCCTTCGACGTACTGTTTGCGGATACAGATTCCGACCGGATTCTGGACCACTTCATGAAGGTGATCGGGATTCTGGAAGAGGAGGCTGAGAATCCCGAAGAGCTCCTCAGCATCACGGTTCGCAAGAGATCGGGGCGGAAGACGCAGATGCGTCTCAACATCTGGATGTGGGCGATTACGGCCATCCATGCACGTCCGGATTCAAGACTCATCGAGTTCCTCGTGCCACACGATCATTCGGAAGCCGTGCGCTATCGCGAAGAGAACCCGGAGGAGATTGGGAAATTTGGCGCCACCTTCGCCCACCCGATTGACGGGACGAAGTACGCCTTGGCCTATCTCGAAGAGGAAGACTTCTTTGAGCGCTTCGATGAGCTGTGGCCGGACATCGAGGGCAGCATCCGAGCTGCTTGCAGGGAGTTCTCGGGGAGGAAGTCCCCGTTTCTCCGCAACCACCGCGAGGAACTGGAACGCCTCTGCACGGATCCGGAAGCAAGGCCTGAGATCCTCAGCAAGGGACTCACTCTTGGGAAACCACCAATCGAAAGGACCATTGGACCACCCGTCAGGGACGGTAGACGCTACTGGCTCATCGCCCCGGGTCGTGGAGCCGCCTTCTGGGATCAATGGATGGAGGAAGAGGTCGCAACCATCGGCTGGTATCAGATCGGCGACCTTTCCCAATTCTCCGGCAAGCAAGAGATCTCGGATGCGCTGGATGTGAAGTTTCCCGACCAGAACAACAGCGGCAACGCCTTGATGCTTCACAACTTCTCACGGGAGATGTCTGAGGGGGACGTGGTTTTCGCCAAGCTCGGGCGCTCGGAGATTCTCGGGTGGGGAGTCGTCTCCGGCTCCTACAGCCATGAGGCGGAACGGGGTGAGATGCCCAACGTCATTCCGGTGAACTGGGCGAAACCGAAGCCGACCAAGGCTCCGGAGGGCAGGATACTCGCTCTGAAATCACTGACGGAGATCAGTGGTGACCATGAACTCCTGGAGTTTCTTGGCAACGCCTACCCCGGCACACCCGGATTGAGCAAAGCAGACGACATCGAGAATCTTGCCGAGATTGAGGAGGAGGCTCCGCCCTACTCGCTGGACGATGCCACGGATGAGCTCTTCATGACGGAGGAGCAGATCCGCCACATCCTCAGGCAGCTGAAGCGCAAGAAGAACATCATTCTCCAGGGTGCCCCGGGAGTCGGCAAGACCTTCATCGCCAAGCGACTGGCATGGCTTCACATGGGAGCGAAAGACGAGAGCTCGATCGAGATGATCCAGTTCCACCAATCCTACTCCTACGAGGACTTCGTCCAGGGACTCCGCCCGACCAAGGAAGGTTTCACGCTGCAGAATGGCTGCTTCCACCGACTCTGTCGAGAGGCTCTCGCCAACCCGAAGAAGGACTACTTCCTCGTTATCGACGAAATCAACCGGGGCAACCTGAGCAAGATCCTCGGTGAGCTGATGATGCTGATCGAAACCGATAAGCGGGGTGAGGAGCTCACGCTCGCCTACAGCGGCGACAGCTTCACCGTACCGAAGAACCTCTACCTGATCGGCACCATGAACACCGCGGACCGATCGCTGTCGCTCGTCGACTATGCCCTGCGCCGGCGCTTCGCCTTCCTCACCCTCGAACCCGGATTCAGCATCCCCTCCTTTGCCCGCCACCTCAAGGCGCATGGAGTGGAGGAGCAGGAGATCGAGTTGGTGAGGACGAGAATGGAGGAGGTCAATGCGGAGATTCTGGAAGACAAGCTCAACCTCGGGCGTGGCTACCGTATCGGCCACAGTTTCTTCACCCCCGTCTCGCCGGTTACCGACTTCTCCGAATGGTACGAATCCGTGGTCGACTACGAAATCATCCCACTGATCGAGGAATACTGGATCGATGACGAGAAGCGGCGGGAAAAGGCTGTGGGAATCCTCAAGCGCCCGATCAAGGACTAGCGCCGTGGCCGACAAGATCCCCATCGAAAACCTCTACTACCTGCTCTCCTACGCGTGGGAACACTTCCGCGAAGGCGAGGAGATCGATCTGTCTTCGGAGGCCTGTCCGGATCTCGCCAACCTGCTGGGCAAGGTTCTCGGGAACGGCATCAAGCGGCTTTCCCGCACCGGCTTTGAACGCCAATATCTCACCCGCCGAGACACGCTCGCGCTCCTGCGTGGGCGGGTTCTGGTCGGCGAAAGTCACCGGCAGCTCACCCAGCGTAAGGCGAAAAGGATCTGCGAGTTCGGCGAGCTCGATGGAGACCCGCCCGCCAACCGCATTCCCGCCGAATCGACCCGTCGACTTCTGCAGTTGCGTGAGCTGACACCCGAGGTCCGTCACGAGGTGAGGGTGGCAAGAAGCCTGCTTCCGCGAACCACTCCGGCACGACTGACTGACTCCTCCTTCCAGCGAATCCAACTGCACCGGAACACCCGGAGCTACCGGCTCCTGCTCAGCGTCTGCCGCCTGATCCATCGGGGCCTGCTGCCGGAGGAACAGGAAGGCTCGAGGCGCTTCCGCGACATCCTTCGGGACGAGGTAACCATGCACAGCCTCTTTGAGGCTTTCGTGCTTAATTTCGCCCGGAGGCATCATCCCGCGGCGAATGCGCGGGCGATGACGATCCGGTGGAAGGGCTCTTGGGATGACGAGGCGGCACGGGTGCTTCCCTCGATGATCACCGACGTCACCCTCGATTGGCCCGACCGAAAAGTCATCCTCGACTGCAAGTTCTACAAGGACGCCCTGGTCACCCGAGACGACCGGCACAAACTTCATTCCGGTCACCTCTACCAACTCAGCGCCTACCTTCAGAACCAGGCACGCCATGAAGGGTGGGAGAAAGTCGAAGGCGTCCTCCTCTACCCTGCTGTGGACCATCATCTCGATGTTCGCCTCGAACTGCTAGGATACCGGTTTCGGATTGTTAGCATCGACCTCGACCAGCCGTGGCGCGAAATTGAGGCGGGCCTGCTCGCACTCCTTTCGCCTGCTGCAGAGCGACGGTCGGTGGTGCGAGATCGCGCCGCGCGGTCCAAACAGCCTCCACTCCCCGGCTAGTCCCAAACAACATTCCCAGAATCAGACAACAATGAACACGAACCTTATCGGCATCGCCGGTGTCCACCACGTTGTTTCCGAACTATCACGGCGTGGGGTCGTTGCCCTCCCGACAGTGAAGAACACGGCCGCATATGACATCGTAGCCATCAATGAAGAGGGCACTTGGCACGCCAATATCCAGGTCAAGACATCCTACAAGCGGGTCACCGCCTTCCATATGCCCAAGCCGGAGAAGATCCGGACCGGTAAACACGACTACTACATCCTTCTGAGGTGGCTGGAAAAGGAACAGCGTTACGAGGGGTTCCTCCTGAAGGGCAGGGAGGCCAAAGAGGAGGTGACCAGAGTATGGGAGGAACAGAAGAAGCGAGTCCGGGCCGGCACTCTGAAAGGAATTTCCCACCATATCAGGATCTCCGGACCTCAAGAGCGAAAGGCAGTACGATGGTCCACTGCGTGGAGCAAATGGCGTCTGCCGTCACAATAATCCGCGTATGCCTCGTCACAGCCCCGCGTCGCTCCCCCGAAACTTCTCCCAAATCCGAACCAACGCCAGCGTGTCCAGCTTGCAGTAGTCCAGCAGCTGGCGGCGGATTTCCTCGCGGCGTTCCGATGCCGTGTCCGGGGCGACTGCCTCCAGGTAGGCCTGCTGGGCTTCGCCTCCATGGTGGACCCCCTCCAGCGCCCCGTAGTCAAGGTCCGGACAGACCGCCGGCAGGACCGCCTTCAGGCTCCAGCTGCCGTGCTGACTCGGGTGGTAGTAGTGGCGCCGGGCAATCGGCTCCAGGTCCACCACCCGGTCGATGATGGCGTGGATCTCGCCGACAAATTCCGGCACTTCCCGTGCCAGTTCGCGCATGACCCGGTTCTCGAAGCTGGCATTGTAGACGAAGACCGGGCCCTCGGCCCCGCACGCCTCGACCAGCGCCGCGGCGAAGGGGGCGCGCGGGTCGCTTCCCTCGACGTCGAGGTGCTCGTGGTGCTTCAGCTCCCCGTCGGCACCAAGCTCGTGACAGCTGAACTGGAAGGGCAGCTGTTCGTAGGGCCGGGTGCCGGCCCAGATCGGCACCGCGAAGCCAATGGTCTCGAAATCAAGAAATCGAGCCGTGCTCGTGTAGAGTGCGAGTGCCGCCGCCGCCCCGGCGGCGTCGAAGAACGCCTCACCGACGAGCGTCTGCCGCTTGATCCAGCGATTGACCTCCCCAAGTCGCTCGTCCGGCACGTCTCGGACGTCCTTGAAGCCCTCGGTTTCGAGGCGCTCCCGGGTCGTCCAGTGCAGCCGATAGAAGGACGAGAGCGGATATTCCGGCTGGTCGACCCCCTTCCAGCAATGGTCGGCGAAGGGGCAGTCGAACGGATCCGAACAATGCGGGCCCACCTCGACATTCGGCTCGGTTGCCTGCGCGGCGGTTTCCTGCGCCCCTGCGATCCAGTCCGCCACCTCGTCGGCACGGGCGTTGGCCTCGACGGTGAGGTCCACCTCGACGAGCAGCCCTTCATACCTCTCCCCGCCCGGATAAATGAAGCTGGTGTCCACATGGGCGAGGCAGACACGGGTGAGGTCCACCCCGGCCCGACGGCCGATGTAGCTCTGCACGGCAACGTCATCGCGCTGGTAGTCCTTCACCGAGGAGGAGGCCTTCACCTCAATCATCCGCCAGCCGGTACCGTCAGGTACCAGCACGTCGGCAAGAGCCAGTGCCCCGGGAATCTGCAGGGCACCCTCGAAAAGCGGCCCCTCACCCGCCTCGAGGGCTTGGGTTGTCGCCGTGAAGGACTCCTCCCATCCTATCACGTGTGGGTCGCGCAGGCGTCCCTTCTCGGCAGAGTCATAGACCCTGCGGGCAACTTCTCCGACCTGGTTTCCGATCGCGAAGGCGAATTCGCTGCCGCTGTCGTCACGAATTTCGGGACGGTGGAGCTCCAGCCACAGACGCTTCGGACACTGGCGGTAGGCGAGGATCTTCGATTTCGAGAGCTGCTTCATGAGGAGTAGTGGGAAAGGGCGGACTGAAGGGATTCATGGATGTGCCGGCGGAGCCTCACCGGCTTGCGGATGGTGAGGTTCGCACTCTGCGAGAGAATCCAGAAATGGAGGTTCCACGAGTCGCGCACCGTGGCTTCGAGCCGGTGGTGATCGTCCTTCTCGACCAGTTTCTGGTCTTCGGAGATCGGGGTCTCGCGGATCAGGTTGGCCAGGTCGCCCCGGACCTCCGCCACCAGGCGGAAGGTCTCGCCGCAGGCAAAGCGTTCGCCTCCGGTCGCCAGATAGCGGTCGAGATCGAAGCCCCTGGGCCTGCGGGCCCGGGTGTCGTCGAGGTCCGCCGACTCGAAGCGGTGGATAGCGTAGGGGAAGGGTTCCACGTCGTCGTGTCCGAGCGTCGCGAGGAGACAGGGGGCCGAGGCTCGCAGCAGGAGCGCCACGGGATGAAGCAGGAAGTCGTTCGTGTGACCGTGGTAGGGGCTGCAGTAGCTGGCCCGGACGCAGTGTCCCCGCATCACGGCCGCCTGAACCGTCGTCATCACGCCGTCGTCGATCTCCGGCGGCAGCAGCACCTCGCCCGAGGGAATGTAGCGAATCAGCGTGGACCACCGTGCCGCCCCCTTCCGTCTCTCCTTCGGCACGCACTCCCGGGCTGACTCGAACAACCAGGAGACCTTCCTGAGCAGGGCATGCGGCAGCATCCGCGAGAGCACCTTGCCGGCGGTCACCAGCGTGAAGGCCTCGGCCTCGTCCATCCCGGCGAGATCACTGCGCCGCCCCTTGCGGTTCCACGCCCAGCCCTGAGGCACGCCCTCGCTGGCGACGATGTTGAAGGCCCCGCCGAGATCCTGCAGGTCGCGCTCGACCGTGCGGCGGGTCACCTCATACCCCTCGCCGCGGAGGTGCTCGTGGATCTCCCGCACGGGGACCGGCGTGGTCGTGAGTCGGCGGAGGATCGCCCACTGGCGGCGGATCGTGTCCTGGCTGCTGGCGCGTGGCATGGTCTTGATGCTTTCAGGTATATCCCACAGGAGCGACGAAATACGTCGCACTCAATCGGCGCGGAATCCGAGCGTGCCGCGCCGGCCCGGCTTGGTGGCGCAGAGTTCCACCAGCGCCTCGACGAAGCGGTCCGAGTCACGGAGAGGCGCGAAACGGTGCCGACGGCAAACCGTCGCAAAATCCCCGGGTGTCAGGCACCCGAGTGTCTCGACCCGCCGTGTCCCTTTCTCCGTGGGCTTCCCGAGTCCCAGCCGGCGGCAATGCAGGGCGAGCATACTGGCGGCCTGTGCCGGCGTCATGTAGTCGAGCCGGATCGTCAGGTCGAAGCGACGGGCGGCGGCGGGGTCGATCCGGTCGACCAGGTTCGTCGTCGCCACCAGCAGGCCGTCGAACTCCTCCATGCGGGTGAGGAACTCGTTCACTTGGTTGACCTCCCACGAGCGAACCGCCTGACGACGGTCGTGGAGCAGCGAGTCGACCTCGTCGATCAGCAGCAGCGACCCGTCCTCCCGGGCCCTTTGGAAGGTGTTCGCGATGTGGCGCTCGGTCTGGCCGACGTAGGGAGCGAGCAGATCCGAGAGACGGGTTGCCTGCAAGGGCAGCCCGATCGACCGGGCGAGCCAGCGCCCGAACTCCGACTTCCCGGTGCCCGGCGGACCTTGAAGGCAGAGGCGCCCGGCAGGGCGCTCCCGCAGTCCCTCGCAGAGCGCGGACAGGTCGGTCGAGGCATTCACCAGGGCAGGATCGTAGTCGAGGAAGTCCGCCCCGCTGCCGATCGAGACTCGGTCATGGCCCTGCGCCTGCATCGTGCTGGAAACCAGACCGGCCACCGTTTCCCCGAACTGGTCGGAGGGCATCCCCACGCGGTTCACCACGCCAACCGCCCGCCGCACCACCGCCGGACTCAGGTGCTCCACATCGGCGAAGCAATCGACCACCCGCCCGGACAACTTTCTTCCCACCGCCCGCCGGATGATGCGACGTCGGACCTGCCTCGGGGGCACCGGGACCTCCAGCACCATGTCGAAGCGCCGGGCGAAGGCCGGGTCGAGCATCGACCCGGAGTTCGCGGCCCAGATGATCGGCAGCGGGTTCGACTCGAGGAAGGCGTTCATCCACCCCTTCTGGTTCGCGACCTCCGCTCCCACAAAGGGCCCGGCACCCCGGAACAGGTCCTCCGCTTCGTCGAAGACGACCATCTTCCGCTCGCACCGCAGGAAGTTCATCGCGCCGCGGAGCTTCTCGATGCGCCTGGCAGGCCCCAGCGGGTCGCCATCGGAATCCTCCACCAGCGACTCGAAGATCGGACAGCGCAGCGCCTTGCCGAGGAGGCGGGTGATCTGGGTCTTGCCCGTGCCCGGAGGACCGTGGAGAAAGATGTTCACTCCGGGCCGCCGTGACTTGAGGCAGGTGGCAAGGTAGTCCCGCATGAATCGCAGCCGATCGTTCAGGTGCGGAAAATCGCGCAATGTGAGTTCAGGCTCCGGTGCGGTCCGGCCCGCCGCCGCGACCAGAAAGTCCGGCGAGAAGTCGGCCGAAAGCAGTTGCTCCCCCAGTTCCGGGATTCCCGGCCGGAAGCGGCGGACGCCAGTCTTGCCCGGCCTCGCATTCCAGTAGGTGTGATCCACCAGACCTGCCGAGCTCAGGCGCGAGGAGTTCCGGACCAGGTCCAGCAGCTCGCGACGACCGATCCCGAGCATCATCGAGAAGGCCTCGGTGTAGCGTCGCTGCAACTGATCCTCCGCTTCCTCGATGAGCCCGTTGAAACAGAGATCCTCCGAGGCGAAGCACACCAGCACCAGGAACTCCCGCTCGACCTCGGTGAGGGGCACGTAGCGGTCGATGGTCGCGAGGTTCCGCCCGAGTGCCTCGATCTCCAAACCGGGGTCCAGCACGAGCCGTTCCTCATGGTGCTCGATGCGGCGCCGGATCTCGTCCACCTCCATGCACAACAGATCCGGCGCCCCGACTCCGAACTGCTCGGCCATCCACTCGCGTTCCTCGGTGAACTTCCTGCCGCCGATCCGGCGCCGCAGACGGTCGTCCGCCAGCAGCCACCGGCCCAGCCGGACCGCGATCCAGTCCCGTGCTTCCCCTGGTCTGTCCATGCGGGCAGCCTGGACCGGGAGCGCGACGGAATAGGTCGTGGTCGGATTCTCTCCCGCCCCGACACAAACCGGCGCCGCCCTCCGAAGAAGACGACGCCGGTACCGGCCCACTTGAGCAGCATGGCCGGCTTATCTGGGGGAAGCCCTTTATTCGCGCTCTTCCTCCTCCTTCACGATCGACTCCATCGGCTTGTCAAAGTCGGCGTCCTTCTGGCCAGTCCTCATCTCCTGGCGCATGGCCTTCATCTTCCGGGAGAAGGCGTAGTGGGCACTCGTCATGCCCTTCTCCGAGAGTGCCGACACCGAGGCCATGTCGCGGGCGATCCCCATCTGCGCGGCCGTGGCGATGGCGTCCTGGTTGGCCGCCAGGAACATGAACTCCCAGTCGTAGTGCTTCCGCTGGTGGGTGATCATTTGGTTGATCTGCTCCAGCGTGTAGCGGGTGGAGGCGTTCTCGTAGCCGTCGGTGTAGATGGCGACGATCACCTTCCCCGGGCGCTTCTCCTCGGGCTCGGCGGCGAGACGCTTGCCCAGCTCGTCGATGGTGGTCCCGATGGCGTCCAGCAGGGCCGTGCTTCCCCGGGGAACGTAGGTGGTCGCATCGAGCTCCCGGACATCCTGCAGCGGCGTGCGGACGTGGGGCGCGAGGAACTCGTTGTCGAAGAGCATCAGCGAGAGGTTCGCGTCCCCCGGCTCGTCGAGCTGCTGCTGGAGGAAGTCATTGAAACCGGTGATGGCGGCTTCGGTCAGGGGTTGCATCGAGCCGGAGCGGTCGAGGACGTAGGCGATTTCGGTCAGGTTGGTGTTCATGGTGATTTGGTTCGGTCGTCGTTCAGTAAGCCATCCAAAGGTCCCGGACCCTGGTCGACGGTGGGAAGCTCGTGTCCCCCTACCCATAGGGCGGAGGGTGGGACATTTCTGGTCCCTGCTGATGGCGCCGTCGTTCAGGCCAGCGCGATCCGGTCGAGACGCAGGATGCGGGGAGCCTGCTGCAGGTGGCAGAAGCCGCTGACGTACAGGTGCGGGCCGCGCTCGTGGCGGAACACCAAGTCTGGCGAGAACTGGCGAAGCCGTCCGGGATGGGAGCCGCCGTGGTAGAAGAGTGGCAACGGCCTGCCTTCCACCGCGTGGGCCAGCAGCCTGGCGACCAGTGGATCATCGGACTCGTGGACGGGAATCCCTGGCGTCTCGGCCCACTTCCGCAGCCAACGCTCCCGCTCGTCCTCGAAGACGGG
>CALGOH010000156.1 GCA_937957985.1 uncultured Verrucomicrobiae bacterium
AAGGCTATGACAAAAATGCCAGATTCGAACAGAGGGGTTCTGTTGGGCGCTTACTCAGGGTCAGCGACTTGCCGATGCCGTGCGGTTGGCCGCGCGCCGGTGAGGCCCGGCCGGCCGGGCGGCCGGTTTGCTTCGCCACGGTCCCGGACCGGGGTTTTCCACGGGGATTGCCGTACCATGAGGCCGCACGTTCCCCGCGCACGGCGTCGGGCGGTGCGTTCCGGCGGGTCGGGGAGGCTTCCCATCCCGCGGTCGCGGGACGGGGAGCCGCCGCCAGCACCCCCTTCACCTGCCGTCGCCGGTGCTGCTGGTTTTTTAGCAGCAAGAGGGAGGTCGCCCGTGTCGCGGCGCGAACGGTCGGAAGAAGGCCTCTCGCAACCCTTCGGGCCGCCGGATCTCCGCCTGCCGGAACCCGGGGCTGCGTCACCCCGCGTTCGCGGGTTCCTTGCCCCGGGCTTCGTTCTCATGACCCTTCGGGCCATGCCGGGGCGGTGCCGACGACGTTCACCCTGGCCGCCTGCCTTCAAGCAGGGAGGGGCGACGACGAGGGCGCAGGAGTGATCGATCGACCCGGCGACGAAGTCGCGGGGGATGGAGCCGTCGAGGGTGACCGTATTCCAGTGCTTCTTGTTCGTGTGATAGCCGTCGAAGGGGTCCCAAGAAGCAAACACAAGGGTTTCCCGGCTGGGATCGGTCCCAAACTTCATCGTTCCGCCTTTATCGTTCACCCCGATTACCCCCCCTCACCCCGATTACCCCCCCTTTGACCTCCTCCTCTGATAGGTTCTGTCTGTGAAGCGCAAGCTGCGCGGGCACTGGAACTACTACGGGGTGATTGGCAACCCGAAGCGGCTGTGGGTGCTGGCGCACCACGTCAAGCGGCTGATGTTCAGATGGCTGAAACGTCGCAGCCAGCGGCGGAGCTTCACGTGGGCACGTTATGCCGTCGATCGCGTGTGGCGGGGAATCAGCTTGTGAGCAGGGATGCCGACTCCCAGACTCGCGGCGCCGTTCCGGCGGCAGTGGGAGCATGAGCGACGAGCTGTTCAGCGGTATCGACGGTGGGGCGACGACTTCGAAGATCGCGGCGGTCCGCGGCGACGGGTCGATCGTTTCGATGGACCTGCAGCAGCAGCCGACCGCCTCGGAGGCGGGTCCGGCCGGGGTGATCGAGGGCTGGATGGCGGGATCGACGGCATTCCTCGAACGCAACGGCCTGTCGTGGGAACAGGTCGAGGGCATCGGGATCTCGGTGCCGGGGCCGTATCTGGAGTATGGGGTGATGGGCGATTCGCCGAACCTGCCGCCGAGTTTCGACGGCTGGCGGGTGATCGATGAGATGGTCGCGGCGG
Organism: uncultured Verrucomicrobiae bacterium; assembly: GCA_937957985.1. GTDB lineage: Bacteria > Verrucomicrobiota > Verrucomicrobiia > Verrucomicrobiales > Akkermansiaceae > Haloferula. The sequence continues at coordinate 1,353 of CALGOH010000156.1, forward strand.
TCGGGAGGGAGATCGGACGGCGGCTGCCGATGGTGATGGGCAACGACGGGAATTTCGCGACCGTGGCCGAGGCGGCGAGGGTGCGGGAGAAGGGAGGAGGCAGCGTCGTGTTGCTGGCTCCCGGCTCCGGGCTGGGTGGCGGCTACGTGGATGCCGACGGGCTGCCGCTGGAGGGTTCGACGATCTCCGGGATGGAGGTCGGCCACATTCCGGCGCCGCTGCAGATGCTCGGGGCGAAGGCCTACCGCTGCGGATGCGGTCGCGACTGGGGTTGTTTCGAGATGTATACCAGCCTGGCCGGGCTGCCGTATCTTTTCGAGGAGGCCGTGGCGCGATACCCGGACCATCCGCTCGCGAAGATGGAGGGAACGCCGAAGCAGAGGATTCTCCCGCTGCGTGGACTGGCGCAGGAGGGGGACGAACTGGCGCTGGAGATCTTCGATTTCCAGGCGCGGGCGATGGGGTTGCTCATCGGGGGGCTGTCGATGTCGGTCGATCCCGACGTGTTCGTGATCGGCGGCGGGCTGATCGATCCCGATGCCACCACGCCGGAATTCCGGGAACGGTATCTGGGAACGATGCGGGAGACGGCGCGCGGCTACCTGTGGCCGGTGCAGCGGGAGCGCCTGAAGGTCTGCGTCGCTGAGCTGGGCGAGCTGTCGCAGGCGATCGGCGCGGCGCTGGTGGCGCTCTATCAGCGGTCGGAGCGGTGATCGACGGGCTCGAGGAGGTGCCGCTGCAGCCGGCGGAAGGGGAGCTGCCCGATGCGGTTCGGGATTGGTTGGAGGCAGCCGCCAAAGTATCCTCGGATTTCTACGGCGAAGGCCTGGGGCGTCGGTATTACCGCTATGTCCCGAGCGATCCGGTGGTGGTGTACCGGGCGATCGAGTCGCTGGTGGTGCGCCGCGAGCTGCGCGGGCGGCGGTTCTGCGAACTCGGTTGCGGCTTCGGGATCGCGGCGGGGCTGGCGGAGTTGCTCGGTTTCCAGGCCTGCGGGATCGAGTGGGAGGAGGACCTGTGCCGTCGATCGAGGGAGCTGCGCGACCGGCAGGGGCTGGCCTTCAAGGTGTTTCACGAGAGCTACCTGCCCGAAGGCTACGAGGTCGTGCAGGGGATGGGCGGCAAGGACCTGGTCGTTCCGGGCGGGCCGGCGGCGGAGCAGCCGATGTTCGAGTTTCTGGATCCGGCCGATATCGACCTGTTCTTCGTCTATCCGTGGCCGGACGAGGAGGAATTCATGGCGCAATTGTTTCGCCACCTTGGCGACGAGGCGGCGGTGTTGCTGATGTATCAGGGCGAGGGGGAAATCTCGGCGTGGCGGGGGAGGGAGTGAGAAGCAAGAAGTGTCCGAAGGGCGGGGGATGGGAGACCTGCTGAAGCAGGGACTACATACGACCGTGGCGGACCGCTTCGAGGAGGGCGCTGACCTTGTCGAAGTCCTTGATGCCGGGTGCGGATTCGGCACCGGAGGCGATGTCGATGGCGGCGGGGCGGACGGCTTCCAGGGCTTCCGCGGCGTTCGCAGGCGTGATGCCGCCGGCGAGGATGACCGGCAGGTCGGGATGCTCCTTCACAAAGGCTCCGGCGACGGTCCAGTCGATGGTCCTGCCGGTGCCGCCGTAGATGCCCGGTGCGTGGGCGTCGAGGAGGACGGCGTCGGCGGCGAACTCCGCGACATCGGGCAGCGCTCCGCTTTCATCGACGGCAAGGGCGCGGATGACGGGGATGCCGTGCTTCCTGATCAGCGGGATGTCGCTCTCGGGCTCGTCGCCGTGGAGCTGGACGAGGTCGATGAGTCCGTCCTTGAAAAGCGAGACGGGCAGGTCGGTCGGAGCATTGACGAAGACGCCGACCCTGACGATGCGGCCGGCGAGGTCCTTGAGAAAGCCGGCGCGGGCGGGGTCGAGGAAGCGCTTCGAGTGAGGCCAGAAGTTCGCGCCGAGGGCATCGACGCCGAGGTCGGCGAGCGCGGTGGCATCGCCGGCGGTGGTGACGCCGCAGATTTTCAGCGAGGGAGGATCGAGGTTGAGAAAGGCCACGCCGGAAGGTCGAACTTTTTGCTTCGTGGTTCAACGGCGGAAAACGGATGCTCGCTTCGTGATCCGAATCCGCGGCGCCCGCCAGCACAACCTGCGGAATCTCGACCTCGAGATTCCGCACGGGAAGCTGGTGGTGATGACCGGGCCGAGCGGCAGCGGGAAGTCGTCGCTGGCCTTTCACACGCTGTTTGCCGAAGGGCAGCGGCGTTTCATCGAGTCGCTGTCGGCCTACGCGCGGCAGTTTCTGGACCAGCTCGAGAAGCCGGACGTGGACGCGATCGAGGGGCTGAGTCCGGCCATCGCGATCGAGCAACGGAGCGGTGGGCTGAATCCGCGGTCGACGGTGGCAACGGCAACCGAGCTCTACGAGCACCTGCGGGTCTTGTGGGCCGCGGCCGGCACGCCGCACGACCCGGAAACGGGCGAGCGACTGGAGCGGATGACCTCCGCAGACATGGTGGCGGCGTTGTTGGAGGAGCCCGAGGGAACGAAGCTGATCCTGCTGGCCCCGGTGCCGGGGGAAGAGACGACCGACGGCATCCGGCTGATCGGCGACCTGCGGCGCCAGGGCTTCGTGCGGGTGAGGGTGGATGGCGAGATTCTCGACCTCGAGGAAGCGGAGGCCGGCTGGCCGGAACGGCCGCGGCGGGTCGAGGTGGTGGTGGATCGACTGGTGGTGCGCGACGGGGCGGCATCGCGGTTGGCCGATTCGGTGGAGACGGCCCTGCGGATCTGCGGGAGCGAGGCAAGGGTGCTTGTCCAGCCTCCCGGCTCGGATGGTTGGGAGGAGCGCTCGTTTCAGACGAGCTATCGGAATCCGAAGACGGGATTCACGATCGGCGAGCTCACACCGCGGCACTTTTCCTTCAACTCGCATCTCGGCGCGTGCCCCGCTTGCGAGGGTCTGGGCACCGAGCGGTTCTGCGACCCGGACCTGCTTTTTGGCGAACGCGACAAACCGTTGCTTGAGGGAGCGATCACCGGCTGGTGGAAGCCGAAGGCGCAGCGGGAGAAGCTGCTGAGGGTCGAGCTGGAGGCCTTGCTCAGGATGTTCGGGCTTGGAGAAGAAACCGCCATCGCTGACCTGCCGGCCGAGGCGCGGGAGCTGTTGTTTTTCGGCGGCATGCTCGAGACCGGCTGGAAGGTGGGTGCGGAGAAGAAGCCGCAGTTGAAAAGGTACGAGGGCCTGTGTGTCGAGGCCGAGCGCAAGCTGCGAACGGCGCGTTCGGAGGCGGTACGGCGGCGCATCCTGCGGGTGATCGCCGAGCGGCCGTGCCGGGTCTGCGCGGGCCGACGCCTGAAGCCGGAACTGCTGGCGGTGCGGATCGAGGGTCTCGGGGGCACCTGGCTGGGAATCCAGGATTTCTGCGCGCTGCCGGTCGACGAGGCGCTGGAGTGGTTGCGCGGCATCCGGCTGCCCGCGGATCGCGCGTCGGTGTGCCGGCGTCTGGTTTCCGAGTTGGGGGAACGCTTGTCGTTCCTCGACGAGGTCGGCCTCGGATACCTCGGCCTGGACCGGTCGAGCGGGACCTTGTCAGGAGGGGAGGCGCAGCGGATTCGTCTGGCGACGCAGTTGGGCGGCGGTCTGACCGGAGTGCTTTACGTGCTCGACGAACCGAGCATCGGCCTGCACGCCGAGGACACCGGCCGGCTGATCGACGCGTTGAAGCGACTCCGGGACCGCGGAAACACGGTGATCGTGGTGGAGCACGACGAATCGATGATCTGGGCGGCGGAATGGCTGGTGGAGCTGGGTCCGGGAGCGGGCGCGGAGGGTGGACGGTTGCTGGCGAACGGCCCGCTGGAGACATGTGGGGAGGCGCCGACGATGAAGTGGCTCGCGGCGGGTCGCGGCAACCATCCCGCATCCGCGGGATCGCGGGCAGTCACCTCCTTGCTGGAGGGTGAACTGGTGATCCGTGGAGCCTGCGAGCACAATCTCAAGGACCTCGACGTGCGCATTCCGCTGGGTGGGATCTGCTGCCTGACCGGGCCGAGCGGCAGCGGCAAGTCGACGCTGGCGGACGACATCCTGATGCGCGCGCTGAAGCGTCGTTTCCACGGCTCGACCGAGCGGCCGGGCGCACATCGGGCGATCGAGGGCATGGAGGGGATCGGCAAGGCGGTGGTGGTCGACCAGGCGCCGATCGGCCGCAGTCCGCGGTCCAATCCGGCCACCTTCACCGGGGCCTTCGACCTCATCCGCGGATTGTTCGCCAAGCTGCCCCTTTCGCGTCAGCGTGGCTACGGGCCGGGGCGGTTCAGCTTCAACACCCGCGGCGGCCGGTGCGAGCGGTGCGAGGGGGCCGGAAGGCTGAAGATCGAGATGCACTTCCTGCCGGACGCGTGGGTCGAGTGCGGCGCGTGTGGCGGGCGGCGCTTCAATCGGGAAACGCTGGAGGTGACCTTCAAGGGGCTGAACATCTCCGAGGTGCTCGAGCTCGGCGTGTCCGAGGCGCGCTCGGCCTTCGCCGCGGTGCCCAAGCTGTCGAAGCTGCTCGGGGTGATGGACGATCTCGGGCTGGGCTACCTGCGCCTGGGTCAGCCGGCCAACACGCTTTCCGGTGGAGAGGCCCAGAGGCTGAAGCTGGCATTGGAGCTTTCGCGTCCGGCGGCACCGCACACGCTGTATTTTTTCGACGAGCCGACGACCGGGCTGCACTTCGACGACGTCGACCGCTTGCTGCGGGCCTTCGCGGGCCTGCGCGGGGCCGGACACAGCGTGTTGGTGGTGGAGCATCACCTGGGCGTGATCGCGGCGGCGGACCATGTGATCGATCTCGGCCCCGGCGGGGGGCGGCATGGCGGCAGGGTGGTCGCCGAGGGGCCGCCCGGGGTGGTGGCGGCGATTTCCGAATCCGCAACGGGGCGTGCGCTGGCGGCGTATTTCCGGTAGGAATGCAAAAGACAGGCCGCAGTGCCGGTAACGCTTCATCCATGAACCCGAGGGATCCCGACAAACCGGTGGCCTCCGCAACGAGCGTCCAGAGCTCGCCGATGGCGAGCGCATGGCGAGCGTGGCTCGAAGAAAACGGGCCACGCCTGCTGCTGTTTGCCCGGCAGCAGACGCGCAGCCACGAGGATGCCGAGGACATTCTCCAGGACGCCTTGGTGAAACTGGTCGAGAAGCTCGAAGCGGGCACCTTCTCCGGCGGACAGGAAGCGTGGATGCCCTATCTCTACACGACGCTGCGGCGTCTCTCGATCGATCTCGGGCGCCGCGACGACCGCCGCAGGCGCCGCGAGGACGTGGCCCACGGAGGGATCGACGAGGATCGGGCGGAAGGCGAGCACCCGTGGTTCGCGGGCGACGAGTCCGACGACGAAACCAGAACCTTGATCGAAGCCGGGCTGAAGGAGCTTCCGAAGAAGTTCTCCGAGGTCATCGTGATGAAGATCTGGGGCGAGCGGACCTTCGCCGAGATTGGTGAGGCGCTGGAAATTTCTCCAAACACGGCGGCCTCGCGGTATCGCTACGGACTTGAAGCCCTGCGCAAGAAGCTGAACTCGGCGAGGCGTCGCGGGGATCTATCGATCTGACCATGGAATCCGAACTCGACAAGCTGGAATCCGAACTGGCGGGCCTGCGTCCCGCGGCTCCCGATGCCGCGCTGGTCGAGCGTCTCGAACGGGCCGTCGAAGGACGCCTGCAGGCCCTGTCGATCGAGGAGCGGGAACTGGAGGGCTCCCTCGGCCGGATGAAGCCGAGTCGTCCTGCGGAGTCGATGATGGCATCGATGGCCTCCGTGCTCGATCGGCTTCCGTTTCCCGGGCAGACGAAGGTGCTTCCCTTTCCGAACGCGACGACCCGGCCCGCGGGAACGCGCCGGAGGCGGATCTCCTGGGCTGCCGCGGCGGCCGTCGCCCTGGCGGGTGGCTTGAGCGCCCTGATGGTCGGTCCCGGGAATCAGGATCAAGGCAGGTCGGAGCTGGCCGACAGGACCGCCGCCGAGGTTATCGCCCCGGCCGACCCCGCGGCGTTCAGCCCGGCGAGTTTCGAGTCCGGCGTGGCGCATACCGACGATCTCGGCCGGATGTGGGCGGGCAGGGAGCGGGCGATGCGGGTGGTGAAGGTCGTCTACAAGGACCGCGTCGTATGGCTCAACGAGCAGGGCGAGGAGGTCGTGACCGAGGTGCCCCGCGTCGAGTATCTGATGGTTCCCGAGGAGATCGACTGAATCTAGACGAAACGAACCCCGAGCTACGATAAGTGTAGTATGAAACCTCATTCGAATCCCGAAAGACCTGCGAAGTCGCTTTCCCGGGGGATCGCCCTCTGTCTTCTGGCGGCTTCCCCGCTCGGCGCGATCGAGCCGCCCGTTGAATCCGATCCGATCCCGCCCCAGCAGCCTCCGGCCGCGGCGCCGGCGCCCGCCGAGGCGGACCGTCCGGAGATGCAGCCTGCCGAGCCGGTTCCGATGCCCCGGGCCAGGGCCGCCCGTCCGTTCCTCGGGGTGATCCTCGATCCCGTGCCCGATCTTCTTGCGGGGCACCTCCAACTCCAGCCGGGCGAGGGCGTCGTGATCGGTGAACTGGTCGCCGGTGGTCCGGCCGAGAAGGCGGGCTTGTCGGTCGGCGACATCCTGGTCGAGGTCGCCGGCGTCGGCGTCGGATCGGCCGAGGCCGTTCGGGCCGAGGTGGACAAGTTCGACATCGGTGACGAAGTCGAGGTCTCGGTGGTTCAAAAGGGCGAGCGCCGGAAGGCGACCGTCGTGCTCGGCGAGGCGCCCGAACCGCTGGTGGGCGGTGTCGGGCAGGAGGGACAGCCGCTGGACGGGTTTCTCGAGAATCTTCCGGACCGGCATGCCGATCTCATCCGCGAAGCGCTCGAGCGCAATCTCCGGGCGTTCGAGGACATGGATCCGAATGCCGGGCTCGGTGATCAGTTGCAGCGGGGTCTGATGCAGCGCTTGCAACAGGAAATGCTCGATCCGGACATGGGGATGAAGCTCGACATCGGTGCCCAGAGTTCGATCCGGCTGCTCGACGAGGAAGGCTCGATCGAGATGAACAGCCGCGACGGCCACAAGGAGGCGCGCGTCTATGACAAGGCCGGGGAGTTGCTCTGGGAAGGTCCCTACGACACCGAGCAGGACAAGGCGGCGGTGCCCGACGGCATCCGCGAGCGGCTTGAGAAGCTCAACTTCGACATGGATTTCAAGGGGAACGGATTGAAGCTGCGGCTCGGGCCGAACCGCTTCCGTCCGCTGGACGAGATGGACCTCCGCGAGGCGGAGCCGCCCGCGCCGGAGGATCAATAGATCATTTCAAGGGAGGCATTGAGGGGTCCGGTTCCGCCGCGTGCGGGGCCGGGCCTTTCCGTGTCCGGGCGGAGGATCTCCGATTCCCGGTGGAATACGCGGATCCCGGGTTGCCCCGGAGACGCCGGCCCACTAGCCTCCCGGCCCCCGGACTCCGATGAAATCCGTATTCCTCTACGACACCACGCTGCGCGACGGCACGCAGGGCGAGGGCTTCCAGTTGTCGCGGCTCGACAAGCTGCGGATCGCCGAGCGGCTGGACCGCTTCGGCATCGACTACATCGAGGGTGGCTGGCCGGGCTCGAATCCCAAGGACATCGAGTTCTTCCAGGAGGCTCGCAAGCTCGATCTCAAGCACGCGAAACTCGCGGCCTTCGGTTCGACCCGGCGCGCCGACACGAAGGTCGGGGATGATCCCCAGGTGCGCCTGCTGATCGAGGCGGAAACGCCGGTCGTGACGATTTTCGGCAAGAGCTGGGAACTGCACGTCACCGAGGTCCTGCGCACCACGCCCGAGGAAAACCGGGCGATGATCCGCGATACCGTCCGCTTCCTCAAGGAACACAGGCGCGAGGTGGTCTATGACGCGGAGCATTTCTTCGATGGCTACAAGGACTCGCCCGAACACGCCCTCGCCACCCTGGAGGCCGCGGCGGAGGGCGGGGCGGACGTGGTCGTGCTGTGCGACACCAACGGCGGCACGCTTCCGAGCGAGGTCATGACGATCTGCAATGCGGTGAGGGACCGGCTGCCGGACACGCCGCTGGGCATCCACACGCACAACGACTGCGAACTCGGCGTGGCCAACGCCATCGCCGCGGTCAAGGCGGGCGGCGTGCAGGTGCAGGGAACGATCAACGGCTACGGCGAGCGCACCGGGAACTGCAACCTGACCTCGGTGATTCCGATCCTGCAGCTCAAGATGGGCCTCGAGGTGGTTCCGGACCTCACCGGTTTGAAGGCGTTGTCGTTCTTCGTCGACGACGTCTCGAACAACCCGCATTTCGCCCGGGCGCCCTTCGTCGGCAGGACGGCCTTCGCGCACAAGGGCGGGATGCATGTGAACGCGGTGCAGAAGCTCGCCCGCAGCTACGAGCACATCGAGCCGGCCGAGGTGGGAAACCGCCAGCACATCCTGGTGTCCGAACTCAGCGGCCAGTCGAACATCCTGATCAAGGCGGAGGAACTCGGACTCGGCTTGGAGAAGGGCTCGCCGGAGGCCACGGCGGTGCTGACGAGGGTCAAGGAACTGGAGCACGAGGGCTATTCGTTCGAGGCGGCCGGTGGCTCGCTCGAACTGCTGATCCGTCGCCAGACGGGTCACTACACGAAGCCGTTCTCGCTCAAGGAATTCCACACCTCCTACCGTCTCTACCGCGACGGACACCAGCCGGTCTGCGAGGCGACGGTGAAGCTCTACGTCGGCGACGTGCCCGAGTACACCGTGGCCGAGGGGCATGGCGTGGTGAACGCGCTCGACAAGGCCCTGCGCAAGGCGGTGCGGCCGTTCTACCCGCAGATCGACGAGGTTTCGCTGCTCGATTACAAGGTGCGGATCATCGACGGCCACGACCACACCGCGGCCAAGACGAGGGTGTTGATCGTTTCCGGTGACGGGGAAAGCAACTGGGGAACCGTCGGGGTTTCGGAGAACATCATCGAGGCCTCGTGGATCGCGATCGTCGACAGCATCGACCTGTTCCTCCAGCGGCGCGGATTGGTGAAGGAACGGGCGTGATCGTCGGGACAGGCAGGGGCGTTGGCCCTCTTGACGGGTCTGCGCTGTCAGCGCCGGGCGGCCTGGAATCTGATCACCCTCAGATCGTGAAGTCCTCGCGCCTCCGATAGGAGCAGAGCGCGTTGGCCTCGTCATCGTCGATGAATTGCTCCCTCGCCGGATCGAACTTCAGGCGGCGGCCGAGTTTCCAACTGATCGCCGACGCGTGGCAGGCGACTTCGGTGGTGCGCACGATGCTGGAGTTGCAGGCGGGCTGGCGCCGCGAGCGCACCGAGTCGAGGAATTCGCGAACGTGCTTCGAAGGCTCGATGCCGGGCATGTCGCCGGGCATGTCCCCGTCGTGGAGGGAGTCGTCGCTGAGAGCGGTCTTGCCGAAGTCTCCGACCTCGACCCAGCCCTTGTCGCCGACGAAGCGCACCGGGCAGGACCCGAGGCCGAGCCAGTCGCCCTCCTTCTTGAATCCCGCGAGCCGCATCACGAGCTTCACGCCGCTGGCATAGCGCGCGCACAACTTGTCGTCCTCGGTCCAGTACTCGACCGGTGTGGTGTCGTCGGCCTCGATCGCCCACTGGCACATGTTGACGGTGTGCGACGCCCAGTCGTGGAGCCCCCAGCCGGCCGAGAAGCCCTCGTAGTGGCGCCAGCGTCCGCGCACGTAGTCCTGGTTGTAGGGGCGGAACGGGGCCGGGCCGACCCAACGGTTCCAGTCGAGCACCTCCGGGTCGGGCGCCGGCTCGCCCGGCAGGTTCGGCTTCACCGGCTGTGGCAGCCAGATGCCGGCGTGCAGCGTGTGGATCTTGCCGAGCTTGCCGGACTGCGCGAGCTTCGCCGCGAACTGGAAGTTGTCGACGTTGCGACGCTGCATACCGCCCTGATAGATCCGCTGGTGGTCGAGCACCGCGGCGTCCAGTTGCCGGCATTCCTCGATGCTCATCGTGCAGGGCTTCTCGCAGTAGATGTCCTTGCCGGCCCGGGCCGCGCGGATCGACGCCGTGCCGTGCCAGCGGTCGCCGGTGGCGATCACGACCGCGTCGATGTCGTCGCGACCGAGGATCTCGTCCATGTCGATGACGCTCGCGCAGTCCTCGTTGCCGTAGTGGCGGTTCACCGTGCGGCGGATGATCTCGCGCCGTTCCGCCTGGACGTCGGCGATGGCGACGAAGCGGACATCGGACTGGTCGAGAAAGGACTTGAGCACCTGGCGTCCGCGCGGGCCGAGGCCGATTCCGGCCACGGTGATCCGGTCGTTGGCGGAAACCCTTCCGGGTTTTGCAAAGAGCCGGCCGGGGGCGATGGCGGAAATCCCGGCCGCGGCGGCGGTCCGGGTCATGAAGGTGCGGCGGGTGGTGTTCATGGTGTCGGCTTGCTCGGGGATTCGTCCGCGGATTCCAGCGGAGTGAGATGGAGGTTTCGGAACTGCACCTTCATCGGCGGGCCCGGGTGCATCTGCAGTCCGATGAATCCGCGCTTCGCGGCCGTGGCGGGATCCCGGTCGGTGATGTGGCACATCTTCACGCCGTTGAGCCAGACGGTGATCTCCGCCTTGCGGCAGCGGATGCGGTAGTGATTCCAGTCGCCGGGCTTGTAGGGCTCGAGCAACTCCGCCGCATCGCCGACCCGCGTGGCCCGACGTTGGCCGTCGGCGGTGAGCGTGACCTCCTCGCCCCGCTCGGCCACCAGCCCGCGCCGGTGATGATAGATGAAACCGATCAGCTTGCCGTCGCCGGTCATGTCCGCCTGGTAGCCGAACATGTCGAAATCCGGTCGACGCTCGGAGCGGATGTGGATGCCGGAATTCCCCTCGGCGCTGAGCTTGAAATCGGCGTCGAGCTGGAAGTCGCCGGGTTGGCCGCCGGTCCAGACGAGATAGTTGGCCTTCTTGCACGGCTTGTCGGCGGTGCTCTCGGCGGTCAGCGCTCCATCTTCGACCGTCCACCAGCCCGGCGCGCCTTCCCAACCCGTCAGGTCCCTGCCATTGAAAAGGGTGACGCGCTCCCGGGTTTCGTCCGCGAGGGACGGCCCGATCGACAGGAGAACCGCCGCCACCAGCAGAGGGAAACCGTGTCCCGCTGCCGGTTGTCTCCGACGGAAGCCGTGAGCGACGTCGCGATCCATGACCGCCGTGACTTACGCGTCGGGACCCGGCGTGCTGTCAACCAAGGGACCGATTGTTCGAGGGAATCCTTCGGTTTTCCCCGGATGCCCGGCCTTCAGTGAAAGTCGTGGGAAGCGGCGGCATGCTTCCGGGAAATGCCGGGGAGCGGATGAAGGGTCCGGGTGTAAACGGTGGGTTGGTCGCCTTCGCTGATCTGCAGGGTGCCCTCGGCGAGGAGGAAGCTCTCGCTGGTGATGAGAAGCTTGTGGCGGTGGAAGGTGTCGCGGGGGACGAAGAGGTTGGCGATGCCGGTCTCGTCCTCGAGGCTGATGAAGCAGTGGCCTTTCGCGGTGCCGGGGCGTTGGCGGCAGATGATCATGCCGGCGACCGTGACAGGAGTGCCGTGTTGGAGCGAATGGAGGTCGTGGGCCGCCTTCGGCGGAGTGCCGAGTGCCGAGTGAGAAGTGAGAAGTGAAGATTGACGCCACAGGGCCATCGGGTGGGGGCCGGTGGTGGCGCCGGTGAGGGCGAGGTCGGTGGCCAGGCGCTCTTCCGCCCCCATCGGGCGGAGGAGGGAAGATGGTGGATGGTGGATGGTGGATGACTCCGGGAATGAGGCGTCGGGACGGTTCGGAACTTGGACTTTGGAACTTGGAACTTCGGCCCACAGGTCGTCGTGGAGGGGGAGTTCGGACTGCCAGAGGGCGTCGCGGCGGTGGGCGATGTCGGGCAGGTCGTTGAGGGCGCCGCCGGCGGCGAGGATTCGACGTTCTTTGGCGCTCGGCCGGACGCGGCGGAGGAAGTCGGGGAGGGTGGTGAAGGGTTGGTGGCTTCTTTCCTCGATGAGGCGATCGGCGGTCTTTTTTGAAAGGCCCTTGAGGCGATGGAGGCCGAGGCGGAGGTGGTGGTCGTCGAGGACGGTGGTGTCGTAACTACTATGGATGACGGAGATGGGTCGGGCGCGGACGCCGTGACGCCTGGCGTCCTGCAGCAGGGTGTTGACGGAGTAGAAGCCCATGGGTTGGTGGTTGATCAGCCCGCAGTAGAACTCGGCGGGGTGGTGGACCTTCATCCAGCAGGAGAGGTAGGCGATGAGGGCGAAGGAGATGGCGTGGCTCTCGGGAAAGCCGTAGAGGGCGAAGGAGCCGATCGACCGGATGACCTTGCGCCGGGCTTCGGCGGGGATGCCGCGGGTGGTCATGCGGCGGTCGAGTTTGCGGGCGACGGCCTCCATTTTCTCGTCGGAGCGCTTGAAGGCCATGGCGCGACGGAGTTCGTCGGCCTCGGTGCCGCTGAAGTCCGCCAGCGTCATGGCCATGCGCAGGACCTGCTCCTGGAACAGCGGGACGCCGAGGGTGCGCCGCAGGATCGGCTCGAGGTCGGGATGGATGCAGTCGGGCTCCTCGCAAAGCTGGCGGCGGTTGAGGTAGGGATGGACGAGGTCGCCGACGATCGGGCCGGGGCGGATGATGGCGACCTCGATGACGAGGTCGTAGAAGGTCCGTGGCTTCATGATCGGCAGCGTGGCCATCTGGGCGCGCGACTCGACCTGGAAGGTGCCGATGGTGTCGGCGCGGCAGAGCATGTCGAAGACGGCGGGGTCGTCCTTGGGAATGAGGGCGGGATCGACGGGATGACCGCGTTCGGCGCAGATTTCCAGCGAGGTTTCGAGGGCGGCGAGCATGCCGAGGCCGAGCAGGTCCACCTTGACGATGCCGAGGTCCTCGCAGTCGTCCTTGTCCCACTGGACGATGGTGCGGCCGGGCATGGTGGCGGGCTGGAGCGGGACGATCGAGTCGAGGCCGCGGTCGCAAATGATCATGCCGCCGGAGTGCTGACCGAGGTGGCGGGGCATCGCGAGTACGGCGTGATAGAGGTGGATGAGGGAGGGCAGCCGCGGGTGCGTGCGTGGAATGCCGGCGGCCTCGATGGTGGCCTCGAGGTCGAGCACCTTCGACCTCGGGTAGTAGTCCTCCATGCCGCCTTCGGTCGGGGTGTTTGTGGCTTCGCCGGGGGAGAATGGGGAGCGGCTGGCAGCCGCTTGGACGGCCTGCGGCGGGCCGCCGCCGCCACGGTCCCGCTCATCATGGACCTTGGGGGAGGAACAGAGGTCGGAGAAGCGGTCGGCGATCTGGGATGGGAAGCCGAGGACCTTGCTCATTTCGCGGAAGGCGGAGCGGGGGCGGTAGGTGATGACGTTGGCGGTCATGGCGGCTCCGCGCGGGCCGTATTTCTCGAAGACGTGCTGGATGACGAGTTCTCGGCGGTCGCCGGAGGGGAAGTCGATGTCGATGTCGGGCCATGAGCGGCGGTTTTCAGAAAGGAAACGTTCGAAGAGGAGACCCTGCCCGACGGGATCGACGTTGGTGATGCCCAGCGCGTAGCAGACGGCCGAGTTGGCGGCGGATCCGCGGCCCTGGCAGAAGATGCCGTGGGCTTTGGCGAAGCTCATGATCTCCTCGACGATGAGGAAGTAGCCGGGGAAGCCGAGCCGGTGGATGAGGGCGAGTTCGTGTTCGATCTGCCGCTTCACCTTTGTACGAAGGGTACCGTAGCGACGGAAGGCGCCGGCGTGGGTGAGTCGGCGCAGGCGGGTGGATTGCTCGCCGATGGAAAGCGGGTGGCCGGTGTCGTCGTGGGCATCGGGAAAGCGGTAGCCGAGGTTTTCGAGGGTGAAGTCGAGCCGGTCGGCGAGGCGCAGGGTGTTCCTGATCGCCTCGGGGACGTCGGCGAAGAGTTCACGCATCCGCCGGGGCGACTTGAGGTGGCGTTCGCCATTCGGTGCGAGCAGGTCGCCGGCCCGGTCGAGGGTGGTGTGGTGGCGCAGGCAGGTGAAGGCGTCGCAGAGCAGGCGGTCGGCGCGGGTGGCGTGGAGCGGCGAGTTGCTGGCGACGAGTGGAAGCCCGAGGTGGGCGGCGAGGTCGCGCAGCAGGCGGTCGAGCCGGGTGTCGTCGCGCAGGTGGTGGCGGGTGAGCTGGATGAAGACGTTCCCGTGGCCGAAGGTGGTGACGAGCTGGCGGGCGAGGGCTTCGGCCTCGTGCTTTTTGTCCTGGAGAAG
>CALGOH010000157.1 GCA_937957985.1 uncultured Verrucomicrobiae bacterium
TGCTGTAGATCTTCGTGCCGGGCTCGATGGTCAGCGTCGTTCCGGCGGGAACGTAGACACGATCCGTCAGGATGTAGGTGTTGTCAGCCGTCCATGTGGTGTCGTTCGCGAGGACCGGCGTGCTCCAGTCGACCGCGTTCTTGTCGATGTTGGATAGCTGGGTCGCTACCACGTCGATATCGGCCGCCGGCGACGCGATGATGGCGCCGATGCCCAGCAGACCTGTAACCCATGCGGGTTTGATCATGTTGTGTCGTTTCATTTTCGATTTCGGTTTCGGAGACAGGATGGATCGCCGTCCGATCAGTCCGACCGGAGCGGCGCGGAACCCTAGGCAGCGTGGTGAAGACCGAAGGAATGCTTTCCTGAAACGGATTCGTCACCCGACCCGGGGATCCGCCGGCGCTTCAGAACGAGCACTTCATCTCGACGAAATAGGTCCGCTGCGCCGCGAAGGTGCGGTGGGTTCTTCCGTCCAATGTGGCGGCCCCGCCCCTCCACACCAACTCCCTGTCGGTCGCGAACAGGTTCTTGACCCCGGCCCCGAGCTCGAACGCGAGGCCGGACCTTTCATCTTCCCATGTCTTCCTGAGAATAAGATCGAGTGACTGGATCGACTGCTGCTCGAGATTCGGATCAGCCTCGGTTCTCCGGAGAATGGTGTTGTACGCCCCGGTGAAGTTGTAGACAAGGTTCGCACTGAAGCCCCACTCCTCATGCTCGTAGCCGAGGTTGACGTTGGCCAGCCACTCGGGTTGGTAGGGGAAATTCACGGAAGTGGTTTCGAACATGCCGGTCGAAGGATTCTCAACCTCGTAGAGCAACTCCGCGTCGATGTAGGTCATGTTGGCCGCGATCGAGAAGGGACCCAGGTCCTGGACGCTCACCTCGAACTCGATCCCGCTCAGGCTGCTGTTCTCGCCGTTGCTGTAGGTGATGAGGTCGGCGGATCTGCGTTCCTCGATCACGGGATCCTTGATCACCTTGTGGAAGAAGCTCACCCGGGCAGATGCCGAGTCGCTGATCAGATACTCGATCGCGAGATCATAACTGGTGATCTCGGAGTTTGACAGCAACGGGTTTCCCAGCCGGATGATTCCGGTCGACAGGTCGATCGATTTCGTGGGAAGCCACTCGTAGAAGGTCGGCCTGGCCGCGGCGCGCGACCATCCCGCGATGACGTTCAGGCTGCCATCGAAAAAATTACCCCCGGCGGTCACCGAAGGAAGCAGTTCCTCGTATTCCTGAGGCTGGAGATTCTGGAACTCCGGCGGAAGGATCGGCGCGGGATCGAGAATCTTCGCGGAACGGACCTCCTTCTCGTAGCGGACTCCGCCGCGCAGGAACCAGTCGTCGCGAAACCACTCACCCCCGAGATAGTGGGAGGAGATCGTGTGGGTGCCCTCGACATTGTTGATGAGCTGCGCGGGCGGACTCAGGTTGTTGCCAAGGGTATTGTCATTGAAATAGACCGAGTTCTCCCAGTATCCCGTGATGAAATCGCGCAACAGTTCCGGGTTCTCGACAAACTCCTCACCCAGAGCCACCATCACATCCTCCGGCAGGCCGTAGATGCTGTTGCCCGCCGCATCCTTGAACTCAGGGATCAGATCGTAGATCGATATCTGGGAGGTCCTTTCCTTCTCCATGTCGGCAAACCCGGCGTTCAGCCTCACACCGCTCGACTCGTCCTCCTCGCTGAAATAGTAGGGAAGATCGAGGTCGATCCGCTGATCGACGGTATTCTCCCTGATCGTCTGGACCGTCCTCGGCGAGAAGTTGCCCGGTCCGGCACCTTGGGTAATGCCCAGGAGCGCGAGGGTGTCGATGGTCCCCAGTGAAGGATCGACCACCGGATACTGGCTCGTCACCCCCGAGATCGCCCGGTTCACATTGGCTTGCGGCACGCCCTTCGACAGCAGGAAATCGGCGGCCTCATCGAGCGACTGGAAGTCCGGTGCGTCCGGAAAGGACCGGGCAATCTGGCTGTAGAGTCGCTGGTTCGCGATGTCCCTGGCCTCCTGGAACGCCTCCTCGTCGGTGAAGTCCAGCGTGGTCCACTGAAACAGTGAATAGTTCGGCCGGTCCTCCAATGCATCGGACTCGGTGAACACCCACTGGACCGAAGGGCCGCGTTCTCCGAGCTTGTGCTTTCCGGCGAGTTGGAAGAGTTCGAGATCCTGCTCGACCAGGTCGATTTCGTCGAAGTTGCGGCGCAGCGTCGCCGACGCGCCGTAGAGCGCCGTGGTCGCATCGAAGAAATCGCCACTCCCGTAGGTCTCGCCATCCTCGATGTCCCTGGCGATCGTCACGTTGTCCTGCGTGATGTTCTTCCTGAAGTAGGTGGCCGTGATCTCGTGGAGATCGGCGAACTTGAGACCGGCCGCCGCGTAGAGATTCCACTCATACTGGCGTTGGTAGTCCTCCTGGTCCCAGGTGTTGCCATTGACCCGGAGGATTGGCGAGGCATTGAAGCTGTCCTCCGACTTCCCGCCACCCGCCACGAGGAAGCCGAAGTCGAGGTCCTCGGTGATCGAGAAGGTGTTGCCAATGGCCGCGCTGAAAGACTCCTCATCGCGGGTCTTGCGGGCCACCGGACGCAGGCTGCGTGTGCTGAACAACGTCCTCCATGCCTCCTGGGCCTCGGGAACCGTTGGCGGATCGCCGGGATTCCTCTCGGGAGTTCCCGGGATCAGAAAACCATTGGGGCCGGTGATCGAGTCGCGGTCGATCTTCCTCGAATTGTCGATACCCCGGAAGTACTGGAGATTGCTGTCCTCCGGCAGCCACATCTGGTCGGGCAGCGACGGGTTGAACTCCCGCTTCACCTTGAAGCTGACCACCGGTTCCTCCGGGAACACCTTGGTCTGGAGGTCGATCGCCGCTCCCCCGAAGTCACCCAACAGTTGCTCCCGATAGAGCTTGTCGACCACGATGGCCCGCATCGCGGAGGTTGGGAAAAGATCGAGCCGGACCGCCTTCCGGTCGGGCACCGCCGAGGAGATCTGCCCGCCGTTGAGCGTGGTGGTGACGTAGCGGTCTGCCAGTCCGCGCACGACCGCGAAGGCCCCGTCGACGACGTTCGCTCCCGAAACCTTCTCAAGCGCCTCGCCCGCATCGCTGACCGCGGCTTTGGCGAAGTCCTCCTCGGTCATCCCGCTTCGCAAGGTCGGACTCGCGATCTCAAGATCCAGGTTGAAGTCGCCCTGGTTGCCCTCGGAATACTCCCCCACCACCGACTCGGTCTCCAGCAGGAATTCCCCCTCGGCGGTGTCCACCGCCGGTTTCTTGCGGAGGGCGATGCGGACTTCGGCGGGTGTCCCCGGACGCGGACTCGCGGCCACGGATGCCATCGAGTACTCCAGCTTCAACGCCTCGACCGTGTAGTCGCCGGGAGGGAGTCCACCGATCTCGAACCGACCCTGGGCGTCGGTGATGTCCTCGCGGCCCTGGCCGATGACGATGACGCTCGCTCCGGCGATGGGATCGAGCGTGGTGACGTCCGAGACCTCGCCGGTGATCACGCAGTTGCCCTGCTCGCGCTCGACCGGAAGGAGGTCTCGCGGCTCGCCGCCGGTGGCTCCGGGATCGGCGGGATCCTCGCCGGGGTCGGCCGGTTCGGCGGGCGTCCACGCCCCGTCGTCCTCATCCGGCGGGCCGATTCCCACCTCGTCATCCGGCATCGGATCGGTGGGGAGGTCTTCATCAACTTCATCGTTGTCGCCCGTTTGCTCGGTGACGGTCGCATCGAGAGCACTGTCGTCTCCGGTCTCTCCGGCCAGCAACCTGAGGAAGGGCGACGTCTCGTTGCCATACCCCGCAAGCGGATCGGGAAGCTCGAAAACGGCGGGAATGACCTCCTCGCCCTGCTGCCAGGGGGCGAGCCATGGGGGCGGGAGGTCGGCCGGGCCGTGTGGCTGGTTGTCAGGCAGGAGTCTCTGACTTCCTCCTCCACCCGGCGACGCCACCGGATCCTTGCTCGGAAGCAGTTCCGCGGAGGCGGTCACTCCGGCGGAGACGGGCAGGCTTTCGATGGCCATCGCCGGGTGGAACACCAGACCGGGAAAGGTGCAGGAAAGCAGCAGCAACGCGGCCCGTCGCCGGCGCAGATCTTCTCCGAGTCCATACGCGGACCACAAGTCGGCCCAGCAAACAAACAGCCGTCGCAGCGGCATGAAAATGGAGGGAGGCAGCGACGGCATCACGTGCCCGCGGGGCATAGCGATTCACCCCGTTCCGACGAAGTGGGCCGCCGTGACGGTTTCGTCACGGAGCCCCGGCGCAGCGCGCGAGCGTTCGTCACTTCCCGCGAAGTGACGGATCTTGGAACGCGCCGATCCTGCGCGAATCAGATCAAGCCGGCTGGCCGACGACCGTGCCGGGCAGCGGACCGTCGTCGTCCTCCTCGCTCTCGCCGGAAGGCTCGATCTCCTTCTTCTTCGGCTCCTCGTCCGGCAGCGAAGGCGGCCTCGGCGAACTCGGCGGATCCTTCATCTCGCCGTGCTCGATCAGGTCGTTGATGTGGCTGGCGTCGAGCGTCTCGTATTCCAGCAGCGCCTCGGCGATGAGCTCGAGCTTGTCGCGCTTCTCCATCAGCAGGCGCTTGGCCTCGGTGTAGGCGCGGTCGATGACGCGCTTGATCTCGGCGTCGATCTTCTGCGCGGTCGCCTCGGAGTAGTTCCGGTCGCGCGAGATGTCGCGCGCGAGGAAGACCTCGCCCTGATGGTCGCCGTACTCGACCATTCCGAGTTCCTCGCTCATGCCCCACTCGCAGACCATCTGGCGCGCGAGATGGGTCGCCTGGCGGATGTCTCCGGAGGCCCCGCTGGTCACGTCGCCGAAAACGATCTCCTCGGCGACCCGGCCGCCCATGGTGACCACGAGTTGCTCGAGGCCCTGGCGCTTGTGGAAGTGGTACTTGTCCTCCTTCGGCAGGTGGAAGGCGGCGCCGAGATAAGGCCCGCGGGGAATGATGGTGACCTTGTGGAGCGGGTCGGTGTGTTCGAGGGTGGCGAGCAGCAGCGCGTGACCCGCCTCGTGGTAGGCGGTCGTCTTCTTCTCCTGCTCGCTGAGCGCGAGACTGCGGCGCTCGCGGCCCCAGCGGACCTTGTCGCGGGCCTCCTCCAGTTCGGGAAGGGTCACGGCCTTGAGCCCCTTGCGCGCGGCCAGCAGGGCGGCCTCGTTGATCAGGTTCGCCAGCTCGGCGCCCGAGAATCCGGGCGTGCCGCGCGCGATGGTGGCCATGTCGGTGCCCGGGGCGAGCTTCACCTTCTTGGCATGCACGCTGAGAATCTGCTCGCGGCCCTTGACGTCGGGCAGGCTGACCGTGACCTGGCGGTCGAAGCGGCCCGGACGAAGCAACGCGGGATCGAGCACGTCGGGCCGGTTGGTCGCGGCGATGATGATGACGCCCTCCTGCGTGTCGAAGCCGTCCATCTCGACGAGGAGCTGGTTGAGCGTCTGCTCGCGCTCGTCGTGACCGCCGCCGAGGCCATGGCCGCGGTGGCGGCCGACCGCGTCGATCTCATCGACGAAGATCAGGCAGGGCGCGTGCTTCTTGCCCTGCTCGAACATGTCGCGAACGCGCGAGGCGCCGACGCCGACGAACATTTCGACGAAGTCCGAACCCGAGATCGAGAAGAACGGCACGTCGGCCTCGCCGGCGATCGCGCGGGCGAGCAGCGTCTT
>CALGOH010000158.1 GCA_937957985.1 uncultured Verrucomicrobiae bacterium
CAGCGCCCCCGCCCGGCCCCATCGCTCCGGTTGCAGGAACAACCGCGGCATGACACTCAGGAGCCGAAGAGCCGCTTCGCCCTCTCGAAGAAGGACTCCTGCATCGGCGAGTTGTGGTCGCCGATCGACTCGGAAAACTCGCGGAGCTTGGCCTGCTGGTCGGCGTTCAGGCGCGTCGGCACCTCGACCTGCACCTCGACGTGCAGGTCGCCCTTGCGACCCCCGGAAAGCGTCGGCATCCCCCGGTCCCGCAGCCGGAAAAGGGTGCCACCCTGCGTGCCCGCGGGGATCTTGATCGAGGCCTTGCCATCAAGGGTCGGCACCTCCAGCTCGCCGCCCAGCGCCGCCGTGCTGAACGGCAGCGGCACACGACAGAAGAGGTTGTTCCCGTCGCGCTCGAAGACGTCGTGGGTGCGCACATGCAGGAAAACGTAGAGATCCCCCGGCGTGCCGCCACGCACCCCGGCGTCGCCGTTGCCCGAGGACCGCAGGCGGGTGCCGTCCTCGACGCCGGCCGGGATCCGGATCTTGATCCGGCTCGGCTTTTCGACCCGACCCTCCCCGTGGCAGTCCGGGCAGGGATCGGACACCGTTTCACCGGCACCGCGACAATCGGGGCAGGTGGTCTGCTGAATGAAGATGCCCGCCTGGCGCGCGACCACGCCGCGTCCGCCACAGGTGCTGCAGGGACGGGATCCGCCGCCACCTTTCGAGCCGCTTGCCGAGCACGTGGTGCAGGGCATCTGGTGCTCGATCTCGAGCTCCTTCTCCACGCCCCTCGCCGCGTCCTCGAGCGAGATTTCCAGATCGTAGCGGAGGTCGCTGCCCCGCTGCTTGCCCGAGCGCCCGCGGCGGCCGCCGCCGAAGAACTCCTCGAAGCCGCCACCGAAGGCGTTCCCGAAGACCTGCGAGAAGAGGTCCATCGGATCGTGGAATCCCCCGAATCCACCAAAGCCGCCACCGCCTCCGGCACCCGCGCCGGAAAAGGCCTGGTGGCCGTAGCGGTCATAGGCCGCCCGCTTGTCGGGATCGCTGAGCACCTCGTAGGCGTGGCCCAGTTCCTTGAACTTCTCCTCGGCCTCGGCGTCCCCCGGGTTCTTGTCCGGGTGGAACTTCACCGCCAGCTTGCGGTAGGATTTCTTGATCTCCTCCGGGCTGGCGTTCCTCGACACCCCGAGCACCTCGTAATAGTCGCGGTCGGACATCGGATCAGTCGTCGCCGGATTCCCCACCCTTCGCCACCACCACGCTGGCCGGGCGCAACAGGCGGTCGCGCAGCATGTAGCCCCGCCGCGTCACGCGCAGCACCTTGCCCTCCTCGCCGCCCTCCTCCTGGGAAACGGCGTCGTGCAGGTTCGGATCGAAGTCCCCGCCCTCGGCCGCGATTTCGGTGACGCCGTGGTTGCCGAGAAATTCGTCGAGCTGCTTGCGGACCATCGCCATGCCGACGTAGATCATCGAGTCCTTCTCCTGGCCCGCGGCCTGCATGCCCATCTCGAAGTTGTCGAGGATCGGCAGGAGTTCCTCGAGCAGCGACTGGTTGGCGTAGCGCATCGATTCCTCCCGCTCCCTTGTCGAGCGCTTGCGGAAGTTCTCCAGGTCCGCCGCGGTGCGCATCGCGAGTTCCTTCCACTTCAGCACGTCCTGCTCGAGCGCCGCCAGGGGATCGGACTCGTCGACTTCCTCCACGCCGTCATCGACGGCATCTTCTTCCGCCGCGGCGGTTTCGGTGGCATCCAGCTCCTCGACGGCCTCATCCGCCTCCTCGGCGGCGCGGGCCTTGGATTCCGGTTCGCTTGAATTCATGGGCCGCTACCTGCCACCCGCCGCCCCGCTCGTCAACCCCCGCCCTTTCAGCGCCGCTCGATCGCCAGCAGGGTCACGTCGTCCATCTGCGGCGCCCCCGCGCAGAATCGGGCGAGGTCCCGCTGGACCCCGGCCACCACCGCCTCCGCCCCGAGCGCCGCATTCTCCCTGAAAGACTCGCGCAGGCGGGCCATCCCGAACTCCTCGCCCCGGTCGCCCACCGCCTCCTTCACCCCGTCGGTGTGGAAGAGCAGGCAGTCGCCGGTCCGCATCTCGATATCCTGGATCTGCGTCACCCGCTCGAAGACGACCCCCTCGTCGATCCCGAGCGCGAGTCCCGGCGGCTTGAGTTCCTCGATGGTCCGCGAGTCCGCGTGGAACCACAGCGCCGGATCGTGGCCTGCCCGCACCAGCCTCACCGTGTCCTCGTTCTCGGTCAGGGAGGCGTAGAACAGGCTGATGAACATATCCTCTCGGATGTCGGGAAAGAGCTGCCGGTTGACCGCCGCGATCAGGTTCAGCGGATCGCCGTGGATCTCCGAATGGCAGCGCAGCACGCTGCGGCACATCGCCATCATCAGCCCCGCCGCCACCCCCTTGCCGGACACGTCGGCGATCACCACGCCGTGCTTGCCACCGCCGAGCGGCAGGTAGTCGTAGTAGTCGCCGCTGATCAGGCGCGCCGGCACGTTGGTCCCCGAAATCCGGAATCCCGGCACGTCCGGCTCACCCTGCGGCAGCAGCACGCGCTGCACCTCGCCGGCGTTGCGAATCTCGGTCTCGAAATGCCGCTTCTCCCCGGCTTCCTTGTAGATCAGCGCATTGCCCAGCGCGAAGCCCGACTGCTCGGCCGCCGAGCGGAACACCGCGAAGTCGTTGGCCGTGAATTGCCCGTCCTCGCGATGCCGCGCCACCGCCAGCACCCCGAGGTCGCGTCCGGCATGCCGCAGCGGGGCGATCAGCGCCGCCACCTCGCCGCCGCCGAAACCATGGAAGGCATCGTGGAAGGAATCATGGCTCCGCAGGTCCTCGACGCGGATCGCTTTTCCCGAGCTGAGCGCATCGCCCAGCACCCCCTGGTCGGACGGCACCTGCGAAAGCCTCAGGTAGCTCTCCATCGCGCGCGGATCCCGCTCCGCCTTGCGCCGCACCTCCAGCGGCACCCCGACCAGCGCCGGACAGTTCTCGGAAAGATACTTCGGCTGCAGCATCGCGCCGCTCTCGTCGAGCAGGTAGAGCGCCCCGCCGCGGGCCTTCACCACCTCGTCCAGTCCATCGACGATCATCCGGTAGAGCCCCGTCTGGTCCGACTGGCGGCCGATCGCCACGCCGAGGTTGTGGAGAAACTCGAACATCCTCGCCTCCTCGCCCTCGAAGACCTTCAGCTCGCGCTTCTTGGCCCTGACCTTGCGCCGCGTGCGCAGCAGCAGGAGAAAGAGGACCAGAAGGACCGTCGTCAGCGACAGATAAATGACAGGGTGGTTCATCGACCGTCGGATCCCGACTCATCGGAAACCTGCTGCTCGAGCACCTGGAGCACGCCGGCGAAGCGCTTCGAGTTCGCCTCGCTGGTGGACGCCAGGTCCCGGTGCGAGTCAAGCACGTGCCGTGCCCGTTCATGGATGCTCGGGAGGCGCCCCGGAGCGTAGGGCTTGAGTTCCTCCCGGATCCCGTCGGCCCGGCCCCGCCACGGCGCCTCCGGCGGCGAGATCGAGAGAAGGCAGTCGAGACCGAGGTCCTCGAGCGACTGGCGGTTGCGCTCCCCGGGGGAAGCGATGTGCACCCAGCCATCGTCCCGCCCGACCCGGGCGGCGAGCCCGGCGAGAAAGCCCATGAAGGTCGAGTCCATGCCCGTGCAGCCCTCGAGATCGATCACGAAGTGCTTCTCGCCGTCGTTCCGGCGCTGGTCGGCGCACTCCTTGAGCGCCGGGCTCTCCAGAAAGGAGCCCTTGCCCTCGCAACGGATCCAGGTGAACCCGTCGAAAACGCCGAACTTGATGCCGCTTTGTTTCTCCACGCTTGAGTCGTCCGAAAAATACGGGACGCGGTTTAAAGTAGGCGCGGCCCGGCCGGACGGTCAACCGTCCTTCGGGCCGATCCGCCCTAGTCCCAAAGATACGAATGACGGCTCGCCACCTCGCGCCCGCCGCGGAAGAGCCGGCACCGCCACGCCAGCACCCGCCCGCCCTTCAGATAGTCGTCCCCGATGATCCGGAACTCCGCCCGGCCGGAGGCCTGATAGGGTGGAAAACTCTGCTCCTTGCGCAGCACCCGGCTCGCGGTCGCCGCCTGCTGGTACTCGAAGACCACCCGCACCGGATCCTCGGGCGACGAGTCCTCGTTCCACAGCACCACGTAGTAGTGGCCCAGGCGCTGCTCCTGCTCCCGCACGCCGATCGCGCCATACAGCAGTTGCCGCTGCTCGCCGCGGATCATCGGCTGCTCGGGCTCGGCGATGTCGAGGTTCCTCAAATGCATCGGGCGCACGTCGAGCATCGGCGACGCGCAGCCGGCCAGCACGCCCGCGACCAGCACCAGCGGGAAGATTTTCGCGAATCGAATCACCCGTCCATTCAAGCGCATCCCCGCACCTTGCCAACCCGGAAAGAGAGCCGGGGGGTGGAAAAGCTTCGCCTTCGCCATGCCGCCGTCCTAGCCTTTCTCCCGTGGACGATGCCGCCATCGCCAAGCTCGACGACTTCATCCGCCGCAAGGGCATGCGCCGGACCCCGCAGCGCGAGTCCATCGTCCGCCTCGCCTTCGAGACCGACGACCACTTCACCTCCGAAGAGCTCTTCGACCGGGTCCGCCGGAAGAACATCAACGTGTCGAGGGCCACCGTCTACCGCACCATCGCCCTGCTCGTCGAAGCCGGCATGCTCCGCGAGATCGACCTCGGCGGCGACCTCAAGACCTACGACCCCAACTTCCTCGACAAGCCGAGCCACAACCACCTGGTCTGCATCGATTGCGGCCGGGTGCTCGAGTTCGAGGACTCCCACCTCGAGCTGCTCAACGACTGCCTGACCCGCCGCATGGGTTTCCGCCCGAAGCGCCAGTCGATCAAGATCGAGGCCTGCTGCGAGCAGCTCCGGATCAAGGGAAGCTGCCCGCACCTCATCCAGGCCCGCCTCGACCGCCGCCGCCTGCCGGTGCAGAAGCGCTGAGGAGGCGGCGGAGCGCCGGCGTCGTGCCGGCCGCTCTGGCACGGACCGCGGGCTTCAGTCCGCATCTTCATCGCAAGGCCATGCGAGCTGAAGCTCGCGGTCCAATCCCATCCACAGCCGCTTGATGGGCTGGAACTTGGCACTTCTCACTTGGAACTTCCAAACCGTAGGCTCCGGCCATGTGGAAAGGCCGCTTCGCCCAGGAAACCGCCGCGCTCGTCCAACAGTTCGGCGAGTCGATCAGCTACGACTGGCGCCTCTACAAGCACGACATCGCCGGCTCGATCGCCCACGCCCGGGCCCAGATGAACGCCGGCCTGCTCACCGCCGATGAGTTCTCGCAGATCGAGTCGGGCCTGCTCGAAGTTGAGGCCGACATCGACGCCGGCAGGTTCGAGTTCAAGACCTCGCTCGAGGACGTCCACATGAACATCGAGGCCGCGCTGACCGCGAAGATCGGTGCGGCCGGTGCCAAGCTCCACACCGCCCGCTCGCGCAACGACCAGGTCGCCACCGACACCCGGCTCTACTGCCGGACGGAGATCGACGTGCTGAGCGCCGGCATCGCCGACCTCCAGCAGGCCCTCCTCGACCGTGCGGAAAAGTATGCCGCCACGGTGATGCCCGCCTACACCCACCTCCAGCGCGGCCAGCCGGTCACCGTCGGCCACCACCTGCTGGCCTACGTCGAGATGCTCGACCGCGACCTCGGCCGCTTCGCCGACTGCCGCAAGCGTCTGAACATTTCACCGCTCGGCTCCGGCGCGCTGGCCGGCTCGACGATCAACCTCGACCGCGAGGCCATCGCCGCCGAGCTCGGCTTCGACGGCGTCACGCGCAACTCGATGGATGCCGTCGCCGACCGCGACTACATCGCCGAGTTCCTTTTCGCGATGGGGCTGTGCGGCGTCCACCTCTCGCGGCTTTCCGAGGACCTCATCCTGTGGTGCTCGGCGGAGTTCGGCTTCGTCTCGCTGTCCGACGCCCACACCACCGGCTCGTCGCTGATGCCGCAGAAGAAGAATCCCGACGTCTGCGAGATCACCCGCGGCAAGACGGGACGTTTGTTGGGCAATCTCGTCAGCCTGCTGACCGCGATGAAGGGCCTGCCGCTCACCTACAACCGCGACCTCCAGGAGGATAAGGAACCGCTGTTCGACTCGATCGATACGCTCAAGCTCACGCTCGCCGTGAATGCCGAGATGATCGCCGCCATGGAGATCCGCGAGGACCGTTGCCTCGCCGCCGCCTCGGATCCGATGCTGCTCGCCACCGACCTGGCCGACTGGCTGGTCCGCCAAGGTGTTCCTTTCCGGAACGCCCACGAACTCGTCGGCAAGGCCGTCGCCGAGTCGGTGAAGAGTGGCACGCCCCTCGATCAACTCGACCTGACGGCCATCGACTCTGCCTTCACGGCGGAGGCGACGGAGGTCTTCTCACTGGAAAGAGCCCTCGCCGCCCGCACCAACTCCGGCGCGCCGTCGATCAACAACGTCCGTGCCGAGATCGAGCGGCGGAAGTAAGGGCCGCGGCTTTGCAAGCCGCTCAGAGAAGCGGGTATCAAACCCGCGCTCCTGATCCTAGAAATTCCACATCTTGCCCTGCTCGGCGTCCTTGAAGACCTGCGGGCTGAGCATGTAGGAATCCGGCGGATTCGGAAGCGGCGAGTCGTCGAGATTCGGAAGCTTGGCGCCGATGGTGGAATCCCACGGCTGGCTGCTGGAGACGTTGACCGGGGTGCCGACCTGCACCATGTCGAAGACCTTCTTCGCCGACCTCAGGGGCATGCGCACGCAGCCATGGGTGCAGGGATAGGGCTTCACGAAACCCCAGTGCATGCCGTAGGCCGGGCTGTAGAAGGACATCCAGTAGGTCATCGGATAGCCGGCGCCGGGTTGGCTCGCGCGGCGGCGGTGGCGGGTCTTGCTGGTGATCCGGTGGTTGCCCGCCGGGGTCGGCGTCGCCTTGGTGCCCACCGCACAGGGGGTGGCCAGCAGGACATTGTCACCCTCGACGACATAAAGCCGCTGGGCACCGGTGCTGATCTTCACCTTCACCGCGGAGCGGCTGGTCGGCTGCTTGACCGGCGGGTCGAAGGCGAAGCTCCCGGACGATCCGGTGCTCGTGGTCGTGCAGGAGCTGAGGCCGGCCACGACGGCGGCGAGGGAGGCGAGGATGAGGGATTTGAAGACGAGTTTCATGGAACTGGAGGTTACGATGCTGGCGGAGTATCCACGTAAACCGACCGTATTCAATCCACGATTCGCGGCATTTTCGATCACGCCTCGCGGCGCTTGAGGCCGACCACCAGCACCGCCCCGGCCAGCAGGCCGACGACTCCGGCGAAAGGCCAGCCGCCGCTCCGCTGCGGACGGAGGTCGAGATCCAGCGTCATCGCCTCGTCCCCGACGACCTGCAGGCTGCGCTCGAAGCGGAACATCCGCCCCTGGCCCATCAGGTCGATTTCCAGCGATTCCGGCGCCGGCATGACCTCGAGCTGCTGCTCGACGATGCGGCTGGCGATGTCCTTGAGCGCGCTGGTCTCCTCGGCGGTGTTCCCCACCATCAGGCGGTCGAACTGCTGCGGGTCGAAGTTGAACTGACCCTGCAGGATCGGATTCTCCTCGGCCGCCTGCTCGAGCTGGACGTTCGGGGCGGCATCGCCCATCCCGCCGTTGTCGAGGTAGTTCCGCTGCCGGCGGGTGTTCAGGCCCAGCACCGCCTGCTGCATCTTCAGGTTGCGGTACTGCACCCGGGCGTCCTCCTTCGAGGCCTCGTCGAGGAAGTCGTTGCGCGCCGCCTTGCCGAGCAGCTTCTCGGCCTTGTCCTGCTCGCCCGAGGCCAACCAGGCGAAGCCCTGCTGCGATTCCTGCTGCGCCTGCTGACGGCCCGCCTGACTGCGGAGGCTGGACGCCTTGAGGTAGCTTTCGAGA
>CALGOH010000159.1 GCA_937957985.1 uncultured Verrucomicrobiae bacterium
GGCGGACCATAGTTCGTTCCCGCGCGAACGAAAGCAGTCTTTCCGGCACTGGACATCGCCCACCCCGGCCTGTAGGACCCGCCCGTGCGCTTCCTGCGCGTCATCCTCGTCCTTGGCGCCTTCGTTCACCTGAGCGGGGGGCACTGGGGCGTGCTCCAGTGCATCGCCTGGACCAATATGCTGGTCGATTACTCCGCCAGCGACGGCATTCTGGAAGGGGCCCGCATGACCTTCGACGGCGAGCATCCCTGCGCGATGTGCAAGTCCATCGCCTCCGCGAAACAGGAGGACTCAAAGCGCGACGACGGGCTACCCGCGCGTGGCGTCGAGCAGCTTTCGTTGAAGGATCTCCGGATCCCCGAATCCGTGACCCTGCGGCAACCCGCCGCCACGGATCACGCCGCGCCGGGCTTCGTGCCACCGGCCGGCTTCGCCGACCTTGCGGGCGACCGTCCGCCGCTCCCTCCGCCGCGAGGCGTTTGAGGCCCTGACATCTCCGCGCCCGGTTATGGCGCGCCCTTTCTCCCCCCGGCGGAATGCCGGTGGTTCCCTCACGCATGCCGCGACCACTCCGGATTCGCGGCGACCCGCGGCATCGCCGCACACCAATCACTCCCAACCAACATGAAGACTCTTGTTTCTCTCACTCTCTCACTCCTCCTCCAACCCGCGCTCGGCGAAGTCTGTGACTGCGGCCCCTGGTGCGCCTGCGCACAGGGCACCGCGGCGCCGATCTCCATCATGGGCGACCACACCCACCACGCCGGCGAATGGATGGTCTCCTACCGTTACATGTACATGGACATGGACGGCATGCATCGTGGCTCCGATGCCGTTTCCGCCGCCCAGGTATTCGGCGCCGGCTACGTCATCTCGCCGCACCGCATGACCATGGACATGCACATGCTCGGCGTCATGTACGCGCCCACCGACGACCTCACACTCATGGCCATGCTGCCCTACAGCACCATGGAAATGAGCCACGTGATCGATCCAGCGGCGGGGATGCTCGTCATGCTCAACAGCGGCAGCGGTTTCTTCACCACCGAGTCCAGCGGCATCGGCGACCTGAAGCTCACCGCACTGGCCGATCTCTATCAGAAAGGCCCCCACCACCTGCACGGCGGCATCGGCTTCAGCCTGCCCACCGGCTCGATCAGCGAGCGGGACATCGTTCCCGGCCCGGGCGGCCGCCTGTCCCGGCAGCTTCCCGCCGCGATGCAACCCGGCTCGGGAAGCCTCGACCTGCTGCCTTCGCTGACCTACCGCATCGACGGGGAATCTTGGTCGGTCGGCGTCCAGGCGGCCGGCGTGATCCGCACGCAGTCCAACTGGCACGGCTACCGTCTCGGCCACCGCTTCGATCTCAACACCTGGGCGTCATGGGCTCCGTGCGAATGGGTCGCCTTCAACGGCGGCCTGTCCTATCACTGGGAAGACGAGCTGTCCGGCAACCAGTCCGACCTGCTCCTGCGCCCACCCTTCGCGCCGGCCCGGCTCACGGTGCCGACCGCCTTCGGCGCGAACTTCGGCGGCCAGCGGATCGAGGCGCTGGTCGGCGTGAACTTCCAGGTTCCCGACGGCCCCCTCGGCGGTCACCGGCTCGGCTTCGACGTCCGGCTGCCGCTCTGGCAGGACGTCAACGGCTACCGTCTCGGCACCGACCTCACCGTCACCGGCGGCTGGCAATACACCTTCTGATCGCCGCTCAAGACATCTCCCCCGACAACTCCGCGAGCCGCTCCGCCAGGGCGACTCCCGGAGGCGTCGCGGGGAGGCTTTCCAGATCATCGAGGTCCCAGCGGAAGATCACCTTGTAGCCGTCCCACTCCGCCGCCGCGCCGGTGTTGCGCATCCAGCGCACCGCGGTGACGTTCTCGGGCATCGTGTAGCCGACGAACCGCCGCACGCCGGACCGCATCGCGTCCAGCCAGGTCGTCGCCAGCAGCAGCGTGCCCACCCCGCGGCCCTGGTCACCATCGAGCACCGTGCAGGAAAACTCCGCCAGCTCCCCGTCCTCCTCGGACCTCCACCAGCTCGCCGCCCCCACACCCGGATACTCCCGCGCCGGATCGAGCACCGCCCACACCGCGTGACGCTCCGGCGCCTCCTTCAACAGCCGGTCCAGCATCGCCTCGCCGATCGCCTCGCCGTTCCGCGACCAGAACCGCTGGTAGCGCGAATCCGGGGAAAGCAGCCGCTAGCCCTCGGCCAATCCCCCACGGTCATCCGGCCCGAGCCGCCGCACCTGGACCGGAGTCCCGTCGTGAAGCGTTGTCTCGAGCACGCCGACACGCTATCCCTTTCCCGGAACGGCGGCAACCCGCGCCTCCGGACGAATCCCCCGGATCTCCCCGCACCCTTCATCCTGCATTCACAAATCTCCCCGAAACACGGACTCCCGAAACACCAACACACCGGACCATGCGCATCCTTCTCGTCGAGGACGAACCCTCCATCGCCGACACCCTTGTCTACGCGTTGAAAGCCGAGCGTTTCGAGGTCGAGCACACCCTCACCGGGGGCGAGGCCCTCGACCGCCACACCGCCTCGCCCTTCGACTTCGTCATCCTCGACATCGGCCTGCCCGACATGACCGGACTGGAGGTCTGCAAGCGGCTGCGGGAAGCCTCGGCGGTGCCCATCCTCTTCCTCACCGCGCGCGACGGCGAACTCGACCGCGTGCTCGGTCTCGAAATCGGCGGCGACGACTACGTCACCAAGCCCTTCAGCCCGCGCGAGGTCGTCGCCCGCGTCCGCGCCATCCTGCGCCGCTCGGAAGGCAGGGACGATCGCCCCCGCTCGTCCGGCGAACCGCCAACCGGCGATGCCAGCCCCTTCACCCACGACGAGTCCGCCATGCGCATCCTCTGCCAGGGCCGGCCGCTCGACCTCACCGCGCACGAATACAAGCTCCTCCTCGTCTTCATCCGCCGCCCCAACCGCGTCTTCACCCGCGACCAGCTCCTCGACCACGCGTGGGAGGATCCCGGCGCCGTGACCGACCGCACCATCGACGCCCACATCAAGACCATCCGCGCCAAGCTCCGCGCCCTCTCGCCCGGCACCGAGGACCTCATCCAGACCCGCCGCGGCCTCGGCTACGCCTACGTGCCGTAGCGCGGCAAGGCCGCGAAGTTCCAAGTGAGAAGTTCCAAGTGCCGATGAAGAGCCACAGGAACACGCGAAGCTCTTGGAACTTGGCACTTCTGACTTGGAACTTCGAGCCATGCGCCTCACCCGCCTGACACTCATCGCCATCGCGCTGGTCATCGGCGCGGGCTTCTACTTCCTGCTGCGGCAGCAGCTCGAGGCGGTGGAACCCCGGACCTATCAGGCCACCGAGGAGGCGATGATCGACACCGCCAACCTCCTCGCCGAGATGGTCGGCGAGGACCTCGATCCCGGCCCTCTCGCCGAGGCCTTCGACGGCGCCCACGGTCGTGAATTCAACGCCCGCATCTTCGAGCACCTCAAGACCGGCGTCGGCATCGACTGCCATATCACCGACGCCGAGGGCATCGTCATCTTCGACTCGGACCGCGGCCGGCGCGTCGGCGAGGACTTCTCGGACATGCGCAACGTCGTCCTGACCCTCCGCGGCGACTACGGCGCCCGTAGTAGCCGGACCAACGAGGACGACCCGCTCACCTCCGTCCTCCACGTTTCCGCCCCCATCGGCGACCCGGCAAGCCCCTCCGGCGTGCTGACCGTCACCAAACCGCAGGCCGACGTCCTGCCCATCGTCCACCGCCGCCGCGCGGAGATCTGGTGGGGCACCGGCCTCATCGGCGGCGGCATCCTGTGCTTCGTCACCGCCGTCTTCATCTGGCAGTACCGCCCGATCAGCCGCCTCACCGACTACGCCCACGCCATCGAGCAGGGAAAACGCCCGCCGCTCCCGCCCCTCGGCGCCGGACGCGAGGTCAACACCCTCGCCCGCGCCCTCGAGTCGATGCGCGAGGCGCTCGAGGGTCGCAAGTACGCCGAGCGCTACGTCCACACCCTCACCCACGAGATGAAGAGCCCGCTGGCCGGCATCCGCGGCGCCGCCGAACTCATCGATGACGAGATGCCCGAGGCCGACCGCCGCCGTTTCCTCGAGAACATCCGCGCCGAAACGATCCGCGCCGACCGGCTGCTCAACCGCCTGCTCGAGTTGTCCGCCCTGGAGGGCCGCTCGGGCCTCGAAGGCGCCGAGGACGTCGATCTTCGCGAAGTCACGCTGCGCGCCATCGACCAGGCGCGACCGATGGCGGAACTCGCCGCCGTCACCCTCGACGCGGACCTTCCGGAAAGGCCCGTCCTCCTCCGCGGCGACGCCTTCATCCTCCGCGCCGCGATCACCAACCTGCTGGAAAACGCCATCGATTTCTCTCCGACCGGCGAAACCGTGCGCATCGCGCTTGTGGCGGACGACGCCGTCATCCTCACGGTCGAGGACCGCGGCCCCGGCATCCCCGACTACGCCCGCGACCGCGTCTTCGAGCGTTTCTTCTCGCTGCGCCAGCTCAACAAGACCGGCCGCAAGGGCACCGGCCTCGGCCTCACCCTGGTCAAGGAGGCGGTCGAACTCCACGGCGGCAGCGTCGCGCTCGAACCATCCGAACCCGCCGGCACCCGGGCCATCCTCACGCTGCCGGCCTGAGGGCGACAGGAGGGCGGACACTGTCGGTCGTTCCGGAGCATCGACATTCCTGTCGATCACCCCTTCTTCCCGCGGCTTTCCAGCCACCTTCATCCGATCGTCACGGATAACGGTTCTCATCGGGGCATTCCGATGCGCGAGCTCCTCGACCCGCCGATCCAGACCCTGCGCTGCGCCGCCTCCGGCGACCTCGGCCGGGCGGCATGGATCACCGTCGCGGGATTCGCCCTCTACGGCTTCACCGTCGGCTTCTGGCGTTCGCCGGTCATGGGCTTCTACGTCGCGGTCAAGATGCCGCTGCTCATCGCCTGCACGCTCGGCTGCAACGGAGTGCTCAACGGCATGCTCGGCCTGCTGCTCGGCAGCGATCTCGGCTTCCGCCAGTCGCTCCAGGCGCTGCTCGGCGCCTTCGCCATCAGCGCGCTGGTCCTCGGGTCGATCGCTCCGGTCACCTTCTTCCTCGCGCTCAACGCTCCGCCGCCCGACTCGCCCCAGGCCGGGGCCGCGCACGCCGGCTACCTGCTTTCCCACACCGCCCTCGTCGCCATCGCCGGCTGCATCGGAGTGCTGCGCCTGCGGTCACTCCTGGAAAAGCACTGCGCCACCCGCCGCATCGCCCGCGTCACCCTCGCCGCCTGGATCGCCGGCAATGGCTTCATCGGGGCGCAGTTCTCGTGGATCCTTCGCCCCTTCTTCGGCACGCCCTCGCTCGAGGTCGCCTTTCTGCGCGAACACCCGATGCGCGGCAGCTTCTACGAGGCCGTCTGGCGGTCGCTCGTCCGCCTCCTGTCGGATGTCGATCCGGCGCTGCCGCCCTTCCTCGCCCTCTTCTTCTCCATCGGTGCCCTCGTTGTCTGGGGTCACCTCCGTTTCAACCGCAACCGAACCACCGCATGAACGACCAACCCGAATCCCGACCGACCCCGTCCGAACCGACGCCACCACCCGTCCCCAGGCCGGAACCATTGCCGGATCCCAAGGGCATCAAGGAACTCTTCGAAGCCCTGCTGCGCCGTCCCGCCGACCTCGCCGCCCATCAGCGGATCGAGTCACCGCAGACGCTCGGCCGTCTCGCCGCGATGGCCTTCGGCGCGATGCTCGTCTTCGGCTTCGTCCTCGGCACCTTCGCCTACCACGAACAACTCTGGGCCGCCCCGCTCAAGCTCGGCCTCGGCCTGCTCTTCGCCGGGCTGATCTGCTTTCCGAGCTTCTACATCTTCGCCTGCCTCGCCGGCTCCACCGCCTCCGCAGGGCGCCTCGCCTCGGTGCTCGGCGCCACCCTCGCGCTCGCCGGACTGCTGCTGCTCGGCTTCGCGCCGGCGGTGTGGATCTTCACCCAGGGCACCCGCTCCTTCGGATTCATGGGCGCGCTCTCGATCGGATCGTGGCTCGTCGCCCTGGCCTTCGCCTTCCGCTTCGTCTCCACCGCGCTCAAGGTCCACGGCGCCCGCCAGAGCGGTCCCGTCGCCATCTGGTGCATCATCTTCCTGCTCGTCACCCTCCAGCTCACCACCTCGCTGCGACCCATCCTCGGTCGCTCCGAACGGTTCCTCACCGACGAGAAGAAATTCTTCATCCAGCACTGGGCCGAGACCGCCGGCACGTCGCTGCCCGGAACCGACGAACCCGACATCGAAAAATGAGCGAGCCTCCGCAAGACCAGACCGACGAGGACGACGACCTCTTCGAGGCCCTGCGGGAGGAGTTGCTGTAGCTGCCGCGGCCCGCGGCAGGCCGTCCAGGCGGCGGCCCGCCGCCCTCAGCTCCCGAAGGACGTCTCAGGAACCCAACGGCAGATCCGTCTGCTTTGGCCGAGGCGGCGGAAGATCCCGGACCTCGATCCGCTCCTCGGCGACTTGCCGCCCCTGGCGATCATGGCTGTCCAGCACCCCCTCCTCCCCCACCCAGGCGGTCGCCAGAATCATCATATCGGCCTTGATTTTGGCTTTCTCGGTCCCGGGGAACTGCTCCCGTACCTGATCCTTCAGATGCGGATTGCGCTCTGCGGCGTCCCTCCAAATCTCAGCCGCCAGCGCCGCCGTCCGGGTGTCGAAGGGAGGAATCTGAAAACGACGGTTGAGCACGTCGAGCAGATCCTGATGCCGCGCTTTGGGAACACCGGCGAGAAACTCCGCGACGACGACTGCGGGGACGATCACCTGAGCGTCGGCTTCGTCCAGTTCCACGAAAAGATCCCGCGCCCGTTCAACGCGATCCTCCTGACCCGGAGTCGCGACGCCTCGG
Source organism: uncultured Verrucomicrobiae bacterium (assembly GCA_937957985.1). Taxonomy (GTDB): domain Bacteria; phylum Verrucomicrobiota; class Verrucomicrobiia; order Verrucomicrobiales; family Akkermansiaceae; genus Haloferula. The sequence continues at coordinate 6,893 of CALGOH010000159.1, forward strand.
ACACCCCAAATCAGGATGTGGTTGTCGAGGCAGACGCGTTTCATGGCAGATCCCCGTCTCTCAGCCGACTGGCATACCGTTCCACATCCTCCACCTCGTCATACAACCCTCCGACCGCCTCCCGGAGTTCGTCGAAGGCACCACTGACCTTGCCCCGCTGGTAGTGGAGGATCTCCTCGACGCGGAAATAGACAACCGTTCCATCCTGCGCGTCCCAGGTCGCCTGCCCACGGAGCGCCGCATCCTCATACATCCGGCTCCCCAGCACCCGGCTTTGCTCCTCGCTGATGTCGGCATACACCACCTCCTTCTCGGAAACGCGCAACCGCACTCGCGGACGGACGCCGCCCACCCGCTCGATCTTGCCGTAGAGGACCGTCTCTCCGCGTTGGTATTCCGGTGCGGGCACCTCGATTCCGAAATCCGGCGCCAGATCCAGCAAGGGACGATCCGCCATGCCATTCCAGAACTGCGTACGGCCCTGATGTTGGCTGGTGAACCGCGTCAGCGTCCTCAAGCCCTCCAGGCTGCGCGCCGGAAGGCTGCGAAAGGCACGGTTCCCGATGAGGGTCACCAGCTCGTGGTAGGCCGAGGCCGCCACCTCCGGCTGGTTGCTCGTGAAAGCGAAGCCGATGCTCTCCTCCCGCACCTCGGCGAGACCGACGATCAAATCTTCGGCGGCTTCCGGGTGCTCGCGGACCGCGATCGCGACCACGGCTTGCTCCGCCGCGATAAGCAACTGCGCCAGATCGCCGGCAGGGATCAGCCCGGGACGGACGCCCTCGCCGGTCAAGCGGATGGTGAAAAGTGGAGGGTTCGTGGTGCCGCTCACAGGGATACCCCGGTTTCCGTCTCGGGGCAATCCGTCTTCCGCCTCTTCGCGTCCCAGCTCGGAAAGACCGTCTTCAGGCGCTCCACGGTATGCCGCCAGCTCGCGGCAACGGGCTGGCAGACGGAATTCTGGTTTCCGAACAGGCCCACCTCGTGAAACGCCTTATCCCGCGGCGTCTTGTCCCGCTTGAGCTCGATCAGGACCAGCGACCCGTCCGGCGCGATCGCCAGCAGATCGACGATTCCGCCGAAGCTCGTCCGCTCCTGCCGCCCGATCAGCATCCACTCCGGCGACAGAATCACCGGCCGGGCGGTGATCCCGTCCTCGAGTTCCTTCTCGGTGGCGAGCTTGCACGTCGTCAACGGTTCCGGGATCAACCCGACTTTCCAGATGGAGTGGTGGATGGGCATTCGCGGATCCCCTTCTCAGCTACTTGGTGGCCCGATGCTTCTTTTCCTGAGCCGCGTGCTCTTCGGATTCTGGCACGAAGGAATCCGCGTTTACCGTCGGCAGCAAAATGGGGCCGTGGATCCCCCGGGAAGTGATGCTGCAGATCAACTCGCGAACCGCCCCGTAGAGGATGGAGCCACCGTTGAAGTAAACCATTCGCTCCGCCTGCTCCTCGGGGAACTCTGGATCAAGCCGGAAGATGCCGATCATCGCAACTTCTCCTAGGTAGGGTGCCGCTTCGGCCTTCGCGGCCGGCTTGATCTGAACGTCCAACCTGACCAGCCACAAATTCGGGTGGTCGGGATTCCGCTCGGAACTGATCGCGTGAGAAAACTTCAACTCGGAGTTCTCCCCACTGACCTGGCGGGTATCCAGGTTGATCCTGTAGATCTTGTGATCCACCAGTTGGATCGGGCTATGCATACAGTGGTTTGTGCTCGGTGTGCCGCTCATCGATAGATGGTTCTTCTCTCCCGAAAACATCAATGGGTGAGATCGGGCGGACCACTTTCTTGGCCGCCGCGAAGAGGGCGGAGGTCGAAGTGGTGATGGAGACGACCATCGATTCGGCTTCGCTCTGGGACTTCACCTTTCCGGAAGCAATGCCTGCCATCCAGGCTTCCCGGCGGCGCTCTCTCATCTTTCCGATCTTCAGCCAGAGAAGCTCTTCCAGCGAGGCCTCGATGAGGCTCGCGCCGGAGGAGGCCCTGGCAATCGTCGCCCGGGGGATGCCGGTGGCCTTGGTCAGGCTGTCGATCGTGAAGCCAAGCTCCTTGCCTGCCCTCTTGAACTCGGAGGAGATCCACTCGCGGTGGGCATCGCGCAGCCGCTCCGAAATGATCTCCGCCTGATCAGGCGTGGTGGAGACCGCATCGCAGTGGCGACATTGGTTGACCGTGGCACGAACCGTGTGCTCGCGCCCCCGATAGGGCGCGGTGAACTCCACGGAGTTCGCGACCCATGGATCGTTCGCCCCGCAGCAGAGGCACTGCGGAGGCAGCTTCCTTGCGGCGAGTTGGCGTTTGCTTTTTCTTGGGCGCTTCATCGGTGCTCAGGTGTGACAATCGATGGAAATGTACCATTCTCCGTCGGAAAGTTCCTTGAGGCAGAATTTGGTGTAGATCTCGCGGGTAAACTCTTCCAGTTCGACGACGAAGGCGAACATTTCGAGGCCGTCGGCCTCCGGATGTGTGCAGATGTCCTCTTCGGGCCTTTGGTAGTGCTTTGCGGGATCTTCGAGGGCTGTTTCCAAGCAATCCACGATGATTTCGAAGTAGTCCCGCTCGTCCTTGATTTGGTATTTCGGACAGCAGGCATTGAGGCGCTCCAGGTCCCTGTCGAGGTGCCAAACAATCCGCCTCCCGGTGTTGGGGCAGCGGCGGTAAATGTGATCATACCTGCCGCTCTCCAAGGCTGCCAAAGCCCTCTCGAGGATCTCTTTCAGCTCTTCTTCCGAGTGGTCTCCGGACATGATGATGGGCTGTCTTCATGGCGCTGCGGTTCGTTATCAGGTGATAACGTAGCGTCAAACCACAAAATTTCGAACATTTTCCAGTATCGTCGTAAATCGTTGATGCAGAGCGATTTGATGGGAATCGATACGGCCGAGTGGATGGTGGGACGGAAAAGCTGGGATTTCAGCCCTCCGGCTTTTTGGCATTTCGGGTCCCGGGGCGATGCCCCAGGCTGAGATCGGGTCGCGCCGTTGACGCTTCCGTGAGCCCCGCCACCAGCGCATCGAGCAGCTTGGTGGCGGTGGTGCGGGTGGCGGTGAGGCGGGCTTCCCACTCGTCCACCAAGGCCATCAGTCGATCGACCTTGGCGACGATCCGGCGTTGCTCGTCGAGGGGTGGGATGGGAATCGAATATGCTTTCACTGTGGAAACGTTGACGCGCGGCGCTGCTCCGCCGGTCGTCCTAGATCTGGCAGCCTCGGTGATGAGGGGAGAGTTCAAGACTAGCTCCAGGAAAGCCGGCACAAGTTTGTCGCCAGCCCTTATGAGCATCATCCGTTGCCCAAGGCAGATCTCCGCGCCAGAAGGGACGCGACAAGCGACGCCCAGAATTCCACCTTCACGGCTGTAAAGGATGTCATCTTCCCTCGGTTCCAAGCGCTGGATTCGTTCCAAATACGTCTTCTCGCTTACGAAGCGAGACGCTGTAAGGTCAAGACACCCCGGCCGAAATTGATTGGTCCGAACACAGATTTTCCCTTCGTTCGTCCATTTCGGCGTTGAATGGGGACAATCAACGATCTCGGCTGCGGCATCACTGAGACTGACAGTCTCCCATGCTCCTTGGTTCGGAACCAGTTTCCCAAAAACAGCAAGGCTGAGGATGGTTTTGCGGAGGTCGGCGGGGGTGAGGGTGAAGGAGTCGTGGAAGAGGAGGTGGAGGTTGGCCGGGGTCGGGGATTCGGTGAAGCGGGCCAGCGCGGCGCGGGCCAGGTCGGCCTGGCGGGTGTCGCGCTCGCTCAGTTGCGCCTCCAGCCGGTCACACTGCGCCATCAAGGCATCCACCTTCGCCACAATCCGCTTCTGCTCGGCGGTTGGAGGGAGGGGTATCGAGTAGTTGGCGAGCGATCGTCCGGTCAGGTGTTTGATGGTCGCGCCTGTGAAGTGTCGGGCAAGGACACCGTTCCGAGCATCGGTCAGGAGACAGATCGCCAGGTAATGTGGGAGAATGCCCGATCGTGGCCGCACTCTATGGAGGGCCTTCTGGAAGTACATCTCGCGATCGGGGTCCATCCAGATCGCGCACCGTCCCGGCTCTCCGCCCTCGCAAATCAACAAATCACCCGGCATGAGGCGGAATTCGTCCAACTCATCATCTTCGAGAAGCAGCTCCTTGATGTCTGCCAAGTCGAACCTCATCCACTGAACATTCGTGTTTCGGAGGTAAGGTTTGGGATTTCCACGATTACCGCGCTGGTCGAGCATCTTCCCGAGTCTCTGGTTTCCGACAGACGAGAACTGGATCCATAACCAGGAACCCGGAACCTCGAACCGTGCGTCGGCAAGCGTGGGACCAGTTGAGTCGAAAATTGATTCAGCGGTTTCATTCTCGTCAAGCTGGTCAACAAGCTGTCCGCGCACTGCAAGCTCCCAAATCAGTCCTCGAATTGGCTCAACCGCCGCCGGGTCATCCGCCAGTTCCGCCATCCTATCAACCATTGCCTCCGCCTTCATGCTCGCATCATCTCAAAGGGCAACGCCCATCCCCCTCAGCCGCAACGCGGCGTTCCATCCCAGCCCGGGGCAACGCCCCGGGTCGCCCACCCAAAGCAATATCGAGCCCTGAAGGGGCGCCCCATCCGATCGCCGCCCCCAGCGAGATAGATCGCCCTTTCAGGGCTCCGAATTTTTTCCGGTCCGATAACCCGGGGCGTTGCCCCGGGCTGGGATGCAACGTGCCGTTGGCACTCTGGAGTCGGACATCATGCAGAAACGCAGGGAACTCGTTTGCAAGCCTTCTCAGGAAGTCTGACATTGTTGGTCGCCATTCGAGGCCGCCGATCTCGGCGAGGTAGCGGAGTGGCGTGGTGTCGCAGACGACGATCATCTGCCGCGCAAGCGGTCGAGCGTTGCCAGATCGGACTCAAGCTCCCCGGGCGTGGTGCCGGGCCACGCGCCGTGCCGGGCGAGGAAGTCCTCCGACTCGAAGCGGGAGGCGTGGCCGAGCACCTCTCCGACCTGGGCACAGGACAGCCGGCCGCTCCGGTAACCTTCCACCGCGAGGCTTTCAAGCGTCGCGCGCGGCAGGTCGTCCCATGCCTCCTGCAGCAGGCGGGCGGCGTGGTCGGGAAGGTGGAGCGTCAGCGTCATCGGGAAGGGAGGATAGTTCGCCAGAGTCGGGTTGGCAAACCCGGCGGACGGCCTGTTCATCGGTTTGAGGCGGTGAGGGCGGCGTGAAGCTCGGCCTTGAGCTTCGCCTTGGTCTCCTCCAGCTCCTTCAGCAGCTTCTCATACTCGGGCAGGAGCATGTCGATGTCACCGGGGCCATCATCCGTCGAATGCGGGTTCTTGATGTCGAGGTTGTAGCCGTTTTTGACGATGTCCTCGACCGGCACGCGCCAGGCTTGCTCGGTTTCCTTGCGCTTCGGGTAGCGGCCGTCCTTGTCCGGTTTCCCCCACCACTTCTTCTCGGGCTCGAATTCCTCGAAGCGGATCGGCTTGGTCTTGTTGTAGCTTTTCGCCCCCGGCGGATAGGGGTGCTCGTAGTACCAGACCTCCTTCGTCGGCGTGCCCTTGGTGAAGAAGAGGAGGTTGGTGCGGATGCCGGTGTAGGGATTGAAGACGCCGTTGGGCAGGCGGACGATGGTGTGGAGGTTGCACTCG
>CALGOH010000160.1 GCA_937957985.1 uncultured Verrucomicrobiae bacterium
TCTCGCTCCAGGTCCATGCTGTCGAGCACCTGCTCCTGCATCTCCCGCTCGGTGCGGGTGCCGGTTTCGAACTTCTGGAGATATTGGACGATCAGGTCCCGGTAGTATTGGTCATCGAAGGCCCGGGCGCGGATGTAGTCGGCCTTTTCGTCGGTTGCGGCGGCAATGGAAGCGGCGACGTGGAGGTTGGGCTTGCGGCCCTCGACGAGACCTTCCTTGCGGAGGTGACGCAGGGTTTCCTCGTCGAGGTCGCGGCCATGGCCTTTCTGCAGGAGGTCGATGGAAAAGACGTCGGCGAGGCGGAGCTCGGTATTGGCGAAGAGGAGGCGACTGTAGTTCTCGTCGATGAAGCGGCCATAGATGATGAGGCGGACCTTGGCGGGATCGGAGAGGTCGTAGTCCGGCAGCGGCAGGTAGCGACGGCGCTGGCTGAGGTAGATGTCGCGGATGCCGTAGCCCATGGTGTCGATCATGCCGAGCGAGCGCATGGCAACGGTGAGGAAGCGGTTGCGGTAATGCTCGGGGGACCGCTCATTCAGGATGTAGTCCATCGGGCTTCCCTCGAAGAACGAGCCCGCGTTTTCGAAGACGAGGCGGTCGGGCCGCTCGGTGAGGATGATGCGGGAATGGAGCGAGTAGTCCTGGTGGGCGATGCAGTTGTGCAGGGCTTCCAGGACCGAGCCTTGCTCGTATTTGTCCACCTCGACGGCGAGGAGTTCGTTGAAGGGAAGGAGCTTGAGCCGGAGGTTGCGGATGCGCTGGAAAACGAGGCTGGTGGTGAGGAGGAAGGGCGGGCCGAAGTGCTGGTAGGAGCGCTCTTCTCCTTCAAGTTTCCAGGTGATCTCACCGATGGATGGCAGGAGGTGATGGACGGACTCCTCTTTCCCGAGCAGCAGCAGGGCGGTGCGGGTGATGCGGCCCTCGATGGTCAGCTTGGCCCGGTCGAGGAAAACGAGGTCATCCTCCGGAAGCTCCTGCTTGGGATAACGTTTGGTAAACTGCTCGCGCGCCTTCGCGAGAGCGGCCGGGTCGAGATCGTCGAGCGTGGCGGTGGGACAGATACCGGCGGACCAGTCCTCCGCGGGTGACTGGGCACGGATCTGGTCGATCTTGTTCAGGTCGAGGGAGACGAGGCTTTCGCCGCTGCGGGCGTAGTAGTGTCCCTTCCATGCGACGGGAGTGCCGCGCGGGGCCGGGGGGATCTCGAAGAGCAGGACGCGGTGGCCGCCGATCTCTCCCTCGTGGATCTCGCGGAGTCCGTGGGCGGGCTTGGTGTCCTGGTGGATCTGATGCTTGAGGCTATGGAGTCGCTCGGTGTTTTCCCGATAGTCGGTCCCGATCGCCTTGCGGCTCTTGTTGTTCACGCCGAAGACGAGCCAGGCGCTGTCGCGGGACTTGAGATTGGCCTCGTTGGCGAGGGCGGTGACGTAGCGACCGATGTCGTCGGTTTTGTAGTCCTTGGATGCCTGCTTGAACTCGACGCATTCGTTTTCCCAGCGGGAGACGAGACGATCGAAGGTCTTCTGGAATTCGTCGGGGATCATGCTCCGATGTGCTCCAGCACGCGGTTGCGGAGGTCGGCGAGGGCGGCTTCGCCGTCGAGTTCGAGGAAGGTCCACGGGTGCTCGCCCCACTGGCCGGGGCGGGCGTGGAGGTGGCGGACGCTTTCCAGCGCGGGAAGCCAGCGGGTCTCGACGGTGTGCTTCTTCTCGGCCTTGTCCTTGTTCATGCCGGTGATCTCCAGCACGAGGTTGACCTGCGAGCCGTCGGGCCCTTTCAGGCGGACGAGGAAGTCGGGCAGGTAGCGGCGCTGCTCGCCGGCCTTGTCGAGGTAGGGGATCTCGAGGTTGAGGAAGGAGTTCTTCACCCAGGCGAGAACGTGGCCCTCGTCGGCGAGATCGTCGAGGGTCTTGCCGGCCTTGCCTTCCCAGCCGGAGTCCATGACGACGCGGTTGACGTGCGAGTGGCGGGTGGTCCAGGTGTCCTTGGAGGTCATGCCGAGGACGAAGCGGGAGGAACCCTGGGGGTTGTAGTAGTTGAGGATGGGGCGGATGGCGTCGCGGCGGTCGCTGCCCTGGCTGATGGCGCGGTGGATGTGGGCGACCATGCGCGAGCGGCCGCCGTCGCGGTCGCCGTAGTAGAGGAGCTTCTTGTAGCGGGCATCCTTGCCGATGACGCGCACGCGGCGGTCGTACCAGTCGGCGACGATGGCCTTGACCGAATGGAAGTGCTCGAAGGAGGGCGCGCCGGTCTTCTCGTCCTGGAAGTAGTCGCGCAGCAGGTCCTTGGAGATGAGATAGACGATCTCCTGGTCGCGGGTGTCGTCGAGGATGTCGTCGATGGAGAGCTGGATCTCGTGGATCTGGAAGGCGGTGGCGAGCGCGGTCTCGGTGGGGATCTGGTCGCCGCGGACCTCGTAGTCGTCGATGCCGGCGAAGTCGGCCTTGAGCCCGCCCTCGCGGGATTCGACGCGGTAGCCCTCGACGTTGGGAAAGGTGAGTTCGAGGTGGTCGCGCTCGTCGAGGGCGTGGATGCGGGTGGTGGCGGGCGGATCGACCGGTGAGGCGGAGCCGCCCTTGAAGAGCTTGAAGGGGACGCCGATGATGTGGGCGTATTCCGGTGGGAATTTCCACAGGACGTTTTCCTCCTTGCGCTGCTTCGCCTGCTTGTCGGTGAGGCGGTTGCCGGTGGCGGGGTCGTAGGGCTGGAGGATGTACGACTTCCGGCGTAGCGCCCGCCCGGCGACCTGCTCGCACAGGAGCTGCGAGCCGAAGGCGCGGAGGCCGGTGATGTGGGTGACGGTGTTGGCATCCCAGCCTTCGGTGAGCATCGAGACGGAAACCACGCAGCGAACGTGGGAACCGAGGGCGTTGCGCTTGCCGACGGTGTTGACCACTTCGCGGAGGATCTCGGCCTCGCCGAGGGCCTCGGCCGCGCCCTGGCCGTGGCGGATCGCATACTCCCGGCGGAATTGAGTGATCTCCGGAGCGAAGATCTTGCGGAAGGAAGCGTCGATCTGGCCGGAGTGTTCGAGGGCGTCGGAGTCGATCAGCAGCGAAGGCGGTCGCGGCTTGGCGGCCTTGGTCGCTTCGTCGTAGTTGGAGAAAAGATCGTAGCGACCGGAAACGACGTGCGTTTCGCCCTCGGCGTCCTCGAACTCGTATCCGGCGATGAACTTGTAAACCTCGCGGGAGACGCCGGTGTTGTTGCAGACCACGATGAAGACGGGCGGGGTGTCGTCGAGCGAGAGCTGGGTATCGCCACGGGCGCCGGCGGTGTGGGCGCGGGTTTTGAACTCCTCCTCGTAGTGCTGATAGAACTGATCGAGCGCCTGCTGGACGAGGTCGGGGAGCTTGGGCGGCGCCTCGGTGAGCTTCTCGCCCTTTTCCCTGGCCCGCTTCCGCTGGCGGGTCCGGCCGGCCTTCGGCAGGTCATCCTTCACGTGATGGTAGAGGTTGCGGAGGACGGGAATGTCGAGCGACTGGGTGTCGTCGCGGGTGGGCAGGTAGGGGATTTTCACCAAACCCGACTCGATCGCGTCGATCAGGCCGAAGTCGGACACCACCCAGGGAAAGAGCGAGTAGGGCTCGTGGCCGGAGCCGGTGAGGTAGTAGGGCGTGGCCGAGAGGTCATAGACCGAGCGCACCTTGAAGCGGCGGTGGATCTCGCGTAGCCCGGAGAACCAGACGGCGGCGCGTTCGTTCTCGGTCTTGGTGTCCTCACCCTCGGCCTTCTTCTTGTCGCCGGGTTTCGGCAGGTAGCAGTGGTGGGCCTCATCGTTGAGGACGAGCAGGCGGGTGCCGGACTTGAAGGCCGGCATCAGGCGGCGGATGACGAGCGCGAAGTCCTCCTTGGCTTCCTGCTTCTTGCCCTCGGAGTCCCGTTTCCCGTCCATCGCCCCGCGCTTGTTTCCCGACAGCTGGCGCGGCTCGAACTGGTGGTAGTTGGCGATGACGAGCTTCGCATTGAGCTGCCGCAGGCGCGGCTGGAGGTCGCGCGGGACGAGCCGGCGCTGGGTGTAGTAGTCGGCTTCGAGCGCGTCGCGGTTGGTTTCCACGCGCAGGACCGAGAGCCGGTCGCGGATGGTGACGCCGGGAGCGACCACGAGGAAGTTGTCGGCGTAGCGGGTGTCGCTCGGGTATTCCTGGCGGTTGAAGAAATGGTAGAGGATGAGGGCGGCCATCACGACGGTCTTGCCGGTGCCGGTGGCCATCTTGAAGGCGATGCGCGGGAGTTGGTCGTCGGGATTCGGGCCGATGGTGGCGTGGGCCTTCTGGAGTTCGGTGAGGACGTAGCTCCCGGCGTTGGATCTCCCGGCCACTTCGTTGAGCCAGATCGCCGTTTCGATGGCCTCGCGCTGGGCAAAGAACAGCTTCTCGATGGCGTGACGTTCCGGGTTGCGAAACCAGAAGCGGAGGAGACCGGCGGTGACCCGGGTGACATTCGGGTAGCCCTGATCCCGCCATGCACCGACTTCCTTGCGGACGCGGTTGACGAGCAGTGGCCCATAGGCGCGGGAGAGATCTTCGGAAATCGCCTCGAACTCCTTCTGGGGGCCGGTGGTCACCGGCATCGCCGCGACCTGCCCGGTGAAGATCCGGCGGCCTGGACGGACCGTCTCGTAGTCGAGTTCTCCTTCCGGATTGGTCGCGTAGTGGCTGGCCGGCTCCTCGTAGGGGTTGTTCAGGATCGGATTCGCCTCTGCCATTTCAAAGGCGATTCAAGCGGAGCCGTGGGTTTTGTGAAGGGCGGAGTTAGAGGCTGTAGAGAAGTCCAGACCGCCATCTCAGTGCTCATCCTCTTCCTTCATCGACCGCTTCAGCAATCCGGCGACGCGATTGTAAAATCGGCCCAGAAAAGCGAGAGCCAAGCCCAAGGCTAGCGACGCCCCAAAACTCGAAGGCACGCCGTTCGAAGTCAGTATGTCCGTGTCCCCCCGCGCTTCATCGCCGCCATCCATACGGCCCGCTCATCCGTCTGACAAACTCCGCGTCAGCATTGCGGCGTCCCATCACTCGGCCTTCCGCGACGTCTCGGACCGGCTCGAGTCCTTGGCACGCTGCAGCCGCTCGGCGAACGCCGGATCAAGAGGCTGCGACGGACGCGGCGAGAACCATTCGCGGAACAGGCTGCCGAAGGCCAGGTTCACGAGGAGAAACACCACGGACCCGGCGGCCAGCACGAGGGCGGTCTCGATCAGACTGCCCGCGACTTCCTTCTCGATGCCGTCCCATACCATGAACACGGATGCCGCGGTGACGCACAGGATGCACAAGGTCAGGATCCAGAAGACGACCGATTTGACGACCGGATGCGGGAGATAGCCTTTCATGCCTAGGGTAGAAAGAAGCAGCCACGATGGAGACATTCAAAACAAATCCGCTTCCCCGAGACCATGCGCTCCCACAAGACTGGCGGCGGATGGACGGCGGCCCTCTGAACCCCTACGAGACTCCCGACGCGATTCCCATCGAGGAGCCGGACGGGCCGGTCTCGCTGCCGGACGGTCCCTACGGTCCCTATCGTGACAACCGCGCGCTCGCCCGCTGGGTCGTCGGCGCGTTGCTCATGTACACCGGCTTCGTCGTCTTCTGGGCGGTGATCGCGCTGCTCTACGCCTACTCGACGACGGCGGTGTCGTCGGAGTTCGTCGAGCGGATCGTCACCGTGGTCGAAGGCGCCTCCTGGGTCACGCTGGCCACCTTCGTGCTGTTCGGCGTATGGATCGTCCGCAGCGGCAAGAACGCGTGGCTGTTCCATCAGTTGAAACGCCGCACCGCGGCCCGGAGCGGCGCACGCTATCACGAGGTCATCACCACCACGCCCGGCTGGTGCGTCGGCTGGTATTTCATTCCGATCGCCAACCTCTGGAAGCCGTATGTCGCGATGCGCGAGATCGTCCGCGCCTCCACCACCGGCCAGGCGCTTCCCGGCTACCTGCTGCCGTTCTGGTGGACCCTCTGGCTGCTCTCGTCGGTGGGCGACGGGCTGACGGGAAACATCTCTTCCTCATTCGCAAGCTCCTGGAGTGCCCACGTCTCGGCGGCGGTCTGGACCTCGACCAGCGGCATCAGCATCGCCCTGTCCGTGATCGCGCTGCAGCTTGTCCGGACCATCACCCGCCTCCAGCACGACTCGGCCCGGCATTTTTCCGAAATGGACCCCGGGCAACTCGAGGGCGGCAGCCCGCTCCAGGATCGTCTCACCGGCACCTTCCTCGACCGGTGAAGCACCAAATCAGGATTGGAGTATCGGCCGGATTCGTGGATCGTGCTGCCGAAACCAAGATCACTCATGAGACTCCGTCCCCTTCTCCTCGCCACGCCGTTCCTGTTCTGCCACTGCACCCCGATCGACGACACCGGCGGGGCGGGTCTCGCCCCGATCACCGGACTGCCTCCCGGGCACCAGCCCTACGACGGCCCCCACCAAGGGACCTACGACCTCGGCATGAGCCACGGCCGCGCGGATGGCTCGACCGGAAAATCACGCCAGCCGCGACGCCACTACGGCACCTTCCCAGCGACCCAGACCGATGCCTTCAACCGCGGCTACCAGGCGGGCTACAGCCTTGCACTCCAGCCTGGCGGCGCTCCGGCCGCGGGCGGGGCGCTGACGCCGGTCAAGGGACTCGGCAACGTGTCCTTGAAGGAGGGCGGACGCACCGTCGCCGTCTGCCAGACCGCGATGCCCCGGGTCGAAACGGTGCGCTTCGTCAACGGCCAGCGCCAGATCGTGGTGAAGTCTCGCGGCAACCACGGCCCGGCCACCGTCCAGCTCTTCGACAGCCGCAGCGGCATGGAAGAGGGACGGGTGATGGCCCACGAGATCCGCAACGGCCAGCCCCCGTGGGCGGCCGGCATGGGTGAGTAGTCCGTCGCGCCTCCGCCTCATCCCGGAGTCCGGGTGAGGAGTCGGAACCTTCGTCAAAACGGGGCAAGCATGGCAGGTTTCAAGGTGAGCCTTCTTGCCTCTCCCCATTTCATGAAGCATATTGCGCGCATGGCTGAAGAAAAGGGAAAGAAAGCTTCGAGCATTCCCCCGAAACAACGCTTCGAGAGAATGGTCGATGACGCCATCCGGATCTCCGGCCGCTTCGCCAGAGAGCCGGTCTTCGGGCCGACGGGCAAAGGTTACTATCGAAGTGTCGGCGTCGAGGGACTTCGGGAGGACGAGGCCATCCTGAACGACTTGCCGGAAGATGAGCAATCTCGGTGACGAGCGGCGCAACTGGCTCGGTGACTTCGACTGGGCTCAGATCATCGAGTTAAACCTTCGGATCTGTGAGAAGACAGGATCCTTTCACGGACCAACCAGCGATGGTCATGCTCCGTGCCGGGAGCGCTGGCAGCGAGAACACCAAAAGGAATCCACCTTCCGTGAAATGCTCGAATTCCTTCGAGAATGCCACCGCCTCGCACCGTTCTGCTTCAATAACGGAAACAGCTTCGCGGCGGTGGCGAGGGAGATCGTGATGGATCTCGGGAAGACCGCCAGCGACGCCGCCATCCTCCGCTCAGCCGCCGGCCACTACGTCGCGGGCGTGTTGCGGGACGACGAACTTGACGCCATTCTCGCCGGGTTTCAATGACCGCACCGGAGGCCGGGACTCCGGTTGCCATTATCTCCGCGCATCCTCTTCCGTGATTGCGAAAATTCGCGGAGAGGGTTTTCAACGACAGGCGTCATGCACGCCATCAAGCGACTCGCCACCGGAAAAAACCTTTCCCTCCTCCTCGCCCTCGTCGCCTTCCTCGTCCCGTTCTTCATCCAGATCCCGGGACTCTCGGAGGCCGGCCACCGGCTCCTCTCCATCTTCCTGCTCGCGGTGATCCTGTGGGTGAGCGAGGCGATCCCGCTCTTCGCCACCTCGGCGATGGTCATCCTGCTGCTCATCCTCTTCCTGAGTGATGTCTCCGGACAACTCGAATGGGCATGGGGCATGGCCGCGTTTCCCGAAGGTGGGGCCGCGCCCGCCTACACCGCCTTCTTCGACACCCTCGCCAACCGCGTCCTCATCCTCTTCCTCGGCGGTTTCTTCCTCGCCTTCGGCGCCGCCCGCTTCGGCGTCGACAAGAACCTCGCCGCGATCATGCTGAAACCCTTCGGCACGAAACCCTCGCGGGTGCTGCTCGGGCTGATGCTCATCACCGGCGTCCTGTCGATGTGGATGAGCAACACCGCCACCACCGCCACCATGATGGCGGTGGTGCTGCCGATCATCCACCGCCTCGAAGCCACCGACCGCTTCCGCGCCGGCCTCGCGCTCGGCGTGCCCTTCGCCGCCAACATCGGCGGCATCGGGACCCCCATCGGCACGCCTCCCAACGCGATCGTTCTCGGCGCCCTTTCCAAGATCAACCCCGCCACCGGCGAACCCATCGGCCAGTGCTCGTTCCTGCAGTGGATGATCTTCGCCGTCCCGATCGCCATCATCCTGCTGGCCGCCACCTGGCTGATGATCGTGCTGATGTTCCCGGCATCCCGCAAGGCGATCGAGATCGACATGAACGTGAAGTGGGTGAAGTCCCGCCCGGCGTTCGTCTTCTACGCCACCGCAATCATCACGATCGGCATGTGGGTCACGGGCTCCCTGCATGGCATCAACTCCTACGTCGTCGGGCTGTTCCCGGTGGTGATCCTGCTCGCCAGCGGCGTGGTCTCCTCCAAGGACTTCCGCGGTCTCGAATGGGACGTGCTGTGGCTCGTCGCCGGCGGCATCGCGCTCGGTGTCGGCGTCTCCGCCACCGGCTTCGACACCTGGCTTGTCGGCCTGATCGAGTGGGACGCCATGAACCGCGTCGCGATCGGCGTGGCGATCTGTGCCACCGCGTTGGTGATGAGCACCTTCATCTCCAACAGCGCCGCCAGCAACCTGCTGACGCCCATCGCCGTCGCCGTCGCAGGTGCCTCGGGAGCCAGCGCCATCATCATTCTCGCGTTCGTCGCCCTCGGTGCCTCGCTCGCCATGGCCCTGCCGATCAGCACGCCGCCCAACGCGATCGCCTACAGCACGGGCACCATCACCGCCCGCCAGATGCTCACCCTCGGCACCGCTCTCGCCGCAGCCGGCATCCTCGTCTGTTTCCTCCTCCTCCGCCCGCTGCTCCACCTCGCGGGAGTCAGTTGAGCCGTTGTGCGATTGGATATCGGGAAATTGAGAGATTCGATCCATGTTTCATATCCCAGATATCCCGATCCCCTGATCCCCACACCCCGTGTCCCACCGCCCCGCCATCCTCTGTGCCCACCGTGACGACGACCTCGTCTCGAGGGTCGAGGAGGAGGTGCGCGGCTGGTCGGGTGATGCCTTCCGCTTCGAGAACTTCACCGGCGGCGACGAACTGCTTCGCCGGGCCAGGGAACTGCGCACCGCTGGCAAGGACGTGGCGATGGTGTTCTGCGGGCTCGAGCTGGACGGCACCGACGGTGCCTCGGCCCTCCTTGAAATCCGGGAGGAACCCCTGCTGCGCGGCACCCGGCGGCTGCTGCTGGACACCATCGCCGGCGGCTGCCGCGCCGACGAACTCCTCCAGCAGGGCGCCCTGCACGCCCGCGTCGATCCCGATTTCCATTCGGAGCGATTGTACGCCCTGCTTCGCGCCCAGCTCACCGACTACGTGATCCAGGCGGCGCCCCACCGCATCGACGAGTTGCACCCCCTCCTCGACCTGCGCTCGATGGGAACCGCCTTTCTCTCCGCAAAATCCAATCTCGACCAGCTCGCCGCGCGCCTCAACCAGGTGCAGACCTCGGTGATCGACGGTGCGCAAATGACCGACGACCAGATCGAGAAGACCATGATCGAGGAGTTCGACCACCTCCTCGACCAGCCCGAGCGGCGCAGCTACGCCCCGGAGGAAATCATGGTCCGCGAGGGCGACGAGGCCGGCCACATCTGGATCCTGCTCGAGGGCCGGGTGAAGCTCTTCCGCACGCTCGACGGCAAGGACGTCACCTTCCACTCGGAAAGCGCCGGCCGCATCGTCGGCCTGATGTCACTCTCGTTGCAGAACCCGGTCTTCTTCAGTTGCCGTGCCGTCACCGAGGTCCGCGCCCTGGTCCTCAGCCGGGAGCAGGTGCGCGACGCCGTCGCCCGCAGCCCGCAGCTCGCCTCGTGCCTGATCACCGTCATCCTCCGCTCGATGGCCCGCCGCAACCGCCGTGCCGTCCAGCTTCTGACCAAGGTCCACCAGCTCAACACCCGCCTCGAACAGCAGCGCGACGACCTCGAGCGCGCCCTCGCCGACCTGCAGGCCGCCCAGCAGCGGCTCATCGAGTCGGAGAAAATGGCCACCCTCGGCACCCTGGCCGCCGGCATGGCGCACGAGCTCAACAATCCCGTCGCCGCGATGCAGAACGCGACCCGCTACCTGCTCGACGACGTCCCCCGGCTGCTCGCCGCCACCCGCGAACTCGCGCCCGCCGCCGCCGCGCTTGAACTCGCCCGCGAGGCCAGCCCGCTTTCGACCCGGGACGAGCGCGCACTGAAGGGGGAACTTGCCCGTCAACTCGATCGCACCCTCCCCGCCGACCGCCTCGTCGCCGCGGGCATCCGCTCGGTCGATGATTTCAAGAAGCTGGCGACACTCGACCCCGGCGTGGGTCGCGACGCGCTGCTCCAGCAGATCGAATACGGCGGGCAGGTCGGCAGCGCGCTGCGCAACATCGACAACTGCTCGCAACGCATCGCCGCGCTCGTCCGCAGTCTCAAGCTCTACGCACGCGCCGACGAGAGCTGGACCGACGGCATCGACCTCAACACCACCCTGGAGGACGTGCTCGTCATCCTCCGCAACAAGCTGCGCGGCCACGAGGTCATCAAGCACTACGGCGAACTCCCGCCGGTCCGTTGCATCCCCTCGCAGCTCCAGCAGGTTTGGACGAACCTCATCCAGAACGCCGCGCAGGCCACCGCGGAAAACGGTCGCGTGACCCTCACCACCGCCCGCGAGGGCGACGACCGCGTGCGCGTCGAGATCGAGGACAACGGCCGCGGCATTCCGCCCGAAGCCCAACCGCACATCTTCAGTCCGCGCTTCACGACCAAGAGCGGCCGCGTCGAGTTCGGTCTCGGCCTCGGCCTGCCGATCTGCAAGACCGTCGTCGAACGGCACGGCGGCGGCATCACCTTCTCCTCCCAACCCGGCCGCACGGTCTTCACCGTCGTCCTTCCCATCATCCCACCGAAATCCGAGCCATGAACTCCATCGCCATCCTGTCCATCGAAGACGAACCGGAAGTCCGCGAAGCCATCCGCCGCGACCTCCGACCGTTTGAAAACCAGTTCCGCATCGAGGCCGCCGAAGACGTCGCCGACGCCAGGGAGGCGATCGCCCAGATCGAGGCCGACGGCGGACGCGTGGGCCTGATCCTCGCCGACCACCGGCTGCCCGGGGAGACCGGCGTCGATTTCCTCACCCAGCTCCACGCCGACGAGGACCACCGTGCGGTGAGGAAAGTCCTGCTCACCGGCCAGGCCGACCAGCAGGACACCATCCGCGCCATCAACCAGGGCGGCCTGCACCACTACATCGCCAAGCCCTGGGATCCTCAGACTCTCGCCGAAGTGGTCCGCAACGAACTGACCGCCTTCGTGCTGGAGCACGACGACATCGACCCGATGCCCTACGTGGCGGTGCTGGACGGACCCAAGCTTCTGGAGAAGATCTCCCGCGGACCCCGGATCGACTGATCACTCGCCAAGTCCGCCAGTTCAGTACGTAGTTCCCCCTTCAGTGCGGAGCCCGGGCCACAGCATCCCGGTCCTCCGCCTCCGCCCTCCCTTCCCCACCATGCCCGCTTCCACCCAAACCACCCCTCCTTCCCCAAACGTCGAGGACCTCGAGGTCAAGGACGCCCAGATCATCTTCAACTCCGTCTGGTCCCAGCTCGAGGAGGAACTCGGAGAAGTCCATCTGCGCTTCCCAAAGGAGATCTTCTGGCTCAACGGCGCGCCCGGCGCGGGCAAGGGCACGCACACCGGGTTCATCATGAAATACCGCGACCTCACGGCCCCGCCGCTGGTCGTGAGCAGTCTGCTCGACACCCCGGAGGCGAGGAAGATGAAGGACGCCGGCATGCTCGTCGGCGACCGCGAGGTCATCGAGATCATGCTGCGCAAGCTGCTCGACCCGGTCTATCAGTCCGGCGCGGTGGTCGATGGCTTCCCGCGCACCAAGGTGCAAGTCGAGTGCGTCAAGCTCCTCCACCAGAAGCTCAACGGACTTCACACCAAGTTCCGCGACACGCCCAACGCCGATCATTTCAAGAAGCCGCACTTCCACATCGTCGTCCTCTTCGTCGATGAGAAGGAAAGCGTGAAGCGCCAGCTCCAGCGAGGCCGCGAGGCGCAGGAACACAACGCCGAGGTCGAGGAAAGCGGCATCGGCGAATCCGTCGAGGTCCGCGCCACCGACCTCGACCCGCAGGCCGCGCTCAACCGCTACCGCACCTTCAAGGAGAAGACCTACGGCGCCCTGAAGGACCTGCGCGAGATCTTCTTCTATCACTTCATCAACGCCCACGGCACCCTCGAGGAGGTCCGCCAGCGCATCGACGAGGAACTCCGCTACCAGGGCTCGCTCGAACTGGCCGAGGCCACCTACGACCGCATCTCGGCCATCCCGGTCGCGGCCACCCTGTCACTCCACGCCCGCCAGAACCTCGTCGACCGCCTCGACACCTACGCCATCCGCCACGCCGAACTCTTCGGAAAGGTCGTCGACCTGATCCAGAGCGACTTCATCCCGATCGTCGAGCGCCACGCCATCTCCGGCAAGGCGGTGATCAACAGCGAAAGCACGATCCTTCACGATCCCACCGCCCTCGCGATGTTCATCGACATCTTTTCCGAGCGCGGCTACCACGCGATCGTCGACATCCACCGCATCGAGATCCCCGAGTCTTTCGACCCGGAGACCTTCAAGATCCAGACCCGCATCAAGCGCGTCCACCGCATCCAGATCCAGTTCCAGGGATCGGAAATCCGGCGGGGCAGGTAGTCAACCCTCAGGCCCCTTCGCGGGACTCGAGGTCCGACAGATCGAGAAGTCTCTCGGACCGCATGACGTAGACGATGAAGACCTGGTCCCCGTCGATCCGGTGGAAGATTCGCAACGGCCCGACGACGAGGTGGCGGTATCGGGAGCCGGGGAGGTCATGGGGGACCGGGCACATCTCGGGGAACGCCTCCAACAACTCCGCCTTCTCGAATAACATTCGCACCAGAAGGCAGGCAGCGCGGTGGTCATCAAGCGCGATGTAGTCGGCGATCTGCTCCAGATCCTGTAGCGCCGGCTCGGTCCAGATCAGTCGAGCCATCGCGACATGCGCTTCTTCGCTTCGGCATGGGTGAGCACCCGACCCTCGTCGATCGCTTTCTCGCCCTTCGCGATGCCCTCGAGCAGACCGATCCTCGCCTTCATGGCTTCGTAGCTCTCCACATCCACGAGATACGCCGCCGGAAGTCCGTGCTGCGTGATCAAGACCGGTTCATGGTCGGCGGCTATCTCGCTGATGAGATCGGTCGCCTTCCGCTTCAGGGTGGTCACCAACTCGGTCCGCATGGAGTGATACTAAAGTGGCACCGGCGGCGCGGCAAACCCATTTCCAATTTCCTCCGCCGGGAACAGCGGGCCCGCACCGGGGTCACACAATCTTCAGCCGCGCCAGATCCTGAGTGTCGATCAGGCCGACCGGGCGGCCGTCGGCGTCGAGGACGACGACATCGTCGATCCGGTGCGAGCCGATCGTTTTCACCGCCTCCGCCGCGAGCGCGTCGGCGGACACGCTGATCGGGTCGCGGGTCATCAGACCGGCCACCGGTTTGTCGCCCACCGAGGCATCCTGCTGGTAGCTGCGGGCGAAATCCCCGTGCGTGAAGATTCCCGCGAGCGAGCCGTCCGCCGCCACCACCACGCAGGCGCCGGCCCGACTCTCCGACATCGCGACCAGCGCGTCGCGCACGGTCGCGCCTTCCGGCACGCTCGCCAGCGCGTCGCCCGCGCGCATGATGTCCGAAACCTTCAGCAGCAGGGCGCGGCCCAGCGCGCCGCCCGGATGGAAGCGCGCGAATTCCTCCTCGGTGAAGCCGCGCGCCTCGAGCAGGACCATCGCCAGCGCGTCGCCCATCACCAGCATCGCGGTCGAGGACGAGGTGGGCGCCAGGTTCAGCGGACACGCCTCGCGCTCGACCGAAGTATCGAGGGTGATGTCGGAATGGCGGGAAAGCGTCGAGTCCGGACGTCCGGTCAGTGCGATCAGGCGGACCTCGAAACGCTTGATGTGAGGCAGCAGGTCGAGCAGTTCGGCGGTCTCGCCGGAGTAGGAAAGCGCGATCACCGCGTCGCCGTCGGAGACGATGCCGAGGTCGCCGTGCAGCGCGTTCTGCGAGTTGAGCACGACGGCGGTCGAGCCGGTCGAGTTGAGCGTCGCGGCGATCTTGTGGCCGATGTTTCCCGACTTGCCGATGCCGACGACCACGATCTTCCCGCGGGCGTCGAGCACCTCCTTGAGCACGGCCACCGCCTCGTCGAACGGCCCGCCCAACCGCTCGCCGAGGGCCCGCAGGGAATCGGCCTCGATTTCAATCACCCGGCGTCCCCGGCTCACATGGTCCATGCGGGGATCATGCCCGACCGTTCCGACGACTCAAGCCCCGGAGTCGTTGCATGATCGCCTCCGATCCCTGAGTATGAGTCCCCATGCCGACCCGTCCGCTCATCGTCTCCCTGGCTGGCTGTCTGATTCTTGGCGGAGCCCACGCCGAAACCAAAAGGCCCAACATCGTCGTCATCATGGCCGACGACATCGGGTTGGAGAATCTCTCGTGCTATGGTTCGAAGATCTACGAGACACCGCACCTCGACGCGCTCGCGGCCAGCGGGATCCGCTTTGAACACGCCCACTCGCAGCCGATCTGCACGCCCTCGCGAGTGCAGATCATGACCGGCATCCACAACAACCGGAACTACGTCCGCTTCGGCATCCTCGATCCCGAGGAGGTTACCTTCGCCAACCTGCTGCGCGATGCCGGCTACGCCACGGCCATCGGCGGCAAGTGGCAGCTCCTCGGCGACTACGGGGGCGTGAGGAACTTCGGCTTCGACCGCCATTGCCTGTGGCAGCTCAACCGCCGCCCCAGCCGCTACCCGAATCCCGGCCTCGAGATCGACGGCGAGCGGAAGGACTTCAAGAACGGCGAGTTCGGCCCCGACATCGTGAACGCCTACCTGTGCGACTTCATCAAGGCACGGAAGGACGGCGACCCGCCCTTCCTCGTCTACTACCCGATGATGCTGCCGCATTGGCCCTTCGTGCCGACACCCGACCATCCCGACTGGGACCCGGCGATGTGGCGCGACGCCACCGGCGAGCCCGGCGGCTACCGTTCGCAGAAGTACTGGGACGCCTTCGTGCGCTACACCGACAAGATGGTCGGGCAATTGGTCGCGACGCTGGAGGAAACCGGCCAACGCAAGAACACGCTGGTCATCTGGACAGGCGACAACGGCACCTACACCGACATCGTTTCGGATTTCAACGGCAAGCCCTACCGAGGCGGCAAGGGCAGCCCGAAGGACAACGGAACCCACGTCGGTTTCATCGCGAGCTGGCCCGGCGTGATCGAGCCCGGCCAGGCCAGCGAAGCGCTGGTCGATTTCACCGACGTCCTGCCGACCCTGACGGACGCCGCCGGCATCCCGACGCCCGACAACATCGACGGCGTGAGCCTGATGCCGGTCTTCCGCGGCAAGCCCGGGGCGCGGAGAAAGGAGGCCATCTACTGCTGGTATGAGCGCAACGGCGTCCGGGACAAGGCCTCGCAGCACACCCGCGACGCCCGATACAAGCTCTACGCGAGCGGCGGGTTCTACGACACGGTCGAGGATCCGGAGGAAGATGACGACCTCGCCGAGAACGGGGTGCCTGACGAATTGAGGGCCGTCCATGCCAAGCTCAAGACGGTGCTCGACCGGCACGTGGCGATCACGGCAAAGGCCGACCCTGTGCAGAACGAGAAGCGGAAGACACTCGGCAGGAAGTGAGGCGACCAACGTGGCGCTTGGACCTCCTGAGGGAGGAACGACGTACGCCACTCGCCTGCCTGTTTGGTATGTAGTTCCTCCTTCAGGAGGCCATCCATTCCGGGCCTTCAATGACCGCCTCAATCATCCGCAGCGCCTCACGGTTCGGGCGGACCTCGTGCACACGATGAATCCGCGCGCCGCTCTCGCGGGTCCATGCGGTCAATGCCACCGTCGGCCACTCGCGGTCGGCCATCGCGTCGCTTTCGAGCAGACGTCCAATGAAGCTTTTGCGCGAAACACCGACCAGCAGCGGCCGACCTTCCACCTTCAGATCCGGCAACGCGCGCAGCAGTGCCAGATTGTGCCCGATGGTCTTGCCGAAGCCGATGCCCGGGTCGAAACACAGCGCCTCCGCCGCGATACCCGCCGCGGTGAGCGTGGCGAAGCGTTCCTCGAAGAACCCCCGCACCTCGCCCACCACATCGTCGTAGGCCGGAGCGTCCTGCATCGTTCCCGGCTCGCCCCGCATGTGCATCGCGACCACGCCGCACTCCGAGGCGGCACAGACTTCGATCATTTCCGGGTCCCGCAGGCCGGACACGTCGTTCACGATATCCGCACCGGCCTCCAGCGCCGCCCGGGCGACCGCCGGCTTCATCGTGTCGATCGAGATCAGCCCGTCCCACTCCGCCCGCAGCGCCGCGACCACCGGCCGCACCCGCGCGATTTCCTCGTCCCGCCCCACCGGTTCGGCGCCGGGCCGGGTCGACTCGCCGCCGACGTCGATGATATCGACTCCCTCGCCGATCATCTGCCGCGCCCGCCCGAGCGCCGCCGAGGGATCGGCGTGACGACCCCCGTCGGAAAACGAATCCGGAGTCACGTTGAGGATCCCCATGATCATCCCCCGTCGGGTCAGGTCGTGGCTTGAGCGGCGTGTCTTCCAGCGCATCGGCGGGGCCAAAATGGCTCCTTGATCCGCCCTCCGCCAAGTCCTACCGTCCGCCGCCCATGATCCGCCTCGCACTTTTCGGCCTGATCCTCGCCTGCCTCGTCCCCGCCGTCCCCGCCCAGGGACTGCCGGGCATCGGCATCGAGGGCCCGTTCGTCCGGGTGCAGCGCAACAAGGACGGATCGCGCACCGTCTTCGAGCGCGGCAACGACGAGCAGACGCTGATCAAGACCACCTACACCGCCAGCGGAAACATCAGCACCAAGACCATCTACCGCCTCGACAAGCGCGGCAACCCGCTGAAATGCGACATCTTCGACGGTCTCGGCACCAAGCTCTTCAAGACCTCCTTCGGCTACAGCAAGCGGCCCGGCGTGACCTTCGGAAAGCTCGTCCAGGAACGGCTCTTCGATGCGCGGGTGAAGCGCTTCAAGCCGGGCACCCGAGAGGAAATTCCGGTGCATGTCTTCTTTTACAAGTACAAGCCCGACGGCTCGCCGGAGAGGCCGGTCGGAATCACCCTGGTTCCCGGCGGCAAGGCCGAGGAGATCTTCGGCGGAGGCTACGAAAGCCAGGCCCTCCCGGATCTGGAGAAGCTCGAAAAGGCCGAGCCGGCCAATCCCAACGCGCGCCCCGTCGGCGACCGCTGATCTCCCGGCCATGCGTCCCCAGACCCTGCTGCCGATCCTTGTCGGTGCCGCGGTGGGCGCGGCCGGCATCCTCCATGGCGTGAAGACCCGCAAGGCGGCGGCCAGCGCGGATGCCGCCCAACTGCGCGAGACCATCTCCTCGCTGGAGGATCAGGTCGCGCTGCTCGAGAGGGAGAACGAGAGCCTGCGATCGCTCGCCCAGGGAGGCGGGGAACTGAAGGTGCCGGAAGCCCTCATCCAGTTCACCGAAAGCTCGATCGGACTCGATTTCCGCAGCAACCCGGTCGTCCACCGCATCGCGGGCGAGGAGCTGCTCGAACGGGTCGCCGCGTCGATCGAAAGCCGCTTCCCCCCGAACTCACTCGGCCACCGGGAGAGGGCGTGGGCAGCCATGGGGCTGCTGGCGCCCGACGACCGCTTCGCCGGACAACTGGCCGCCACCTACGCGCTCGGCGCCCGGTCGTGGTTCGACGACCAGACCGGCGAGGCGTGGGTCACCGACCGCTTCGACGACCAGAGCATTCCCGACCAGGGCGCGCTGCTGCGCGCGCTCGTCCGCATCCTTCTCCACCAGCACCATCCCCCCCCGCCCGGCTATCCCGGCGACGAGGCCGAGCGCGCCCGCACGGCCCTTCACCACGGCGCCGCCATCGCCATCGAGAACCGCTTCCTGGCTCGCCAGGCACTCGGCATCGGCTTTACCGGCACCCAGGACCGGTCGGACGCCGCCGACCTCCTCAACAACCTCCCGGCCTTCATCCGCGGGCTCGCCACCTTCCCTTCCCAGCTCGGCTCGCCCTTCGCCAGCCGCTTGATGGATCAGGAGAAACTGCCCGCCGCCCTGCACGACCCGCCCTGTCTCACGGCCCGCTTCGCACCGGAGGCGAAGGATTTCGAACCGGTGGCGGTGGACCTGTCCGGCGAGGATCCGGTCATCGACGAGTCCGCCGGCTGGCTCGGACTGCGGCTGTGGCTTGAAACCATCGATCCGGAACTCGCCGTCCATGCCGACGCCTGGCGCGGCGACCGCTACCAGCTCACCGCCCGCTCGGACACCCAGCTCGACCTCGTCTGGGAGATCGTCCTCGCCGACGCCGCCACGGCCGGGGCCGTCACCGACGCCGCCCTCGCCATGGCCGGGCTGCTGGCCGATGCGGAAAACGACCCCGCGCTCGACGAGACCGCCGTTTCCCCGATCGGCGGACGGATCACCGTTTCCCGCCCGGCACCGGATCGCGTCCGCTTCACCCACCTGGGGCCGGAGTGAGGCGCTGAGATGAGTCTCGACGGCACCGCCCGTCCGGCGTCACCCTCGCCCCGTGATCGCACGACGCGTCATCTTCGACGGCCGGGTCCAGGGAGTCGGCTTCCGCTACACCTGCAAGGACATCGCCAAGGGTTTCGAGGTCATCGGCACGGTGAAGAACCTGCCCGACGGCACCGTCGAGCTCGAAGTCATGGGTGAAACCGACGAGGTCGAGTCCTTCATCGAGGAAATCGCCGAGGAGAGCCCGATGGCCCACAACATCAAGGGCATGCACGTGAAGAACATCCAGCCCCTCGAGGGCGTGAAGGGCTTCACCATCACGGGCTGACACGCCGTCTCCTACTCCTCGAAGGGGTTGCCCTGCTTGTAGAGGATGATCTCGTTGGCGAAGTCGTCGCCGACCACGATCTCGGCCGCGGCGTCGCCGTCGAGGTTGCCGATGTCGAGGCAGTTCACGCCGAGCATGCTGATCGACGACTCACTTTCGCCGCCGCCCTCGCCGCCGGAATCTTCCGGATCGATGACGATGGTCTTCGGATTCGAGGTGCCGGCCCGCAGCATGACGCTGTAACCGGTCTCGTAGCGACCGAAGATCAGGTCCTTCACGCCGTCGCCGTCGAAGTCATGGCACTCGATCTGGTCGCTGCCGGCACCGGTGTCGCGACCTTGATGCACCAGCGGCGCGGCGAGGTTGCCGGAGCCGTCGTTGAGAAACACGCGGATCTCCTCGGGATCGGTGTCCTCCTCACCGTAGTAGATCGACGGAATGATGACATCGATGTCAGTGTCGCCGTCGATGTCCACCGCCCGCGCCAGTTCGCGGGTCGAGCCCGGCGTGTCGCCGATCGCGAAGCCTTGCGGCGTGCCGAAGGTACCGTCGCCATTGTTGAAGACGATGCTGCCGGGACCGACGATGTCGGGCGCGCCGTTGCCGTCCAGATCGGCCAGATCGGGAACGAAGTCCTCATCGACGCCGGGCGGGCTCAACGATACGCTGGTCGGGTACGTCGTGCCGCTGCCGTCGCCGAATTTCACCAGCACCGCGGAGTCGGTGACGATCACCAGGTCGAGGTGCGAATCGACCGACGGGTTCATGCTCGCGACACCGATCCGGTGGCTGGAGCCGGAATGGGTGACCACCGAAGAGGCGTGGCTGCCGTAGCCGCCCATGCCGTCGTCCGACGAGATGTAGACGTAGGATTTTCCGTCCTCCCGCGAGTTGGCCGCGGCGACATCGTCGAAGCCGTCGCCATTCAGGTCGCCGACATCCAGGAACTCGGGATACGGCCCGCCCTGCAGCCACGGCATGGTGAATCCGCTGCTGCCGGTGAGGTTCCCCGCACCGTCGCCCATGAACAGCGCCACAAGGGTGTTCTGCGGGCTGATGAAGTCCGACTGCAGCTTGACCACGTCGGGATTCGCGTCGCCGTTGAAGTTCGCGATCCGGATGTCGAGCACCGGTCCGCCCGAGGCGGTGATGCTGTTGAAGTATTCGAGGCAAGGCAGCGGGCAGGGCATCGTCGCGAGATCGAAGAGGTCGCGGATGTCGCTCATCGCCGAGGTCGGCGCGGCGGTGCCCGTGTCGAGTGTCCACAACTCGCCGCCCGGCCCGCCGACCGCCTGCGAGGCGAAAAGCGTACCCGAGCGGTTGAAGGCGAGACCGAAGAGCGGCGTCTCGCCGACCTGGCCGATCGTCTGCACCAGCGCACCGGTCGCCGGGTTGATCTCCACGAGGTCGTCGCCACCGGACGCGTTCTCGACACAGGCCAGCAGCATGCCGCCGCCGAAGGCCAGCGAGTGGATCGCGCTGGAAAGCGGCGTGCCGACGAGGATTGTCGCGGCGGTCGCCGGATCGATGCGCAGGAGCTGCCCGGTATTCACCACGTCCGGACCGGAAAGCGTGAGCTGCGCGGAATACAGCATCCCGTCGGCCGGATTGTAGGCCAGCGGCCCGCCGAGCACGCCGCCGGTGAGGGTGCCCACCGGATCGCTGTCGTCCTCGAATGGATCGTAGGTCGAAAGCGAGCTGCCGCTGAGGACGAACATCTCGCCGGTCGGATCAAAGGTGAGGCCGAAGCCGAAGCCGTCGGCGGGATGGCCCAGCATGCCGACGCGCTGGTTGTCCACATCCAGGATCGCCAGGCGGGTGCCGTCGGTGTTGTCGCCGTTCAGCGCGACCAGCAGCGTGCCGACCGGGAGACTGGATGGCTTGTCGAACTGCCCGGTCGGATCGGTGCCGAGCAGCAGTTCGGCGCTGTCGGAGAAGCCGTCGCCATCGCTGTCGAACTTCGTCGGGTCGGTGCCCTCGAGGTTCACCTCGTCGCCGTCGGAAATCCCGTCGCCGTCGGTGTCGGAGGACAGCGGATCGGTGCCGATGGCGATCTCGTCGCCGTCATTCAGGCCGTCGTCGTCGGTGTCCGGGTCGTTGGGATCGGTGCCGAAGTATTCCTCGTCGCCGTCCGAAAGCCCGTCGCCGTCCGAGTCGCTGCCGATGCACAGGATGTAGAACGGCGGCTCGGCGCCCTGGACGACCTGGTTGAAGCCCGGACGCAGCAGCGCGTGACCGATGTAGCGGCGCTCGTCGTCGTTGAGCCGTGCGTCGAAGCTTTGAGATCCGCCGCCGGAGGCCGGGTCGTAATAGACGGTCACCGACGTGACCAGCGACCGGCTCGCGCCGGAGAAAAGCAGGCGCCCGGGGATGCCGTCGAGCGGCAGCACGAAACGGTCGGTCGCCTTCGCCCGGAAAATCGCCGGGTCGAAGATCGGGCCGCGATAGACGGCGGGATGGGTGTGGCCGCGCGAGGAGATGCTGCGGGTGTCGCCCCAGCGCGAGGTCCGGGCCGCCGGGTCGATGTCCGCCACGCCGCCGAGCCCGCCGTAGCCGCCGAAATACCGGATCCTGTCCGAATCCGCGAACACCCCCTGGCGGCCGAGCAGCGCCAGGATGCCGCCGGTTCCGCCGCCACCGCCGCCGCCACGGAAGCAGGGCGAGGAATAGTTGGTCTCTCCGACCACGTCAGGCGTGAGCGGTAGACCATCGTCGAAGCCGAGCTTGTAGTAGTGTTCGCCCGAGCCGTCGCCACCGTTGCCGCCGGCGGTGCTGATCAGGCCGTTGACGGTGATCGAGCTTTCCGTTTCCAGCCGCACGCTGCGACCGCCCTCGCCGCCGGCGCCCCCGCCGCCGCCGAGGCAGCGGATGAAGACCTTCGAAGGCCCGAGCGGGAAGAACGGGTTCGGTCCCTTGATCGTGAAGGAACCGCTGCCGCCGCCACCACCGCCGCCGTGACCGTCGGGCGCCGGGCCGGTGAAGGGCGCGCCGCCGCCGCCGAACTTGCCGCTGATGTCGCCGCTGGCCAGATCGTCAATCTGGTTGGCGGTCTCGATGATCTCGATCACCAAGTCGATGCAATCGACCCCGCCATTGAGGTAGCATCGCCCGACGCGCTCGGCGAACTCCACCAGGTCGAGGTCGATGCTGACTCCGGAACGACCGCCGAAGCCGCGCGAGACGCCGCCGGCGGTGCTGGTGACGTTGGCGTCCTCGCCATAATTCGGAATGCGAATGTTGAGGTCGGTGATGTTGTTGATGTGCTCGATGTCGCGGGCGACGTT
The DNA here is from genome assembly GCA_937957985.1 of uncultured Verrucomicrobiae bacterium. GTDB lineage: Bacteria > Verrucomicrobiota > Verrucomicrobiia > Verrucomicrobiales > Akkermansiaceae > Haloferula. Next base: position 22,513 of record CALGOH010000160.1, read on the forward strand.
CTTGACCACCCCTTCGCCGCCCCCGCCGCCGGTCAGGCCGCCGGCGGCGCCGTTTCCGAGCACGCCGTCCGCGCCGTCCGCGCCGCTGGCGTCGATCACGCCATCGACGACGATCGGGCCGGTGCAGGTGATGTCCATTTCGCCCTGCTCGACCTCGATGCGCGAGGTGGCGGGCACGACCAGCGTCGAGAAGGTCGCCGGCGCCATGTTGTTCCACGGCTCGGTGTGGTTGTCGGGCAGGATCAGCTCGTCGAGGCCCTCGACGGTGATCACCGCCTCGGCGCTGCCGACGCCGGGCCGCTCGAGAACGAGCCGGTAGTCCTGCGTGTCCGGCGCGTCGAGGCCGGTGTCCGGCTTCATGAAAAGCGTGAGCCCCGCCTCGGTGCCGTCCTGCGAAACGACCAGCGGACCGGCGGACAAGCGGTCGGTCTCGGTGTCGTCGGGCGCCTCGTTGAGGAACTTCACCTGCAGGTCGCGGAAGAAGTCGGTGCCGGAAATGAACAGCGGAAAGGCGCGGCCTTCCTGATCGGAGATCGACGCCGACAGGCTGCCCTTGGCCACCGTGGCGAGTCCGGTGATCGTCGGCGCGACGGTCGGCGCGCCCGGATAGGTGTCGGATTCCTCGACCACCGCGATCGAGAAATGACCGATCTCGAAGACCGCCGACAGGCCGTCCTCGGAGACTTCACCCGCGATCGGCGTCGGGTCGTAGCTCATGCCCACCGGATCGTAGAGGCGCACGGTCACCGGCGTGCCCGCCTCCATCACGCGCTGGAGCGGAATGTAGGCCTCCCCCGGCGTGGCGAAGACCAGCCCGTCCGGCCCGAATTCGGCGGCGCCGACGATGCGCACGCCGGGGTTCGCCGGGGGATACTCGTCGGGCCGCAAGGTGCGCAGGGTGATCGTCGTGTCGGCCGCGAGACTCGACGGCGGGACCCACAGGAGCGTGAGCCCGTCCACCGACACCAGGTCGCCGCCGGAGACCGCCGGAACCAGACCGCCACCGGGCGGGATCGACACCGGAACGACGAACACGGTGATGGAATCGGAGGTGTCCGGATCGTCGGCGAAGGAGGCCGTGATCTCGACCGAAAAGGGCCCCGCGATGCTCGCCGGCGCGGCGTAGAGGCCGTCGGCCGAAATGGTGCCGATCCCCGCATTGCCACCCTCGATGTCGTTCACGGCCCACACGATTTCCCCGCCATCCACCGGCAGACGGCTGGCCAGCGCCACGAACCGCATCGTCCCGCCCGCCGTGACCTCGACGTCCGCTTCCGTCACCGCCTCGCCGCCATCGTCGAACTCCGCCGCCTGCTCGGGCTCGACGCGGACGGTGTCGTCCACTTCGAACTCATCGGGCGAGATCGCCGCCGTTTCGCGCGACGAACGGACGACGAACGGACCGCTGCGCGCGCCGTCGGGAATCGTCACCCGCAGCACGCTCGTCCCCTGGAACTCGACCGGGCACTCGGCCTCGTTGAGCAGGACGGTGAGCGTCTCGTCGGCGGCCGCGGGAAACTGTCCGTACATCTCGACGCTCCCGCCCCACGGTCCGTCGATCGGGTCGAAGGACTCGATGCGCACCGTCTTCGCGGAAAAGAAGTTCAGCCCGGTGAGGGTGAAGGAGGTGCTGCCCTGCGCGCTCTGGTTGCCGTCGGCATCGATCGCGACGAGGTGGAAATGGTAGGTTCCGGTCGGCGAGGTGTTGGTGATCTTGACCGGTCGCAGCGTGAAGGTGTGCAGCGTCCCGGCATATTCCGCACCCAGGATCGAGGCATACGGGATCTCGAAGGTTTCAGGGGAACCGGTGGGGCGCTCGACGGTCACCCGCAGCCGCTCGAGATCCTGGTCGGCGTCGGTGATCTGCGTCTCGAGGCTCGGATAGAGCACGTCGAGCGGCCCGAGCGGCTGGGTGATCTGCGAGGCGAAACTGTTGAACAGGTTGATGCTCGGCGTGGTGGTGCTCGACCCGGGCCCGAGCACGTCGAGCGTGAAATTGCCGCCGGTCGAGGTGTTGCCCTGCGAATCGACCAGCGTCAGCGTGAAGGTCGTGGTGCCGAAGGGCAGCTTCGACGGATCGAGGTCGAGCTGGGCGGTGCCCGAGGCGGCCCCGAAATCGACGTCCGGCAGCGGCGCGTCGGAGGTGACGTTCTGGATCGAGTTCACCAGATCGAGCTGCACGCCGACGATGTCGTGGTCGGCGTCCGACCAATCGAAACTCACCGCCGGGCTTCCCTCCGGAGAACTGCTCTGGCTGGCGGGCGCGATGTTCGACAGCACCGGCGCGTTGTTTCCGACGACCCCCAGCACCACCCGCGCGACGCTGCTCATGCACGGCGTGCCGTCGTCGGTGACGCGGATGCCGAAGGTGTAGGACGACGGCGCCGACGCCGCGGGCGCGGTCCACGAAAAGGCGCCGGTCGCAGGATCCAGCGTGGCACCGGGAGGCGCCCCGGGCTCGAGCGAGAAGGTCAGATCGTGGCCGTCGGCATCGGCCGCGATCGCCGAAAAGCCGATCGTGCCGCCTTCCTGCACCCACACGCCGGCGATCGGGGAAAGCGTCGGCGCCGAGTTGGTCCCTTCCCAGAGCTGGCGGTGATCGCGCACCACGAGCTGGTCGAAGCGCCCGCCCGCCGGGGAGTCGCCGGCATCGTTCGCCGAGCCGAGCCAGAAATGCGTCGGCGCCCCGCCCTCCGCCAGCGACCAGCCGCCGGCGGCCCCGCCCGCGCTGATCCGCTTGCCGTTGACGAAGACCTGCAGCGAGTCCGCCGCGCTCGAGTTGTCCCAAGCCGCCCGGATGTGCACCCATTGACCCGCCGACCACAAACGCAGTCCGGGGACGGAAGAAACCTTCTCGGTGCGCGTCGCGGTCGTCAGGGCAAAGGTCAGCCGGTCGGTTTCCTCCAGCACCAGCGACGGCATCCCGCCGTAGGCCCCGACCACGAACAGCACCCGCGCCGTCGTGTCGGCATCGGAATCGACCTCCGGCAGGTACCAGAATTCCACCTCGCCGCGCTCCAGGTTCAACCCGCCGCCGCCCGCCGGAAAGCGGATCATCCCGCCGCCCTCGACCCGGGCCGCATCGCCGTCGCGTCCCGGGGAAAAGTCGGCGGGCAGGAGCGTGGTCGTGCCACCGGTGCCGAACGACGGCGAGGTGATCTCCGACCCGCTCCCCAGCCCGGATTCCAGCACGCCGAGGATCACCCGCAGCCGCGCCCGCAGGAACTGCCTTTCCTCGTCCTCGACCGCGTCGGGACTTTCGTAAGTCACCGCCTCCATTCCGTCGGGCAGCCGCGTCGGCTCATCGACCAGTTCCAGTGCCTCGCCCGACCAGTCGCCGAGCGTCGTGCCGACCTCCGGCACCACCGCCACCAGCGGGTTGTCGCGTCGGCGGTTGAAGCTCAGCCGCACCCGCACGCCATCGGCCGTCTCGATCAACTCCAACTGCGGCAGCAGCCCGCGGTCGTCGTTCGTCGTCGAACCGCCGAGACCGTACTCGACCAGCGCGCCCAGGCCGTCCTTGTCATCATCGGAATCCGCATCACCCGGATCGGCCGCATTGAGTCCGTTCGCGCTTTCCCAGGCATCCGGCAGCCCGTCGCGATCCTGGTCGGGCAGCACCTCGGCGGCTTGGAGGGAGGCGGCGACCATCAGGCTCCACCCGGGGAAACGAGTCCATTTCGGCATCATGATAACTGCCAACAAGCCCGAATCTTGGAATCGAGGTCAAGACCGCCGGGTCGAATTTTCCGCCTGATTCGCGGGAATTCCCACGGTTTCGAAGGAAATCCGCACCCACCACCCCCGCGGCTCCGCTGGCGAAATGCTTACCGAAGCGAAGTAATACGCAGCTTTACGCAGACTGGCACTGTTCCGCCACCCAACGCTGATACGCCTCGGCCCCCGCCGCCACCGGCAGCGCCAGCACCTCGGGCACCTCGTAGGGGTGGGCTTCCAGCAGCGCCGCCTCCAACCGCGGATAGGCCTCGCGGGTCGTCTTGATCACCGCGAGCACCTCCGGATCGTCGTGAACCTCGCCCTGCCAGCGATAGATCGAGCGCAGCCCCGGCACCACGTTCACGCAGGCCGCCACTTGCTTTTCCACCAACAGCGCGCCAATCTGACGCGCCACCGCCTCATCCGGAAAGGTGCACAAAATCACCAGAACTTCATCATTCACCCTTTCTTCCTAACGACTCTCGCCCCGCCCTCAAACTCCGAAACGAAGCTCTCCTCCAGTCTTCCGTCATGAAGTCGTCCGTCTGCCCATGAAGTCCGGCTTCCTCGAAAAGCTCCTCGCCCGGCTCGACCGCATCGACC
>CALGOH010000161.1 GCA_937957985.1 uncultured Verrucomicrobiae bacterium
CAATACCTGGTGGCACTTGTCACTTTTGGTGACAACCAGAAACCCGCCGGGGCTCCTTGACCGTCCACCCAGGATTTTCCATTTCTTTACCCTACGCTACGCCTCGCTCAAGGCTATCGTTTCCGAGCAGCGCGAAGATCCCTCCACCGCCCCCCCTAACCCAAGAATATAATCCCAACATGAAAGACATTCGATCGTTCCTGAATGGAACAATCCGGACCGGAGCGATGTTGCTGTTGACGCCGATGGCCGGAGCGGACGGGCTCTTGTCGGATGATTTCGACACTACCAATACGGGCATGAACGACGATCTGGCGTCACGCCAATCCGGCTCGCTGGCTACGGTCACTTGGAGCAAATCCGCAAACGCGAATGCCAGCATCTCAGGTAATTCGCTCCATTGGAGCACCGGCAATAACAATGCCGGTCCCATCGTCTCGCCCGACCACGATTTTTCCGATGCGGCAAGTATCGCCGGCGGCGGATTCACGATCAGCTTCGATGTCGTCCCCAACGCCAGCCAGTTTACGGGCTTGTCGCTCGGCACCTCGTCCTCCGGTGATCGATTGAATGACGGCGGAAATCTGTTCACCTATTCGACCACGGACTACGGTTTCTTGATCAGACCAACCGGAGCTGGTACTGTCTTCATTGGTGGCGCTGGTCATAACTTCAGCACAACCGCTGCTTCCTCCTACAATGTGCAGTTGGAGGTGTTGACGACCGGTTTCTCCGCCGGCACGGCGGCGACGGCGACACTCACCATTAACGGCGTGGCCGTGGACAGCAACCGCGCGTTCACCTGGGACAGCGAGGGCCAGAACTACATAGCCTTCAGCATGTGGCGAAGCGCCGGCGACACCAGCATCGACAACCTGTCGATCTCGGCCATTCCCGAACCGTCTTCCGGCATGCTTTTGATCGCCGCTGTGGCGGGGCTTCCGTTGATTCGCAGGAGAACTCGTTGAGAGACGATTCCCCTTCCATTTCACTCCATCAAGATGGCCCCGTCCGCGAGGCCATTCTCCTTTCCCCCCCGATCGCTGGAAGGAGACGCCCCCGGCATCCACGTATCGGAGATACGGCTTCAGGCGTCCGTCAAGCCCCACGAAAACCGTCATGAATTCGAGAATCCCACGATGTCTGTTAGGACTCCTCGCAACCGGTCTCGGCGTCGTCGATTTGCATGCCCAACAGGAAGGCGGCCAACGCCTCCCCGGGTCGGGAGCCCCCAAGGCGGCCTCGTCCTCGGCAGTCAATCCGGCCGACGGGTTTGCAATGGAGGGATTCGCCTCGCCGCCCGCGTCCGACCGACCGGCGGTGTACGGCTTTTTATGGCCGTGGGGCTACTCAAAGGAGGTGTTGACGCAGCATCTCGAGCAGATGAAGGCGCAGGGGGTGACCTCGTGCCTGATTTATCAACTCAGCCCGGGTTCCATCAATCCTTTCGGCCGGAAGGCGAAAATCGAGTATGGAACAACGGAGAACCGGGAGGTTCCAACCCTCGATCACACCGGCGCGGGCGTGCCGATGCCCGACATGGGACCCGCGGAGCCGTCGCCCTGGCCCTGGACGGCCCGGGACATGGAATCCTATCGACATTTGGCGCGGGAAGCGGCCCGGCTGGACATCGAGTTGGGCATCACGGAAGGCCCGGCCGGCTGTGGACAGGTGGATCTGCCCGAGGAATACCTGGCCCAGCAGCTTGTCCATTCGGCCATCCCCGTGAAAGGAGGCGCGCGGACAAGCCTTGACGTGCCCCTGCCGAAGGAAGTCGGGCTGCAACCGGACAAGAAGACGCCGCGGTATTATCGCGATGTGGCGGTGGTGGCGGTTCCCATTCAGGGAATCATTCCTCCGGAATCCGTCATCGACCTGTCGGGGAAAATGGACGTGCAGGGGAACCTGCAATGGGATGCGCCGCCCGGTGACTGGCATGTGCTGCGGTTCTGCCAGATGGCGGTGCAGGTGCCCCCGAATCACTTTGTGGCGATCGACCACCTGAGCACCGAAGCGCTGGACCGCCACTGGGAACAGACCATCCAGCCCCTGCTGCGCTCGATGACTCCAGAGGAGCGCAAGGCCTTTCGTTTCGTCGAGTGCGACAGCTACGAAGGAAAGGAACAGACCTGGACCGCCCGCTTCGCCGAGGAATTCCGGGTGCGGCGGGGCTATGACATCATGCCGTGGCTGCCGGTGCTGGCCAGACGCACGGTGGGCGACGAGAGCCGCACCCGGCGCTTCCAGCGCGACTACCGGCTGACCATCAGCGACCTGTTCGCCGACAACCATTACGGCCATCACAAGGCATTGGCGAAGGCCGCCGGACTGAGGTTTGCCTCGGAGGCATCCGGCCCGCACCAGTACCAGACCGATGTGCTGAAGTCCCTCTCCCGCTGCGACATTCCCATGGGCGAATTCTGGATTCCCGGCAACCACCGCGGCGTGAAGGACGAGCGACGCTTTCTTCTGCGGGACGCCGCGGCGGCGGCCCACGGCTACGGGCTCGGCGAGGTCCTCTGCGAAGCCTTCACCGGGGGCAACGACCCGTGGCAGGCCACGCCCTTCCGCATGAAGCCCTGCGGGGACCAGGCGTTCTGCGACGGACTGACGCGCCACTGCATCCATGGCTACAGCCTCTCTCCCTGGGAAGACGGCATCCCGGGCGTCGCCTACTGGGCCGGCACGCAATTCAACCGTTACACCACCTGGTGGCCGCAATCGCACGCCTTCCTCGATTATCTCGCCCGCTGTTCCTATCTCCTGCGCCAAGGCGTCTTCGCGCCCGACGTGGCATGGTTCACCGGAAACGGAATCGGCCAACACCTGATGCGGAAGGACATGTTCAGCGCGCTTTATCCGCCCGGCGCACGGTTTCGAGGCCTCTACGATTACGATCGGGTGAACGCCGACATCCTGCTCAGTCGCATGTCCGCCCGCGACGGACGCATCGTGCTGCCGGATGGACTGAGCTATCGCGTGATGGCGCTGGACGGCTCCGAGCCGATGTCGGTGCCGGTGCTGCGTAAAATCGCCAAGATGGTGGAACAGGGCGCGGTGATTTCCGGCAAGCCGAATCCGGAACCGTACGGGCTGAATGACGATCCCGAGGAATTTCGCGCGCTGGTGCGGAAAATCTGGGGCACTGAGCAGCCCGGTCAATCGGGAGAGCACGTCCTGGGCAAGGGCAAAGTGATCTGGGGCAAGCCCCTGCTCCAGATTCTGGCCGATCAGGGCGTGACGCCGGATTTCGAGTGTCGGGGCATCAGCGACAAGGGGAGGATCGATTGGATCCATCGCAGGACCGGGGATGCGGAAATCTATTTCGTCGCCAGTCTCTGGCAGCCGGTCGAGCAGGTCGAATGCGTGTTCCGCGTCAGCGGCCGTGTCCCCGAACTCTGGGATCCGGTCACGGGAACCGTTCGCGAGGCGGGCGCCTTCCGCATCGAAAACGGCCGCACCACCGTGCCTCTGCGCTTCGAGCCCTGCGGCTCGGTGTTCGTCGTGTTCCGGAAGCCGACGAAGGAAACCGAGCGCACCGGAAAGAACTGGACCGAAACGCAGCCATTGCAGGGAATCGACGGTCCATGGACCGTGCAATTCGATCCGGCCTGGTTCTATCCGCAACCGGCGGGCGTGAAGGATGCGCGGATCGTTTTCGAGAAGCTCCAGGACTGGACCACCCGTCCTGAGGATGCCGTGAAGTACTATTCCGGCCAGGCGGTCTATGAGAAGGAGTTCACGGCCTCGCCATCCCGAGGCAGGGTGCTCCTCGATCTCGGCGAGGTCGATCATGTCGCGGAGGTCCACCTCAACGGCAAAAACCTGGGCGTGCTCTGGACCAAACCGTACCGCGTGGATGTGACCGATGCGCTGCGCCCGGGGACGAACCGCCTTCAAATCGGCGTGACCAACATCTGGCCCAACCGCCTCGCCGGCGACGCCTTCCTTCCCGAGGATCAACGTCGGACCAAGACCACCGCCATCAAATACACGCAAACCACCGAGCTTTTCCCCTCCGGCCTGCTCGGCCCGGTGCAGCTCATGACGGAGTCGAAATGACGAATCCAAGCTTCGTCAACTTCATCTCGCCGTCCGCAAGCGGGCGGAGATCGATGAACGCGGGAAGTCAAAGAGAACATTCGCCGCCCGGTGCGGACCCGCGTTTGATCGACGGCCGCCGGGGACTCAGAATTTTGATCCATCCGCCTTGGTGCCGCAGACATGCGCCTCGATGCCGAGACGCTTCGCGAGTTCGGCCTTGGTGTGGAGACAGAGGTCGGCATTCGTGGAGCTGGTTGCGTAGGCGACGTTCAGGTGGTTCGCCTTGTGGCGCGCCATCATCTGGTCGCGGCTCACGCCGTAGGTTACCGCGTGCATGATCGGCCATTGCGGCGTGGTCTCGTCGAGGCGACGCCGGGTTTCCTTCTCGGGCAGGGCGATCACCTTGGCGCGACCAAGGTCCATCTTGAGCCTGCGATCCTCGATGAACACGCGGCTCCAGACGATTTCACCGGGCTTGGCCACCCCGTGAAGCGTGCTGCCGCCGAGCGGAAAGTACATCGCCGGCTGGCGGTATCCGTGGCTGCCCTTCCATCCACCGATGTGATGTTCGACCGGCGCGGACCCGCTGATCAGGAAAACCCACACGTATTCGTCGGTCGTGCCCGATTGGTCCCAATCGCCCCAGCGCAAATCGTGAAGTGTCGTCTCCAAGGGTTGCTTCAGCGCCTTGTGCACGCGCTTGGTCATCAGGGCGTCCAGGCCGCAGCATTCGTCCACCTCGTTGAAGTGCGGGTAGGGTTCCCCTTCCATGATCAGCATGCCCGCGGCATTCTTCACCGGCGGTCGGTCCGTGCTGTTGAGCATGCCCTCGACGAGGTCGGACGCCGGACAGAGGTCCTTGAGGCCCTGTTGGTATTGAATGCCGATGGCATCGCATCCGAAGGTGTCGGCGATCCGGCAGGCGGCGACGTACATCCGGCATTGGTCGATCACCTGTGGCTTGGTCAGGTCGGTTTTCCCGTTGGTGCCGAAATGGAAATTGAAGCCGCGATTCACCAGGAAGGCGAAAACCTCCTCGGCCTCCGCCTTCGTCACGTTGCGCATCTCGGCGAACAACGCGCTCTGGCTGAGATGCTCCTTATAGACGCCCGTCCGGAACAACAGTTCATCGGGGATCACCGCATTATACATGCCCATGCAGAATTCGTCGAAAATACCGAGGATCGCCTTGTTGCGGTCGAGATCCTTCGCGAGCTTGTCGGCCACCGCCTTGGCCCGCGCCGGAGCGGAACTTCCGGTGTGTTTCTTCACATGGCTGGTGGCATGTTTCACCGAACCGGTCCTGAGCCAGGTGTCGAGGTTCTTGCGGAATGCCTGATCCTGCTGGAAATCATCACTCCAGAGCGTCGAATATTTCACGCCCGCCTTTGTCAGCGAACCGTTCAGGTTGAGCATACCAACCAGGCCCGGCCAGGTTCCGCTCCAATTCGCCACGGTGAGGATGGGGCCTTGGTGCGAGATCAATCCGTGCAGCAGATGGTGGGAGTATTGCCACACGCATTCCGCGATCACGAGCGGGGCCTTGCGGTCGATCTTCGCGAAAACGTCCATGCCCTCGCGCTGGCTTGAGATAAAGCCGTGCTTCCGGTCCGGCTTGTAGGGGTGAACGCGCTTCACCTTCGCGCCCAGCGAGGCGAACACCTTCGCGAGTTCCTGTTCCATTTTCTCCTGCTCGAACCAGCAATTCTGGTTGGCGGAGAGGCGGAGGTCACCATTGGCAACCATGAGGACTGTTTGCTTGTTTGACATATGAATATCGGGTTGGAGAGCGCGGGTTGGCCATCGATTTCAACTGCATCGGGTTGTTCCGGGGCGGATCATCGGGAGGCGGTGAAGAACGGCTGCATGTTCGAGTCCGGTAGCTGCGGGTTTCCGCAACCCGCAAGACGATCGCACGATCACGATTGAGAGCGGATGGTTTTCCTTTCCCCGTTCACGCGCACCGCCACCGGGCGCGGGTCGCTGGAGGAAATGCGGTAGTCGGTGACCTTGCCGTCCTTCCATTGAATATCGACGCGGTAATTTCCCCGCGCCCGCAGGCCGGTGACCCGGCCGGTGTGCCATGAGGTCGGCAAGGCGGGCAGCAGGTGCAGGACCGGTTGGCCGTCGGCGGTCGTTTCCTGGCTTTGCAGGAGCATTTCCGCGACCGCGGCGGTGCCGCCGAAATTGCCGTCGATCTGGAACGGCGGGTGCAGGCAGAGGAAATTCGGCGCGCCCCGCTGGATCAGCATCGAGAGGAGCTTCTCCGCGCGGTCGCCGTCGTGGAGCCGCGCCCAGAAGTTCGCCTTCCATGCCATCGACCAGCCGGTCGAGGCATCGCCGCGCCGCTCGAGCGAGCGCCGCGCACCCTCGAATAGCGCAGGCGTCGCCGGAGTGATCTCGCTGCCCGGGTGCAGGCCCCACAGGTGCGAGACGTGGCGGTGATGAACTTCGGTTTCCTCGAAATCCTGCTGCCATTCCATGATGCGACCATCCTTGTTGAGGCGGGTCGGCGCGAGCTGCGCGCGCTTGGCGTCGAGTTCGGCGGCGAAGCCGCCATCGATGCCGAGCACCCGCGCGGCCTCCGCGGTGTTCCTGAACAACTCGCGGGTGATCTGCTGGTCGAAGGTCGAGCCGATGCAGAGCGAGGTGGTCTGGCGGTTGCCGTTGCGATCGACATAGGCGTAGTGGTTCTCCGGCGAGTTCGACGGCGCGACAACCAGCTTGCCGCTCTCGGGATCCTTCACCAACACCGCCGCCATGAATTCGGAGGCGCTGCGAAGCACCGGGTAGTACTCCTTCAGGAAATCCTTGTCGTGGGTGAACTGATAGTGCTGCCAGATGTGCTGGGTGAGCCACGCGCCACAGGTCGGGCCGACGCAGGCGCCGAGGTTGCTCGGCGCGGTGTCATACCATGCGTTCTGGGTGTGGTTGGCCATCCATCCCGGCGCATTGAAATAGGCTTTGGCAGTCTTTTTCCCCTCCTCCGCCACCTCGCTGATGAAACGCAGCAGCGGCATGTGGCAATCGGACAGATGGGTCACCTCGGCCGGCCAATAGTTCATCTGCAGGTTGATATTGCTGTGGAAGTCGCCGTTCCATGGAGTCTTGTACTCTTCGGCCCAGATGCCCTGGAGATTGAGCGGCAATTGCGAGTCCGGCTGCGAACCCGAAACCATGAGATGGCGGCCGAACTGGAAATACAACATCTCCAGCGACGGATCGCGCCGCGCCTCCTGCGACCGCACGCGCTCCGGCGTGGGACGATGCGACTCCGGCGTCTCGGGCAGCGTGAGTTTCACCCGATCCATGAAGCTCGCGTGATGCCGCGCCGAGGCGTCGCGGATCTCGTCGAAGGGTTTCGCCAGCGCGGCGGTCAGGCGCTTGCGCCCCGCCGCTTCGAAATCCCCGCCCGCCCAACTCGTGCCGGCGGAAACGATGAGCGTGGCCTCGTCCGCGCCGACGATCCGGATGCCTTCCTTGGTGGTGACGCTCTTGCCGCCCTTCGTCGCGGCACCGAGCAGCGCCTGATAGCGCACGCCTTCGCCCCCGCCGCCGGGCTTGTCGAAGGGCAGTTGGCCTTCCATCACCTGCACACTGCCTTCCGCCCGGTAGCTCACGTCCTGCTTGCGCGAGAGTGCGACGATGAAGGTCAGCGCTCCGGGTTTCGATGCCTTGAGATGCAGCGCGATCACTTCGTCGGGTTTCGAAACCACCAGCTCGTGGGCAAGCGCGACGCCGCCGAGCGTGTAGCGGGTGCTCGACACGCCGGTCCGCAGATTGAGATCGCGACGGTAGGCTTCGGGCGCGGCGTTGGTCAACTTGGCGGCGCCGTTCAAGGAGATTTCGGCGAGCTGCAGGGAGGTTGCGGGAGTCGGGCCGAAGGTGAAGCGGTAGCAGCGAAACTTCGCCGGGCGCTTCAGCTCGAAGGACCTCTTCTGCTGCCGCTGCTCGAAGGCCCGGTCCGCTTCCCGTCGGTCCAACTCGATCCACGACCCGCCATCCATCGAAGCCTCAAGCACCCACGACCGCGGGTCGCGGTCGGGCATGTCGTTGCCGCTGGTGAAGGAGTAGGACGCCACCTCCTGCGCATTCTCCCATTGCGCCTGCCAAACCACCGGAGTCTCCGGCCGCTCGACGAACCACTTGGTGTCGGCATCGTCGTCCACCGTGCGGGCGATGGATTCATGTTCATGCGCTCCCGGGTGGCCGCTGGGTGAGGAAATGCCGGGCTTGAAGACACCGGAAAAGTCGAGCGTCAGGTCGCCGAGCGTCTGGTAGCAGCCGAATTGCGAGGCGTTGCGATACCCGCCGACTCCATCGGCATAGCGGAACGATGCCGACAGCACCTGCCACGCGCCGCCGATGTCTCCGCTAAAGAGCTTTTCGCGAACCTCCGGCAGGCAGCGGTAGGCGCCGTAGCGGTTGCCGTCGTAGGGGCCACCGGACCACATCGACGATTCGTTGAGCACGATGCGGTTCCTTTCGACGCCGCCGAGGTCCATCGCGCCGAGCCGGCCGTTGCCCAGCACGCAGGATTCGAGAAACGAGCCGCCCGGCTTGTCGAACCACAGGCTGAGCGGTTCGTCCGGCGGCGAGGCGTCTTGGGCGGCGGCGAGGTTCAGTGCGCAGGCAAGCGGGAGAAACACGAGCGGGATGGATCGGGATTTCATGCGAATGACGGCAGCTATCGACGCCCCTCTACGCGTGTCAAGGCGGAGCGGGAACAGCAACGAACGCCATGGCACGGAACTCGCCACAACGCAGCGGCGCAGACGTCAGGACTCGCCGGCTGCTCGCGCGCGGAAGGGGTCACCTCGCTTCGAGGAGCCGGACCGGAGAGTCCGGAAAATCAAGCGATTCGCCGCCGATCGACGCGCGCCGGATTCCCGCAGTCACGGATCCAATGACTCAGAGCGATGATCCACATGTCATTTCTCCTGACACCGCGGAAGTTGAGACAACATCTTGTCCGGCCCCCGGGAATTTTCGATATCTCCCGGTGATCGCTGAGGGGAATCGATCGTGATCACGGATAGATATTCTTCCTCAGGCAATTTGAGACCACCATGACCCACTCCCGACACAGACGGTTTACCGGCATCTTGAGGACTGTCGTCCAAACGCCCCGGCTCGGCGCGCGGGCCGCCGATGCGCAGGCGGCGGAGCTGAGGCGGGCACCCTATCTCCAGGGACAGCGGCCCGACGGGATCACGATCCGCTGGCGCACCGATGCGACGGTCCGCCACAGCTCGATTCTCCGCTACGGCCGGGACTTCAACCGTCTCGACCAAGCACTGGCAGCCACCGAATTCTCGGTTCACTATCCGGGCGTCCGCGACTGGCAGGCGAGACTGGAGGGACTGGAGCCGGACTCGACCTATTACTACTCGGTGGAGGCCGACGGCGCGACGCTTTGCGGCGCCGACGCGCAGCACCGTTTCCGCACCGCGCCCGCGCCGGGAGCGGCGCGCAGAATGCGCTTCCTGCTGCTCGGGGATTGCGGCTCGAACCGCCCGCGAGAGGATGACCTCGCATCGGCGCTTGCAGCCGACGGTCCGGCGGATCCGATCCGGGTCCGCAACGGCTTTCGCAAGTTCAACGCGGACCGGGACCTCGACGGCATCATCCTGCTCGGCGACAACGCCTACCCGCTCGGCACCGACGAGATGTATCAGGCGGCCCTCTTCCAGGTCTATGCCGACGAACTCCGCCACACTCCCCTGTGGCCCTGCACCGGCAATCACGACATCGACGGCGCCTACACCCACCTCTTCACCGCCGACCGCAGTGGCCGGCCCGGCGGCGCGGCATCGAAAGGCGCGCTCTACTATTCCGTCGATCTCGGAAACCTGCACCTGATGGTCTTCGATCCGTGGATTTCCTGGTGGCAGGAATCGACGAATCCCGATCACCCGGCGTGGCGGAAGCAATTCGAGTGGATCCGCGAGAATCTGAGGACCGCCGACAACGAGTGGCTCGTCGCGGTCAACCACTTCCCGATGTACTGCGCCGGCAATTACCGCAGCGACGACGGCCTGCTGGCGGATCTGAGGAAGCGGATGGTGCCCTTGTTCGATGAAGCCGGGGTGGATCTGGCGGTCGCCGGCCACGACCATACCTACCAGCGGTCCCGCCTGATTGCCGGGCATCTCGGTGGGGCGGATACCTTCTCGGCGGAAGCCCACCTCATGGCGGAGGGCGATGGTCGCGACGCACCAATCTTCAAGGAGCCGGTTCCCGGCGGTGGGACGATGTATGTCGTCTCCGGCACGGCGGGCGGCGTCCGTCCATTCGGAAATTTCGATCACCCGGCAATGGTTACCTTCGACGCGCCGGAAGGAAAACGCGGCGGCCTCGCCGTGCCGGGATGCACGGTGATCGAGGTCGATGGGCTAACCCTCCGCGGCTGGCAGGTGGGCGTCGATGGCCGGCCGCTCGACCATTTCACCCTGGTCCACCGCCACGCCCGGAAGAAATCCGCCGCCGAATAGCCGGCACTGGCATCCCGCTGGCCCGCCGCCTTTCCCATTTCCATCCGAAACCGCAAACACCATGAAAACACCGACCCTGCTGCTGGCCGCCGGCCTCGCCCTGAGCCCGGCCGCCCACTCCGAGAACGACGACGCCGCCCAACGCAAGCTGGACACCTACCTGGCGATCTTCATCAACGGCTACGGCAACGACCCATTGCCCAAGGATCCGAAGTCCTTCGACAAGCTCCTCAAGACGATCACCACCGAAGGACACTTCAACGCCATCCTCTGCACCTACACTCCGGAACGGGAGGCGCTTTGCAAAAAGCACGGCGTCCGAATGGTCGTGGACCTGCTCGACACGCCTCACGTTTACAAGGACCCCGAAGGCTCCGAGAAGCTGCTCAAAAGCCTGCGCGGAAATCCCACTATCGCCGCCTACCACCTGTGGTCCGACCGCTTCGGCTCGAAGGGTGAGGGCCGGGCGCGCGACATCGAAAACGTGCACCAGTGGGATCCCACGCACGCGACTTTCGCCGGCACTTACAAGAGCGATGGCATGCAGTTCCTCGCCAAATCCGACATCATCAGCTTCTATGACTTCCACTGGAAGAGGGGACCGCACAAGAACTTCATCAATCTCATCAATGGCTGGAAGGCCGCGCAGCCCCACGACAGCCGGCTCGGCCGCTATTGCTCTTCGGATCCCGGCATCGCGGGCAAGGGCAACTTCAACCGCATGCTGCACACGCAAACCACCTCGATCGCCTGCGGCTTGCGCGCCTCGATGTGGCACATCGGCTCCAGGTTCATGGACATGGGCAACTTCAAGCTCAACCAGAACGGTGAGGATCTCGCCCGAGTGAACGAGTGGATCGCGCCGATGCGCAATGAAATCGCCAAGCTCGGCCTGCCCACCGCGATCTACTCGACCCCGTGGACCATGGATTCGAAAAACCGGCCGGTGGAAGCCAAGGACGGCGAGAGCGTCCTGCCTCCCGGCCTGCAGGACCACGGCTTCCCCGGCGATTTCTGGATCCAACCGGCCGGCGGCGAATTCGTCATGGGCCTGTCGAACTACGCCGACACGGGACATCAGGCGGCCTTTTTCGCCAACCACAACGCCTACGCGGAACAAAACGTCGTCCTGAAACTCGGCCGCCCGGGCAAGGTGAAGATCTTCGACCGGGCGAGCGGCGCCTACAAGGACGTCGCGGTGAGGGGCGGCACCGTCGCCTTCCCGCTCGAGCCCGCGGGCGGCGCGATTCTGCTGTTCGAGTCCCAAGGCTCATGATCCCGACGCTCCACGCCAGGCATGGTGGAATGCCTCTCAGCGGAGATGGATTCTCCGCCAAGTTGCCGCCGGACCCACGTTTCGAACGTCCCGTCGCACCCTGTCCCGCAACTTGTGATGTCTGCTGACAAGCAGGATCTGTTTTCGTTTTATCGCAGTAGCTGCCAAATTGACAGCCATTCTGATTCCAAGCGCATGCACAGATAAAATTCGAAAGCCCCCTATCTTTCGCCCGGTCCCGGAGCCGCCCACCGGCGGTCCGGTCTCGGCCAACCCCCACCAATCATGAACCCTATTCACACCACCACCATTTCGGCGATACTCGCCTGCGGAACGGTGGCCTCCGCCGCCACGATCAACATCGACGGCCGCCTCGCCGATTCGACCGAAAACAGCGCCATGCAATGGGGCAACAACTCGTTGCTGGCGGATAACGTTACCATTCCCCAGATCACGGTTGCCGACAGCACGGTGGAGCTCAAGGCGACCACCAACGGACAATTCTGGAGCACCTCCTACAGTGCCGGCAGTTACAATCCCGGCGAGGAGTGGAACATTCGCCAGGCAACCGACTCTGGTGTCGTCGCGAAGTCACTCGCTGCCGCGTTTTCCGGAGGCCGTTTTATCGAGTTTTCCCTCACCACGCTCAACCCTTCCGATGTTTATGATTGGGATTCGATCAGCGTGAGTCTATGGCGCAACGGATCGCAAGCCCCCGACAATTACCTGCTCGCGGTGGACGCTGACAACAACGGTTGGGACACCGGCGACGTCGTCACCTCGGCTGTGTTCGGGTCGGGCATCGCGGGTGCGAACACTCTCTCCTACAGCGGAGCCAATCTTCCGTCTGCGGTCAACTCCGGCAGCGTGCGCCTCTATTACTGGGACAACACCGCCACTTCCAACACCGGCGGCAATTTCCACCTTTATGATGTCTCTGCCACCTATACGCTGGTTCCCGAGCCATCGGCAACGGCGCTCCTGAGCCTTTGCTTCGCGGGGATTCTCTTCCGTCGCCGTCGCTCGTGAATGACCTGGAGGCGTCCCTCCTTTATCTCGATTTCAGCGGTCGTGTCGTGTCATCCGCACGACGGGTTCTTTTGCGTCGATGCGGCATCCACATAGCAATTCATGAACCTCTGCGCAAAGCTCTTCGTCCTGCTTGTCCTGGCGCTTGCGTCGGCGACCGTGGTCGCCGCTCAGGCGGAACGACCGAATATCATCCTCATCTTCATGGATGACATGGGCTACAACGATGTCGGCGCGTTGACCTATCCGGCACCGCCGAACCAGTATCCGGTATCCGGTCCCGCTCCGCAGCCGGGATATCCGGACCCGGACATCCCGGCCCCGAACCACGCGCGATTTCTGACGCCCAACATCGACTCCCTGGCGGCCGAAGGTTTGATGATGCCGCAGTTTTACGCCACCACCCTGTGTTCGCCTTCGCGCGCGGCTCTGCTCACCGGGCGCTACAGCAAGCGCGTCAGCGTGAATCAGGTGTTCTTCCCGAGCGGCAGCGGCGAGGCCGTCAAAGGCCTCAATACCACCGAAGTGACCCTGCCGGAGATCCTGCGCGAGCGGGGATATGCGACGGGCATGATCGGCAAGTGGCACCTCGGCTACGTGCCCGCCGCCCACGACCGGTTCCAGATGATGCCCACGCGCCACGGATTCATGGAATTCTTCGGCAGCCCGCACAGCAACGACATGGCATCCTTCGATCTGATTCGCGGCGAAACCATCGTCGAGGCGGACTTCAACTCGCCGACTGAACAGGCGCAACTCACCTGGCGCTACACCGAAGAGGCTCTCGATTTCATTCAGCGCAGATCGGCGGGCAACAAGCCGTTCTTTCTCTGGCTCGCACACATCATGACCCACATTCCGTGCTGGCCGTCGGACCGCGAATTCACCAACGCCGACGGCACCATCTGGCCGAAATTTCAAGGGAGTAGCGGGGTGAGCCATTATTATGACATCGTCAAGGAAGTGGATCACAGCGTGGGACGCGTGCTCGCCAAGCTGGATGAATTGGATATCGCCGACGACACACTGGTGATTTTCACGTCGGACAACGGTCCGTGGCTCAGACTGGGCAGCCCGAACCTGACAGATCGATCGGTGGGTTGCGCCTATCCGTTGCGGGACGGAAAATTCAGCACTTGGGAAGGTGGCGTGCGTGTCCCGCTACTCGCGCGTTGGCCCGGCAAAATCACGCCGGGAACCATCATCAATGATCAAGTCGGCGCGATCACCGATTTCCTGCCCACTCTCACCGGCCTGGCGGGTGCCACACCTCCATCAGGGCGCGTCATCGACGGCATCGACCTGTGGCCGGTGTGGTCCGGGCAATCGGCGGCGGTGTCCCGCAGTTTCGCCCATTTCGGCAACGGCGGCGGTCTCGAGGCCGTCGTGAAGGACCAGTGGAAACTGCGCAGCGGCAAGCTCTACGACGTGCGGGATCTGAACGACCAGGAAACCACCGACCATGCTGCGGCGCAGCCTGCGGTCGTGGCGGACTTGCAGGCCGCACAGACCGCGATCGTGAATTCTCTCGCTGCCGAGACCTCGCCCCTTGGCGTGTTCTCGTCCTACGAGGTCGAGCTGTCGGCGAACGATCTGGTCGTCCCCACCGGGGGCACCACGACATTTGAGGTATCCCTCTCCGCGAACCCGAACAAGGCGGTGACCGTCAGCACCAGCCGCTTCAGCGGAAACGCTGATCTTTCGGTGAGTGGTGGAGCGAGCCTGATTTTCGATGCGTCGAACTGGGCTACTCCGCAAACCGTGACGCTGGCCGCAGCCCATGGTGCCCAGCCGCAGGTCGTCGGCGCGACCTTCCGCGTGACCACCAACGACATCACCCATGTGCGGGAAGTGTTCGCCTTTGTCGGTGATGAAACGACGCCTCCGACAGGTGTGTCCTTGGTCTGGCCGAAGGGCGATCCGGTGGCCATCGCGGGCAGCGGAGTGAAGCTCGTCGCGGAGGGCAGCGCGCAAGTCGGTGCGGAAACCAACCCGCCCGGCACCACCTACGCCTGGATCAAGGTTTCCGGGCCGGGGACGGTCGGTTTCACCCATCCGGCCGCTGCGGAAACAGGCCTGTCATTCGGTGCGGACGGGCTCTATCGCTTGCGCCTGACTGCCGATCACCCGGATGCAAGCGGGCCGGGATTCGTCGAGTTTTCCGTCGATGTCGGTGCCACCGGAGGCGGCGGGACAGGCGGTTTGAAATTCGCTCCTCCGCGGGTGTACGATGCCTCGCAGGATTTGGATGGAAATTCGGTTTGGAAAAACCTGGCCGCTCCGGGAAGCGACGATGTCACCTTCAGCAACGGCGTCACTCCGAACGTTTCCGGCAGCGGCACGCCGTCGGCAGTCGTCGATTTCGATCCGACGGGTGAATTCGCCGCCCAGTTTCACGGTGGAAGCTACAGTGAAAACGCCACCGGAGGGTTGAATGGCAGCGTCGCCATCACTCTTGCGAATGCGAATGTCGCGTCTTTCGACGGGTCGCAAAGCGAGTCCTATGCGGCCAACGCATTCACGATTGGCAAGAGCTTCACGGTGGGAGCCTATTTCAAGATGAGCGCATTCGGCACCGGCACGGGCGTCAACGGCCAGATCCTGCGACTCGGCCTGACCAATGGCGGCACGGACAATTTCTCCGGCCTGCCTTTCAGTACCATCGAATTGACCAATCCGGCGACCGGCGCGGCCAAGTTCGTGGTGCGGGAGAATAACGAGGGCAATCCCGTGTTGAATTCTTTCACGTTGTCCACCGGGCAGTGGTATTACTTCGAGACCACGCTTACCCGTTCCGCCGGCTCCACGACCGATTACGAGTTTCTTATCGCCACAGCCTCCGGTGACGGCACTTTGGGCGCCGTCTTTGCCAGTGACAGCGCCTCGAGCGGAAACGCCGTCAGCGAACTGAGCAAAGCCATCTACGGCGGATTCAAGGGTCACGCAGCTTACGCCAACGGGGCGGCTGGCGTGATGGATCGATTCGCCGTCACGACCGCGGTGTCCGTGACTCCGATCGATCCTGCGCCGAGTCTTGACTTCATCGATTCCGCAGTGGATTTCCCGGGTGGATCGACCATGGAGGGCGGCGTCAGCACCAGCCTCAATGCATACGGCACCGGCAACGCCTCGTTCGAATTCTGGTTCAAGCCGAACCTGCTTCCCGCTTCCGGCCGTGAAATTCTCTGGGAAACGGGTGGAGACATCGGCTCATCGTTCATCCTCGACGGCTCGACGATCAAGTTCTTGGTCGATGACGGTGCCTCGGACGTCGCCAACGGTGCGACCGCCGCCGCGGCCCTCGCGCCGGACCCCGGGCAGGATGGCTTCATCCATGCGGTCGGGGTCGTCGATCTGACCAACGACGAGATCCGTCTTTATCTCGATGGTTCGCTTGCCGACACTCAGGCCATTCCGGGCATCGCCACCTGGTGCGGTCCCAGCGGCACCGGCTTCGGGAAAATTGATTCGGCGGCAGCAGGCACCGACGGCTCCGCCCAGTTTAACCATCTCGGCGGCAACGACCTGCTTTCGCCACCCGTGCAGGCCTATGCCGGACTGATGGCGATGGCGCGTTTTTACGATCGCGCTCTTTCCGCGGCGGATGTGGCCGGGTTGCACGCGGATCCCCTTGCCACGGAGACGACGGGCAACGTGGGTCCGGAGGTTTCCGCAGGCGTCGATCAATCGGTCACCTACACCGCGGGAGCCTCGCTTTCCGGCACGGTTACCGACGACGGGCCGGCGGTCACCACCCTCTGGCGCAGGATCGCCGGTCCGGGATCTCCGGATTTCATCAACGCGTCCGCGCCCGCCACCAGCGCGACCTTTGACCTGCCGGGAACCTATCATCTTTGGCTCGAAGCCGACGATGGCGAAGTGAAAGTATATGACGACATACAGGTCACCGTCGCCGCGCTCACCTACGCCGAGTGGGCCGCCGGCATTGCGTTTCCTCCCGGCGAGGCGGATACCGGTGACAACCCCGACCACGACCGTTTCACCAACGCCTGGGAGTGGGTCCTCGGCTACGATCCCCTGTTCCCCAGCAACACGGAGCCGGGAGTCGTCTTCAGCAGCGAGGAAGTCGGCGGCTACCAGCGGCTTTCGCTCACGTTCGACGTTCCGAGAAACCGCGAGCCGCACATCACCTTCGAACGAAGCGCGAACCTCTCATCATGGGGCACGATAAACGATCCCCAGCCCGTGGTGGAAACGGTCTCCGACACCGTTTCGCGCTGGACCCTCAATCTCGACGTGCCGCACACCGAGCCGAAGCACTTCCTGCGCGCCACCGTGAGCGATTGAGAATCCAGGGTATCGGATTCCGACTGAGGTAGAAACCATCAAATTTCGGCATGTAGTCGATCCTGAAAAACCCCGGATTCAA
The DNA here is from genome assembly GCA_937957985.1 of uncultured Verrucomicrobiae bacterium. Lineage (GTDB taxonomy): Bacteria > Verrucomicrobiota > Verrucomicrobiia > Verrucomicrobiales > Akkermansiaceae > Haloferula. Next base: position 17,234 of record CALGOH010000161.1, read on the forward strand.
GCCACGATCTGAAGTGATGCGAGGCGACCGACGGGCGGATTTGGGATGGAGTTGAGGTGCAAGCGCAGAACCTTGCCAGCCACAGGCGCAAAAAGACCGCCGCATGGCGCAGCAGCTTGTGCCGTGGAGTAGCTTGAGTTGTTCGAGCGCGCCGTCGTCCTGAAACTCGCCCGCCCCAGCAAGGTGAGGATCTTTGATCGGGCGAGCGGCACCTATAAGGACCTCGCGGTGAAGGGAGGCGTCGTTTCCTTCCCGCTCGAGCCCGCCGGTGGCGCGATCCTGCTGTTCGAACCTCAAAGGTGAACCGGCAATGCCGATGCCGGAACGGGGTGCCTCGCCTCCGGCTCCGCCGCTTGTCACTTTTCCTGACACGCAGAAAACGGTTTTCGGACTGGGGCAGTCGGCGTTTGGATGATTCGCCTCCAATCTGATCGAAGATCGAATTCCCGAAAAAACGCCAATCCCCAAAAAAACGAAAACGAACCCAGATCCGAAAGCGGCTGGCAACAGCCGCGCCTCCGATCCCTGCGCTCCACATGCTCCCACCCTGCGCATTCCTCAATCAACACCAATCCTCAAGACTCGACCCATGAAAGCCAAAAAGGTGAAATCCACAGCTATCTTCGCCCTCGTGGGTGCCGGAATCGCACTGGCTCAAACGGCCGGCGCTGCGGTTCTCATCACGCCGACGGCGGCGTATGCGTCAACGCAGAACGGCAACCTCCGTGGTGCCACGAACGCGATCAACAACTCGGGGTTATCGGGTCCTCCTTACGATCTGACTTCGACACATACGTGGGGCGAGAACAATCTCACATGGCAGACACAAGCTGGTGGTGTTATTGACGGGCAGTGGATTGCCTTCGACTTGGGAGACTCCTACAACCTCACGGATGCGCATGTGTGGAATTACCGTCAAGGCGATGGTAGTAATTATGCCGGGCGCTCGATGAAGAATATCGATGTTTATTATTCCAGCTTGGAAACCCCCGTGCTGCCGACCTATGCGACGGTCTCGGGAACAACGGTCACCCAAGGGCAAACAATCTCGGACGCCGCGCTGCTGTCCCTCGGAGGTGAGGACTATTGGACGCGGGTGATCGACAACCATACCCTGCTCAGGGTATCCACCACCGGTAGCCCCGAACCTGTGCAGAATTTCGGCGTCGTCGCGAACAATGCTCGATGGGTGCTGATTCGGGTCGATGGCGGCGATGGCATCGGTAACTACGGGGACAGTCCGAACGACGACCGCACGGGGCTGTTCGAGGTGAAGTTCACGGGTGTCGCAGTTCCGGAACCTGCGTCCGCCCTGCTAGGCGGTCTCGGCCTGTTGTTCTTGTTGCGGCGTCGGCGTTGAGTGTCCGACAGCCTTGTGGTGATCGGATGCCGGAGATCCAATGCACAATTCAAACCCATGAAAACAGGTAACGTAAAATCAACAGCCGTATCAGCTTTGATCGGCTTGGGAATCGCGCTGGTTCAAACGGCCGGAGCACAGACGCTCATCACCGCGACGGCGGCGTATGCGTCAACGCAGAACGGCGCGGCACGTGGTGCCACGAACGCGATCAACAACTCCGGATTGTCGGGTCCACCTTACGATCTGGCTTCGACGCACACGTGGGGCGAGAACAATCTCACCTGGCAGACAAACACAAACACCGTTGACGGAAACTGGATCGCCTTCGACTTGGGAGGCTCCTACAACCTCACGGATGCGCATGTGTGGAATTACCGTCAGGGCGATTTGAGCAATTGGGCCGGGCGCTCGATGAAGAACATCGATGTCTATGTGTCCAGCCTAGAAACCCCCGTGCTGCCGACCTACGCGACGGTCTCGGGAACAACGGTCACACAAGGGCAGACGATTTCGGACGCCAACCTGCTGGCCCTCGGAGGTGGGGACGATTGGACTCGGGTGATCGACAACCATACACTGCTCAGAGTATCCACGACCGGCAGCCCCGAGCCCGTCCAGAGTTTCGGCCTCGCTGCGAACAACGCTCGATGGGTCTTGATTCGGGTCGATGGCGGCATCGGCACCGGCAACTACGGGGACAGTTCCAGTAGCGACCGCACCGGATTGTTCGAAGTGAAGTTCACGGCGGGTACCGGCACGAATCCCTACGACACATGGGCGGGCAACTTTGCCCCCGCCGACCTCAGCGACCAGGGAGGCGACAACGACAACGACGGGGTCACCAACTTCGAGGAGTTCGCCTTCGGCCTGGATCCGACCAGCGGCGCTTCGGTCAACCCGATCGTGGACATCGCCGACCTCGCCACGCTCGGTCAGTTCAGCTACACCCGGCTCGCCGACAGTGGCCTGACCTACACGGTCTGGGTCTCCACCGACCTGCAGGACTGGGGCACCGAACCGGCGGCAGTGAACGAGGAAGCCGGCGCACCCAATGGAAACGGCGTTGAAACGGTGCTCGTCGAGCTGATTTCACCGCCGGCCGGAGACAAGGTCTTCGTCCGCGTCAAGGCGGAGTGAACGACGATCGCGACCAACGACACCATCCGGCCCGGGATTTTCCCGCAAGGCCGGATGGCCGCAACCGAACGACCCTCGGTTTCGAATCCTGCGGGATCGAGCTTCCACACCATGAAACATCGCCTGATCGTTCCCCTGCTGTCCCTCGCCTGCGGCATGGCCCTTGCCCCTGCGGGTGAGCCGACCATGATCAAGGTCGATTATCCGAGGTTGATCTCCCAAGGCGACCTCGACATGCCGGTCCAACTCGGCGTGGGTGAGAAAAAGCCCAGCCTGCCGATCGGCAACGGCCGGATCGGAACCAGGATCTGGACCGGCGAAGGCGGCGGGCAACCGGCGCTGCGAATGCTCGTCAATCACACCGATGTCTATGCCTTCCCCGTTTTCAGCGAGACCACCCGCGACGTTCACGACATGTTCGCCAACGGCTGCGCCGGGGTGACCATCGACTTCGGCGAGGGGGTCTTCGGGGAATCCACCACCCGCAACCGGCTCAGCCTCTACGATGCGGTGGCAAAGGTTTCCGGCAAGGGAGTGAGCGCGCGGCTGATCGCATGGCATCGCAGGGACGTGGTCGCGGTGGAAGTGACCGACGAGCGCGACGAGCCGATGCCGATCTCCCTCGCCCTGACGATGCTGCGCGAGGCCCGCAACGTCACCGGCCCGCACCACGCGATCTCCACGGTTTCGGTCACGGACGGCGACGTCCAGCTCACCCAGGAGTTCACCGAGAAGACCAAGCGTCCGCTGCTGAAGGACTTCCAGGCCGCCACCGCGACGCGCGCCCGGATCGTCGGAAGAAACGCGACCTCGTCGCCAGACAAGCTGACCGCGGAGCCGGGCAAGGGCAGATTCGTGATCCTGATCGCGGTGACCCAGGGCCGGGACGTCTCGATTGACCGCCTGTGCCATGAAGCCGGCGTCACCCTCGATCAAGCGGCCAAGGCGGGCTTCGAAGCCTTGCTGGCGGACAACGAGAGCTACTGGCGCGAATACTGGTCGCGGAGCTTCATTTGCATGTCGGGAACCGACGAACTGTCGGAGATGACGCGGTTCTACCTGTGGGGCCAATATCTGGCGGCCTGCACGATGCGCGGCAACATGCCGCCGAAGCACAACGAAATGATTTTCGCCCAACAGGACCGGCGGACCTGGTGTCCCCCGTTCTGGTGGTACAATGCGGGTGCGCAGCAGGGCTGGCAGTACGAGGCCAATCGCGGCGAGCTGCTGGAACCGGTCTTCCGCTGGAACTGGAGCAACCGCGAGGCCTATGCCAACGCCGCCCAGCGCAGTTGGAACAGCCGCGGCTGGTATCTGCCCGAGACCTCGAGTTTCGACGGACCGGAGCCGCTGCCGCGGGGACAGACGAAACCCGAGGGGCGTCGCGCTCAATACCTGCTGTCCTCGGTGGGTGCCAAGTTCACCGCCCGCAACACCTACAACATGGCGAAGTTTGCCGCGATGTACTACAAAAAGTACCAGTTCACCGGCGACGAGCGATGGCTCAAGGAGCATGCCTATCCCGCGGCCCGTGCGGTGGCGGAATTTTACTGCGGACTCAAGGCCGGCTGCCAGGATGCCGGCGGTGTGGACTATGGCCCCGAGGGAACCGTCATCCTCAAAAAGGACGATGACGGCAAATACCATCTCTACGGCACGATGAGCCATGAGCACATCTGGTGGGGCAAAGACATCATCGAAGACCTCGCGGCGATCCGCGGTATCTTCCCGCTCGCGATCGAACTTTCCAAGAAATACGGAGTGGATGCCGACAAGCGGGCGGAGTGGCGGGAAGTGTTGGACAACCTGGCGCCCTACCCCCGCTCCGAGATGGAAGGAGCGATTTCCGGACTCGGCCCGGGCACCTGGTGCCAGGGTCTCGCTCCCCATGGCACCCTGCGCGGCAATAAAAACGATGAAAGCCCGCGCATGGGCCCGGTGACCGGTGATTTTCTCGACGTGCTGACCCTTGAATCCGATAACCCCGAGGAATGGAAGGTGGCGATGGCCACGCTCGACAAGCATCCGGGTACGGGAAAGGACAGGATCCGCAGCAGCGGCTACTACTGCGTGGTGCCGGCGCGGATGGGCCGGGCGGATCTGGTGAAGATCGCGCTGCCCGCCCAATACCGCAGCACGGGGGGGCCCGGAGTGAGTTACACCCTTCAGGGCTACGGGAATTTTTCGCGGGCCATCCACTCCGCCCTGCTCCTCTCCATCTCGCCGACGCCCACCGGCAAGCCGGTGATCCGCGTGATGGAAGGCTGGCCGCGGGAATGGAATGTCGATTTCCAACTGCAGGCGAAGGGCGGCTTTCTCGTCAGCTCCTCGCTCAGGGGCGGCGCCATTCGCTTCGTTGAAATCGAAAGCCAGCTCGGCGGCGAGTGCCGGATTCGCAACCCATGGCCGGACTCGGAAGTACTGATCCTCGCCGATGGCCGGGAGCAGGGCACGATTCGGGACGAGTTGATCGACATCCCGACCGAAAAAGGAAAGCGCTATGTGCTTCTCGCCGCGGACACCGCCAAGCCGGCCGAACTCAAGACTTCCGTGCCGGCCGCCCTGCCGTGACGACCCCAGGGCTCCTGGCCCTGATCCTTATCCACAAGTCAGCGAAGTGAGGATGGCACCACTTTCAGTTGGGCCTTCCGTCGCTCCACGACTTCCAGGAGCCAACCCGTAACTTGTAATCTTTTCTGACACCCGGGAAATCGGTCCTCACCTTGACCCGCCGGGGGGCATTATTCGAGTGTGCAACCTCAACTTTTGCCGCGGTCGGAAGCGGTCCCGCCTTTCCGACTCTTCCACACACCATCCAAAATGCGTCGCCACCGCGACCCAACCAGAACTCAGATGAAAACCCAGATGTCCCATCTCTTCGTCGGCCGATTTCGCTCGGCCACCCCCACCCTGCCCGCCGGGGCCTCAGGCAAGTTCACCGGCGCTCTGTTGCTCGCCGCCGGTCTCGTCGCCGGCGCACCCGCGCAAAACCTCACGCCCTCCCTGGCGTTGCGCGGCGACGGCAAAACCGTCGCGACCTTCAGCGAGGTCGGCAGCGGCACCTGGACCATCCCGGACGGGGTGACCGAGGTCGAAGTGCTCGTCGTCGGCGGTGGCGGCGGCGGCGCATGGAGAGACGGCGCATGGCAAGGCGGCGGCGGTGGCGCCGGGGGCTTGCACGAAGAGTCCGCCTATGCCGTCACGCCCGGAGGATCGGTCACAATCACCGTCGGTGCCGGCGGCGCGGCGCCCAGCGATCCCGCCGGTGCGAATTCTTCCCCCGGAGACCCCGGCGGGAACTCCCAGTTCGAGCAGATCGTCGTCCAAGGCGGCTTCCCTGGTGTTTTTGCCAAGCGGGCGCAGGCCAGCGGTTCACTCGCTGAACAGTATCCTTACGGATTTCCAAATGGCGGCGACCAAGGCGGCTTCAGCACAGATGGAGGCTCCACATTTACAGCCGGCTTCTCGGGCGGCAAAGACGGCCCGAACTGCGGTGGTGGCGGAGCCAACCAGGCAGGCAACTCCCCGGGATTCAATGATGCGGCCTGGGGAGGTAATGGCGTGCAAAGCAGCATCACCGGCACCGCGATCTACTATGGCGGCGGCGGAGGTGGCTCATATACCGGAGGAAACCCTCCGAGCATTGGAGACAAAAACAGCGCATCGGGCGGACTCGGCGGGGGCGGAAATGGCGGCGGCGATCCCTACTGGCAGAACGGAGTTGACGGTCTGGGTGGCGGCGGTGGCGCTGGAAAGGCCGGCGGTTCCGGTGTCGTGATCCTCGCCTACACCGACCCCAATGCCACGATCTACACCGTCACTTTCGAAAGCAACGGAGGCACCGCGGTTTCCCCGCAGGACGTGCTCGAGGGCGGCACCGCCACCGAGCCCGCCGCGCCGACCCGCGCCGGCTATGCCTTTAGCGGCTGGTTCTCCGATGCCAGCCTGACCTCCAGTTACGATTTCGCGACGCCGGTGAACGGCGACCTCACGCTCTACGCGAGCTGGACGCCGACCTACACGGTCACCTTCGACAGCAACGGCGGATCGGCCGTCTCCCCGCAGACCGTGCCCGAGGGCGACACCGCCACCCAGCCAAGCGCGCCCACTCGCACCGGCTACACCTTCGATGGCTGGTTCTCCGATGCGGGCCTGACCTCCAGCTACGACTTCGCGACGCCGGTCAACAGCAACCTGACGCTTTACGCGGGGTGGACGATCAACACCTACACCCTGACGTACACCGCAGGCGCGAACGGCTCGATCTCCGGCGATTCGCCGCAGAGCGTCGAGTATGGGGCTAGCGGCACCGCCGTCACCGCCGTGCCCGATTCCGGTTACATCTTCTCCAAGTGGAGCGACAACTCCGTCGCCAATCCACGCACCGACACCAACGTCGCCGGCGACATCAGCGTCACCGCCCAGTTCGTTGTCGAGCCGGTCATCGTCACCCAGCCCGATGGACTGAACCCCGGCGACCAGTATCGCTTGATCTTCACCACGAGCACAACGACGACCGCCACCAGCTCCGATCCCGCCTACTACAACGGGTTCGTCTCGAATCTGGCCAACGGCGTACCCGAGCTACAGGCCTTGGGCGTGAGCTGGTATGCGTTCGCCAACATTGGCAGCACGACCTTGCAAGCCAACACCGGCATCGTGAACGATGTGAACGACCAGGGCGTGCCCATCTATCGCCTGGATGGAACGATCGTGATCAGCAGCTACTACAGCTTCTGGAACACGAGTCGCACCCCGGGTGGTTTCGCCAATTTGACAGTCGCCGAGGACGGCACTGTGCTGAATCCTGCAGATGACACCAAAAATGTTTGGACCGGCCTCGCCGAGTCAGGGGGAATCCCTTCCAACGGCTCTGCTCTGGGAAACGCCAATGTCGGCCACGGCGAGTATGACCGCAACAACCAGTATCTCTATGCCTTTTTCAATGTCGCCAACACGAACGCTTACCACCTCTACGGCGTTTCCGACGTGATCACCGTCCCCGGCGGTCCCGCCGACCCCTACGATACCTGGGCTTCCGGCTACAGCCTCACCGGCGGTCGCGACGACGATGACGACGGGGACGGCTTGACCAACTTCGACGAATTCGCCTTCGGTCTGGATCCCACCAGCGGCGCTTCGGCGAATCCGATCGCTGATGTCAGCTCGCTCAAGAGCGACGGCCTCTTCAGCTACACCCGCACCGCCGACAGCGGCCTCACCTACACCGTCTGGGTCTCCACCGACTTGCAAGACTGGGGGACCGAGCCGGTCAGCGTGCTCGAAGAAGCCGGACCACCCGATGCCAACGGCGTGCAAACCGTCGTGGTCGAACTCGTCTCGCCCCCGACCAGCGACAAGTTCTTCGTCCGCGTCAAGGCCGAGGAAGCCGTGAGCCCGTAACGTCCCCTGGCCCGCGAAGGCCGACCAGATCCCGACCGCCGTGATCACCGGCCGGCAGCCCGCACTACAACCCGTTTCAATTTCCCATCGAGGACAACTTGTCACTTTGGATGACAACACGAAAACCACGCGCCTTTCTTGACCGCCCGGCCCCGACTTTACGATAGGTCCATATCGCGAGACGGGCTTGCAACTTTCGATGCCATACGGTCTCTAATTCCCACCAACACCTACACCCAATAAGCCGAGTATGAAAAGTAAAAGTCGCAAAAGCACCGAAGAACCGGCTGCAACCAAGGCTGGCCGGTCTTTGACTGAAGTTGCGGCGTTGCCGCGAATCGCTCGTCTGCCCACCCCGAGGGCGGGCCGAAAGGCATCCCTGCTGACCGCCATGCTGGCGATGACGACCTCCCTCGCATCGGCGGCACTCATGACCCAGCCGGCGGGTTTGAACCCCGGCGACCAGTACCGCTTGATCTTTACGACAAGCACAACAACGACCGCCACCAGCTCCGATCCTGCTTATTACAACACGTTCGTCTCGGATTTGGCCAACAGCGTCCCCGAATTGCAGGCACTGGGCGTGAACTGGTATGCGTTCGCGAACATTGGCAGCACTACCTTGCAAGCCAACACCGGCATCGTCAACGATGTGAACAACCAGGGCGTGCCCATCTATCGAGTGGATGGAACGATCGTGATCGATGACTACTACAGTTTTTGGAACACGAGTCGCACCCCGGGAGGTTTCGCCAATCTAACAGTCACCGAGGACGGCACTGTGCTGAATCCAGCAGTTGGCACCAAAAACGTATGGACCGGCCTCGCCGAGTCAGGGGGAATCCCTTCCAACGGCTCTGCTCTGGGAAACGCCAATGTCGGCCACGGCGAGTATGACCGCGCCAATCAGTATCTCTATGCCTTTTTCAATATGAACAACACGCTCGAACACCACCTCTACGGTGTTTCCGACGTGATCACGGTCGTCCCCGAAACCCCGGCCGCGCTGCTGGGCGGTCTGGGTCTGCTGGCCTTGCTACGCCGCCGGCGGAGCGACTGAACGCTTCGAGGTTCCGCGGTTATGGGTTTTTCCGCGGGGTTCGTTCGAGCCGTCGGCCGCAAGGCTGGCGGCTCTTTCGCGTCCACGACTGCGATCGTGGATTTCCTCTTCCGCCCCGTGACCGCGGTAGCCACTTTTTCTCTGATTCGTTAGTGACGTCGCTCCGCTCGTCAGCCACCGGCCAATTTCGGTTAGCTCCCACCATGATCTCAATCCAGACGCAGCACCAGCGCGTCGGGAACCGAATCGGTGCTGTCACGACGCACAGCCGCCGGAAGCGGCTCACCGCGAGGAGCCGGGGCGGGTGGAGACCTTCCATTCCCCGGCCGTCGCGGCTCCGTGGCGGCTCGCGAATCCGTCCGGATAGGTTGCCATGACCTTCACCATGGTTCCGGCAGGCAGCGTCAATGGTTGTTGATAGATCGACGATGACGCCGTCGGCTCGGAACCATCGACGGTGTAACGGATCGCGGCGCCAACCGCAGGCGGGCGGATCTCGACCATGAAACGTTCCGCCGTGTCCATCGCCGGGCGCGTCTCGATATGGGGCGGCCAGAGGACGTGCGGCCGGTCATACAGAGGCTCCTCGGAGGGTCCAAGATACCTTTTCGGCCGTTCTTCGCCGATCGCCGGGAATTTCCAGCCTTTCGGCGGATTCATGAGATCGACCAACAGGACGGTGCCGTCC
>CALGOH010000162.1 GCA_937957985.1 uncultured Verrucomicrobiae bacterium
CCGTGGCGGTCGCTGCGAAGGCGAGGCGGTCGAGCTCGCTGCCCGAGGTCGGGAAACGGTCGGTCTCGAAAGGTGCGACCGGACTGGTTTCCGCCACGGCGGTGACCGCGAGGCCCAGCCAGGTGATGTGGATCAGTCTCATGCCAAGCCATCCGGGCCGGGATTCGACCCGATCAGAGAATACGCGGAGTCCGGTGAAATACGATCACTCCGAATGCGCAAATTCCGCGGATTCTTGCGCAGGAGTCCGCGGCAACCGCTCCGGTGACGCCGCACCGGTCCCGAGGAATTGGGAATCCGATGGGAAAAACTCGGGAGAACCTGTGTGGAGAGCCGGAGAACCTGGTGCCCCGGCCAGGCTGCGATCATTGATCCAGCCCTTGTTCCGAACAAGTTGCAGCCGTGGAATCGAGACGGCTCTAAGTGGAACTCCGATTCGGCCGGGTTGTTCCCAAGATGAAGAAGAATAATCCCATGGTTTCCCAAAGAGTCTCTTCTTCTACCATGGGCACAACCTGCAGCTCGGGACAGCTGCCAAAGACAAAGGCGGCACCCGGTGAAGGGCGCCGCCTTGGAAAGTGAGCCATCACGAACTCTGATCAGATCAGCATCAGGGCCGGCTGCTCGATGAGCTTCTTCATCTCGGCCAGGAACTCGGCCGCCACCGCGCCATCGACGACCCGGTGGTCGCAGGAGATGCCGAGGTTCATGCGCAGCCCGGGGACGACCTGGCCGTCCTTGACGACCGGCTTCTCGATGGCCCCGCCAACCGAGACGATGAGCGCCTGCGGCGGGTTCACGATCGCGTCGAAACTTTCCACGCCCCAGGCGCCGAGGTTCGAGACGGTGATCGTGCCGCCGTCGAATTCGTTGGGCTTGAGCTTCTTGTCGCGGGCCCTCACGGCGAGGTCCTTCACTTCCTTCGAGATCTGCAGCAGCGATTTCGATTCGGCGTTCTTGATGACCGGCGTGACGAGTCCGTCATCGACCGCGACCGCGACCGACATGCCGACGCTGGCGAAGCGCACGATGGCGTCGCCGGTGAACGAGGCGTTGACCGCGGGCACCGCCTGCGCGGCGTTGATGGCGGCCTTGAGGATGAAGTCGTTGACCGAGTACTTGTTGCCGTGGGTCTGCTCGGCCTGGGCGTTGATCTCCTTGCGCAGCTTCATGAGCGGCGCGGCATCGACCTCGGCGTGGAGGTAGAAGTGCGGGATGGTCTGCTTCGAGAGCAGCAGGCGGTCGGCGATGATGCGGCGCATCGAGGACAGCTCGATCGTTTCGTCCTCGTCCTTGACGACGGGCTGGATCGCCTGGGGTGCGGGAGCCGCGGCCTTGCTCTTGGCGGCGGCGGCGAGGCCGGCCGCGGCGGAGGCTTCTCCGGAAGGTTTCTTCGCGCCTCCCTTGGCGGCGGCCTCGACGTCGTCGCGCACGATGCGGCCTCCCGGACCGCAGCCCTCGACCCCGGCGAGATCGACTCCGAGTTCCTCGGCGACCTTGCGGGCCAGCGGCGAGGACTTGATGCGTTCGCCGTCGGCGCGGGCCGGTGCCGGGCTGGAGCCGCCGCCGGCGGGTTGCGCGGCCTTCTTGTCTGTTTTCTCGTCGGCGGTCGGTTCCTTTTTCGGTTCGGAATCCTTCTGCTCCTTTCCTCCGGAGTCGCCCGAACTCGGGGCGGCGCCGCTTCCATCCCCGTCGAGCACGGCGAGCACCGCGCCGATCGGCGCCTTCTCCCCTTCCTGGATCTCGATCGAGGTGATGGTTCCCTCGTCGAAGGCCTCCATTTCCATGGTCGCCTTGTCGGTCTCGACTTCGGCGATCACGTCGCCGATCTCGATTTCGTCGCCGACCTGCTTGTGCCATTTGACGAGGGTGCCCTCGGTCATCGTGTCCGAGAGCTTGGGCATTTCGATATTGGTGGCCATGGAATCTGTGGTGGAAAGGACTCGGGCGCAGGCTTGCGCGTGCTTGCGTGGTTTTCCAGCGTTTTTCGGGTCGGGCACCGTTCTTCCATTTGTCCCGCCCGTTGGTTCAATCTCCTTGCCGAGGTTTCCCGAAGTGTATTGGTTCGGCAGAGCAACGTATTGACCCGAGATTTGAGTGTGTCATTCTGAACAGGTGAAGGGCTCCTCGCCCAGTGCCAGTGTCCGAGTTCCCGAGCTGCTTTTGACCAGCGAGTTGCCGGGACAGATGGCGGCCTTTCCCCGGTTCAGATACATGGGTAGCAAGTTTCGGCTGTTGCAGTGGATTAGCGACACGATCTCGTCGTTGCCCTGCGAGACCGCACTTGATGCCTTTTCCGGCTCTGGGTCGGTGTCCTATCTCCTCAAGTCGATGGGCAAGACGGTTCACAGCAACGACAGCCTGGCATTTCCCCAGGTGCTCTCGACGGCGACCGTGGCCAACAACGCCACGCAGCTTTCCAAGGCTGACCTGGACTTTCTCCTGGCCGGGAAAGCGGAAGAGAAGCGGCACCGGTTCATCCAGACCACCTTCGCAGGCATCTTCTACACCGAGGACGACCTCGTTTTTCTCGACGATATCTGGGCTGCCATCCGGAGGTTGACATCCCCCTTCAAGCGCGCGCTGGCGGTCGCGGCCCTGCTGAGGTCCTGCATCAAGCGGCAACCGCGCGGCCTGTTCACCGTGGCCGGCGATCCGGACCGATACAAGGACGGGCGCCGCGACCTCACTCTGAGCCTCCGCGAGCACTTCCTGGAACAGGTGGCGGTCTATAATGCGGCCGTCTTCAACAACGATCGAAAGAACCGGGCGTTTCAGGGAGACGTGTTTGATCTTGGGAGCGACTACGACCTTGTCTATTTCGATCCACCCTATGTGCCCCGATCCGATGACAACTGCTATGTGAAGCGGTATCACTTCCTTGAAGGGCTGGCCTGCTATTGGGAGGGCAAGGAAATCCAAGCGACGTCCAAGGTGCGCAAGATCGAGAAGCCCTTCACGCCATTTTCCTACCGGCGGACGGCTTTGGATGCCTTCGACCGCCTGTTCCGCCATTTCGCGGATGCCACCCAGGTGCTGTCCTACTCGTCGAACGCTTATCCCGATCTCGATACGCTCGTCACGTTGATGAAACGCTACCGACCGACGGTGGAGGTGCTTGAGAAGCAACATCGCTACCACTTCGGGACCCACGGGAGCGTGACCCGGAACGAGGTGCGGGAATACCTGATCATCGGGACCGGAACCAGATGAAACACCTCGGGTGAAAAAAGGGCGGAGCCCCGGTTGGGAGGCTCCGCCCGTGGAAAAGACGGTGGCTCGATCAGGGAACGATCGACTTCATGGTCGGGATGCGGCCGACGTGCGGGCTGCCGGACGAAGGCTGCGCGGTGGCCATCTTGCGGGCGGCCTCGGTGCTCGAACCGCAGCAGCCGTCCTTGAGGCAGTAGTAGCGCGTGCACTTCGGGCACTTCGCCCAGACCTTGCGGGTCTTGGTCTCGTAGCGGGGAACCTTGCGCTCGGTGACTTCGACCAGGCCGCTCTTGGCGTCGATCACGGTCTCCTCGCGGACGATGTCGTAGCCGCAGCCCTTGACCTGGTAGGTCTCTTCATAGGAGCCGCCGGTGAAGGTCGGACAACCGGTCATCGAGCAGGACGTGAAGCCGAGGGTGACGGCGAGGAGTGACAGGAGAAGGAGAAGTTTCTTCATGGATCGTTTTTTGTTAGAAGAGGCAGCAGCAGGAGGTGGCTGCGAGGCAGCAGGCCGCCACCACGGCGAGTTGGAGAGCAAGCTTCATTGCAGGGCCGATGCTAGGGCTCCCCGGGGGCGAGGCAACGAAAAAGGTCGGGCCGATCCTGTCATGGCCGGCGGCGAAGCGCGCGGGGGCGGCCGGTCATTTTCGAGGGAGGATCCGTTAACGAACCGACCGGCTGCCGCCGTTGGTCCGCGGGTGGCGCGAAATCCAGGCCGTCGCCCGATACCCAAGCAAACCCAGATCATGAGACATCCAGTGAATTTCAGGAGACCGGCGGCGATCCGGCGGAAGGGGGGCGGCTTCACCCTGGTCGAGTTGATGGTGACGGTCGTCATCGTGGTGGTCCTGGCGGGCCTGGCGGTGGTGGTTTCCCGCAGGGCGCTGGCGAAGGCCGCGCAGGCCAAGGCGGTGAGTTCGCTGCGCCAGGTGGCGTCGGCCAATGTCGGCTATTCCACCGAGAACCAGGGAAACATCAACACGATGCGCTGGCTCGGGGACCCGAAGGAGGGCAGGCCCTACGTCGGCAACTCGTTCTGGGGCCGCCTCCAGCCGTACCTCTTCGCCGGCGCGACCACGACCAACCAGAAGCAGCTCCAGGGCCAGATCCGCCAGAGCCTGGACCAGCTTTTCAGCACGCCCGATGCCGACACGATGAAGAAGACGGTGCTGGACGGCTCGCGCATCTACCACGACGGGTCCGGGCTTCCCGTTCCGATCGCCTTCAACAGCAATCTCTACCAGTGGAACAAGGACGTGAAGGTGACGCAGTTCGGCGACGCCAGCAATGTGATCTACGCCGCCTACGGATTCGGCATGTTCGACGAGCAGGACGGCCAGACCTTCACCGAGCGGCCGACCGACGGTTCGAAGCCGGACAACAACCTCTACTACCTCGACAACGGCAAGGCGCTCGTCGCCTTCCTCGACGGCCGGATCGAGTTCCTCGCCGCCCCGATGCCGTCGCGGCGGTTCGAATAGTCGTGGCCGGCCGCGCGGGATGGCTCAGGCCATCCTGAGCACCTTTTCGACGATCCGCTTCGGGTTCGGAAGCTGGTCGTTTTCCACGTGCGGCGAGTAGATTGCCGGGGCGTCGATCGTGGTGACGCGGGTGATCGGCGCGTCGAGATGGTCGAAGGCAAGTTCCTGGATGAGGTGGGAAATCATGGCGGAGACGCCGCCGAAGCCCTTCGATTCATCGACCAAGACCGCGCGGTTGGTCTTGCGGACGGTTTCCAGCACGGCGTCCTGGTCGAGCGGACGGATCGAGCGGAGGTCGAGGACCTCGACGTTGATGCCGTGTTCCTCCTGCAGGGTCTCCGCGGCGGCGAGGCAGTGGATGACCGAGCGGCCGTGGGCGATCAGCGACAGGTCGGAACCCTCGCGCTTCACCTCGGCCTTGCCGAGCGGGACGATGTGGTCGCCGTCCGCCGGATCCGGGACCTCGCCCTCGGTGCCGTAGAGCAGCGTGTTCTCCATCACGTAAACGGGGTCGTTGTCGCGGATGGCGGCCTTGATCAGGCCCTTGGCGTCGGCCGGCGTGGCCGGCGCACAGACCTTGAGACCGGGGAACGAGGCGAAGAGGCCCTCCGGCACGTGGGAGTGGGTGGCGCCGACGTTGGTGCCGCCGTTGGCCGGGCCGCGGACGACGATCGGGACGTTGATCAGGCCGCCCGACATGTAGCGGACGCAGGCGGCGTTGTTGACGAGCTGGTCGAAGGCGACCGAGTGGAAGGACCAGAACATCAGCTCCATCACCGGACGGACGCCGAGCATCGAGGCGCCGATGCCCATGCCGATGAAGCCGGCCTCGGAGATCGGGGTGTCGACGATGCGCTTGCAGCCCCACTTCTCCCACAGGCCCTCGGTCACCTTGTAGGCGCCGTTGTACTGGGCGACCTCCTCGCCCATGATCACGACGTTCTCGTCGCGGGCGAGTTCCTCGTCGAGACCCTCGCGGATCGCGTGGCGGTAGAGCATCTTGCGGGACATCGGTGAAGCGTCGTTGGAACTACTACGGTTGCCGTAGAAATCAGTCGGTGAAGAAGTGGCGGCCGATCCTGGAGGCCTCGGTGTCGTGGTCGGTCTCCCAGTAGACGTCCTCGCGGATGGCCTCGAGGCTCGGGGGATCGGCCTGTTCGGCGAACTCGATCGAGGCGGCGGCCTCGTCCTTCGCCGCGTCGTCGATCTCCTTCGACTTCTCCTCGCTCAGCACGCCCTCCTCGAGCAGCCGGCGTTCCCACAGCCGGATCGGGTCGTGGTTCTTCTTGTAGTTCTCGATCTCGTCGGGCGTGCGGTACTTCTTGGCGTTGGCGTCGGCGACGCTGTGTCCGTAGTAGCGGTAGGTCGCGATCTCGAGGATCGAAGGCTTGGATTCCTTGCGCGCCCGCTCCATCGCGATGTGGGACTTGGCGCGGATCTGGTAGAGGTCGGAGCCGTCGACGAGGTCCCAGTCCATGTCGTAGCCCTCGGCCCGCTGGGCGAGGCAGCCGCGGAAGGACGACGAGCGCTTCTGCGAGGTGCCCATCGAGTAGCCGTTGTTCTCGATGACGAAGACCACCGGGATCTCGAACAGCGCGGCGAGGTTGTAGGATTCGTGGACGGCGCCCTGGTTGACCGCGCCATCGCCGAGATAGCACAACGCGCATCCTTCCAACTCATTGTATTTCAACGCGTAACCGAGGCCGAGACCGAGCGGGGTCTGGCCGCCGACGATGCCGTGGCCGCCCCAGTAGTTCTTGTCGGGGGCGAAGAAGTGCATCGACCCCCCCTTCCCCTTCGAGCAGCCGCTGGCCTTGCCGTAGAGTTCGGCCATGCATTCGTTCATGCTCATCCCGACGGCCAGCGCGTGACCGTGGTCGCGGTAGGCGGTGATGATGTGGTCGTTTTCGCCGCACAGCGAAATGGTGCCGACCGCGACCGACTCCTGCCCGATGTAGAGGTGGCAGAAGCCGCCGATCCCGCCCTTGTTGTACATCTTCAGCGACGCCTGCTCCAATCGCCGGATCCGCGTCATCTTGCGGAAGAGCTCGATCTTGTCTTCGTCGCTGAGCTTCTGGTTCACCGGCGAGCCGGCGAAGTCGAGCTTTTGGGAGTCGGGCGCGAGGGACATGGACGGGGCGGCAATAGATGAGGTTCGAGGACGGGCGCAAGACTTATCGCAACGGCGACGCCGGGGTGCCCGGGGCGGTGGACAGGGCGGGCATCCATGAGCGGCGGGCGGCGAGGAAGAGGCCGGTGAAGAGCAGATTGGCGGCACCGGCGTTTCGCAAGAAGACCCATGTTGGCGCAAATCCCTCCGGGCCCGTCCATTGCGCTTGGATAAAACCGGTCAACGTCTTGGCGTAGAGTGGGTCGAAAAGGAAAGAGAAGGAGTTGGAAAGGAGGAAGAATAGTCCAGCCGAGGCGAGCGAACCTGCAAGGACAGGTAGATTGCGGGGATCCCGACGGAGGAGATAGCCGAGTGCCACAGACGCGCTGAGACCCACGAGAATCCCGACATGGTGAGGTCCGATCACCGGGTAGCCCTGGACCAGGCTGACCAGTGGGTCGGTGATCGCCCAAGCCGCCAGCGGCAGCAGCCAGGCGCGGGCTCCGCGGAGGAAGACGAGGCTGCACAGAAGCAGGGCCGGAAGCGGCGAGAAGTTCGGCAGGAAGCCGATGGCGCTGACGATTCGGAAGGCGATCAGCAGGACGACGAGCAGGGCGGCGGCAATCCAGGAATGGCGCATGCCCCTTCCCTGCCGCATGTACGGGGTGCGTGCGAGTCGAAAATATTGCGTTTCCAAGCCCGGCGGGGCATGGAGGGGCATGGATTGGGAAGCTTGGACGCAACTCGCCCGCGAGGTCAGGGAGCGGGCGCATGCCCCCTACTCCGGTTTCAAGGTCGGGGCGGTGGTGGTCGGTCGCGGCGGCGAGGCCTTCGCCGGCTGCAACGTCGAGAACCTTTCCTACGGGCTGACGATGTGCGCCGAGCGGGTGGCGGTGGGCGCCGCGGTGGCGGCGGGCGTCACCGGGATCGAGGCCGTGGTGGTGGTCGCGGACACCTCCGAGGCGATCTCCCCCTGCGGGGCCTGCCGGCAGGTGCTGGCCGAGTTCGGCGATCCCGAATTGTTGCTGGTCGGGCGGAACGGGAGCGAGCGCTTCCGCCTGAGCGAGCTGCTGCCGCGGGCCGGCACGGGGATTCTCGAACGGCCGTGAGCTGTTCCACGTGGAACATTCGACGGGCTTGTCTCCGGAAGATCGCCTGCTAGCGTCCCGGCCCCGCGATGTTCCGCTATCCCGCCGCCTACGACGTTCTGGTGATCGGTGCCGGCCATGCCGGCATCGAGGCCGCGCTGGCGGCGGCCCGGCTCGGTTGCCGGGTGGCGGTGCTGACCCAGAACCTCGACACCATCGGCCAGATGTCCTGCAACCCGGCGATCGGCGGGCTGGCCAAGGGCCACATGGTCCGCGAGATCGATGCCCTGGGTGGCGCGATGGGACTGAACACCGACGCCACCGGGATCCAGTCGCGGATGCTCAACGCCTCGAAGGGCCCCTCGGTCCGGGCGCCGCGGACCCAGTGCGACAAGAAGGCCTACCAGTTCCGCATGAAGTGGCTGCTGGAGAGCTCCGATGGCATCGAACTGCACCAGGGCAACGTCGCCGAGCTGCGGGTCGAGGACGACCGGATCATCGGTATCCGCACCTCGCTGGGCATGGAGATCGACGCCCGGGCGGTGGTCCTGTCCGCCGGCACCTTCATGAAGGGCCTGATGCATGTGGGCCTGAAGAACGAGAAGGGCGGCCGCATGGGCGACGCGATCTCGACGGTCTCCGACTCGCTCAAGGCGCTGGGGTTCCACGTGGAACGTTTCAAGACCGGCACCCCCTGCCGCCTGCACGGCCGTTCGCTGGATTTCTCGAAATGCGAGCGTCAGGACGGCGACCAGCCGCCGCCGCGGTTTTCGTTTCTGGCCGACACCCTGCGCCGCGGGCCGGACGACCTCTTCACCCTGAACTCGTGGGCCGACCCGATGTTCCACATGGAACAATTGCCCTGCTGGATCACCTACACCAATACCCGCACCCACGAGGTGATCCGCGACAGTCTCGATCAATCGCCGATGTACTGCGGCCGGATCGAGTGCGGTGGGCCGCGCTACTGTCCGTCGAGCGAGGACAAGGGGGTGCGCTTCGCGGAAAAGGAGCGCCATCAGGTCTTTCTCGAACCCGAGGGCCGCCACAGCCACGAGTACTACGTCAATGGCGTCTCGACCTCCCTGCCCTACGAGGTCCAGCTCGAGTTCCTGCGGTCGATCCCCGGACTCGAGCGCTGCGAGATCCTGCGCCCCGGCTACGCGGTGGAGTATGATTACTGCCCGCCGACCCAGCTTCATCCGACTTTGGAAACGAAGCGGGTGGAGGGTCTCTACTTCGCCGGCCAGATCAACGGCACTTCCGGCTACGAGGAGGCGGCGGGTCAGGGCCTGATGGCCGGCGCCAACGCCGCGCTCAAGGTGCTCGGACGCGAACCTTTCGTCCTCCGTCGGGACCAGGCCTACCTCGGGGTGATGATCGACGACCTGGTGACCAAGGGCTGCACCGAGCCCTACCGGATGTTCACCAGCCGGGCCGAGTTCCGGCTGTTGCTGCGTCAGGACAACGCCGACCTGCGCCTGACCCCGGTCGCCGCCGAACTCGGCCTCGCCTCCGGCGAAAGGGTCGAAAGGGCCCGGCGCCGGCAGACCGACCTCGACGAGGCGCTGGCGTGGTCCCGCAAGGAAGCCCACGACGGCATCAAGCTCGACCACTGGTTCCGCCGCGGCGGCAACGAGTGGGCGAAACTCCCCGACGGGATCCGCGAAAAGTTCCACGTGGAACTTTGGCCGCTGATCGAGACGGAGCTGAAGTACGAGGGTCATCTGGAACGTCAGCACCAGCAGGTGGAAAAGATGGCCCGTTCGGAGAGCAAGCGGATCCCCGACCACCTCGACTACGCGGAGATCCGCGGACTGAAAAACGAGGCGCGACCGCGCTTCGCGAAGCTGCGGCCGGCGCCGCTGTGGCAGGCGGGTCGCATTCCCGGCGTCACCCCGCCGGACCCGGTGGGCGACGCGGTTTGGTTGGAGAAGGCCGCTTCGCGGCAGTGAGAAGTGCCAAGTGCCGAGTGAGAAGTGATGCCCTCGGAAGGACCGCGATCCCCGCAGGCGCGGGATCGCATCCTTCTCGACTGGTCAATGCGAGCTGAAGCTCGCGGTCCGTCTTTATCGACAACCGGTTGGTGATCCGATAGGACGGACCCGATGATCCGCCCTTGGTATCGGTCGCGGCTGTTCTGGCTGGGGGTGCCGGGTTTGGTGTTCTTGATTTGGTCGTGGTGGGACTCTTACCGCTGGACGACCGGTGCTGGTCTGGACTTCGGAGGGGGAGGCCTTGGATTGAGGCAGGCCGATGGCGTCTACAAACTGGCGAAGGGAACGCATTTGCCGAAAAGTGGGGGACTTCGGTTCGGGACGATGCGGAATCGTCACTCTGCGAAACCTCCTGAGGTTCCGAGATCCTCCGTTTTCGACGAACCGATCCTCATTGATCAGACGAAAGGCGGCATTGGAGCCAGCAGTTTCAATACCGTTACGATCTCTGTGGCCCATTGGCTGGTAGTTCTC
>CALGOH010000163.1 GCA_937957985.1 uncultured Verrucomicrobiae bacterium
CATTTCCAGGACAACGTTCCGTTGCTTGTCCCTCCAATGCAGGCTTGCTGGCCGACTCGAAGGCGAGTGGTTCTTCCGCGACCCGCCCGAGCCGATGACAATTGGAATCGCCTTCGTATTCGAGGTCACTACCTTCCCCGGCATGCGAGCTATTTCGGTCATCCTCTCACTGATTGGCGCCCATGCCGCCTCGCTCCATGCCGGGGTCCAGCCACCCGAGGGTTTCACCGCACTCTACAACGGCAAAGACCTCAGCGGATGGTGGGGCGCCAGCACCGAAAACCCGGAGAAGTATCTCGCTCTGCCACCCGAGGAGCTGGCCGCGAAGATGAAGGCCAGCCTCGAGGACATCAACGAGCACTGGAAGGCGCAGGGAGACGAACTCCACAACGACGGCCACGGACTGTTTCTCACGACCGAGCAGCTTTACGGCGATTTCGAACTGCTCGTGGACTACAAGACGGTTCCCAAGGCGGACAGCGGGATTTACCTGCGCGGGATTCCCCAGGTGCAGATCTGGGACTCGACCGAGAAAGCCAAGTTCAAGCTCGGAGCCGACAAGGGCTCCGGCGGCCTCTGGAACAACAGCAAGGGAGCCGCAGGAAAGGACCCGATTGTGCTCGCCGATCGGCCCTTCGGCGAGTGGAACCACCTCCGGATCATCATGGTGAGCGAGCACGTCACCGTCTTCCTCAACGGGAAGCTGGTCGTGGATCACGCCAGGATGGAGAACTACTTCAACCGCAAGGGCCGCGTGCCCGAGAAGGGCCCGATCCAGCTTCAGACGCACGGCGGAGAGATCACCTGGCGGAACATTTTCATCCGCGAGATCGGCGCCGGGGAAGCGGCACGGATCATGGCGGAGGGCGGTGTCGAGTAGCCCGACGGATGGAGGTGGCTGGACCGCCCGGAACGAGCGTCCGCCCATCCCTCGCCCCCGGTATCAATCCCGCGCTCGACGGAGTGCTTCGCGCAGGTGTTCGCGCGCCTCGCGGTAGTTTTCGGGCCCCACGTATTCGAGGATGAACGGTGCATGGGGTGTGCGCTTCGCAGCCAACCGGGCGAAACGGACGTAATCGAGGTCGCCTTGGCCGGCCGGCACACCCCGATCCACATGCAGTTTGCGGTCCTTCGCATGCAGACAGTCGATGTGGTCGCCAAGCTGGTCGAACATCTCGTCGAGGTCGTTCACCTCGAGCAGGTTCGCCGGATCAAGCAGCGCACGGAGGTGCCGTGAACCGACTGCCTCGAGGAACAGCCGTGTCCGCTTCGCGCTGGCGAGGAAGCCGCGGAAAAATGGCTCCAACAGAACCACCGAGTCGTGACGCTCGGCCAGCTCGGCCAGCTCCTTGCCGGTGGCCACCATCTGCTCCCAGACCGATTGTTGGAAATGATACTCCACCGCCTGCGGCTTCTCCGGCTGATGGTGGCCCGCTTCGGTGATGGAAGTCCGCACGCCCATGTGCCGCCCGACGATCATCATGTCCTCAAAGTAGGCGAGGTTCGCCTTGCGCTCGACGGGGTCCGGATGGATCAGGTTGGTGTAAACACCGAGGCTGTGGATGCTCACCCCGGCCTTTCGGTAGGTTTCCGCAATCTCCCGGCAACGTTCGGCAGTCAGGCCGGAGAGGTCGCTTCGACCGTTGTAGCGCCAGAAATTGCTGTCGGTCTGACTGAGGAAGAGCTGGATGGTGGAGATCCCTGCATCCGCGAGTTCCCGGGCGAGCTCCGCGTTGCTGAGCTTCGGAAACCCGAAGGTCGCGATGCCAATGGTTGGCGTGCGGCCGATTGTCGGCGACGGCTCGTCCGCAGCCCTACTCGCAATCGGCAATGAAAAGGCGCCCGCCAAGCCGGTCCTCAATGCCGCGCGCCGGTTGATGAGAGGAGTATTCAAAGCAAATTCTCTGGTGATGAGGGTGCGACAGGCACACCTGAAATGGCGAACGGAAGACCCCACGGACGAGAGCACAGGACATCGGCGTCGGGGGCATTCCGCCGGCGACAAGCGGACGCATTCGGCCTGATCCCATCCCAACGGTTCGTCCTCATGAGCTTCT
>CALGOH010000164.1 GCA_937957985.1 uncultured Verrucomicrobiae bacterium
ATGGAATATGCCGGACTCGGTGGGAAGCCGCCGACGTGGGAGAATCTGAGAAATCTCAAGGAGCACCTGTGCGCGCCGGAAGGTTTCAGGCTTCTTCTTCGTCAGGCGAGGCCAGGAAAACGCAGGTCACGCAAGGCTACCGCAGAGCGGAAGTAGGACGCAGAACGACCTGCGCCGCAATTCGACCGCCGGATCTGGTTGGTGGGGTCCCGCGGTTTTCGTATCTGAGATTCCTCCCTCGGCACGAGCAGGAGAGTGAGATTGCCGCCCCGAGGTAGGGCACCTCCGGGCCGGCAGCTCTTTCGTGGGATTCCTCAGTCTGTTGGTGGAGTTCAACAGGCAGTCCTGCGACTTCTCTTGCGGTCACGGGAACCTATGAATGGATGACCAGTCTTCTCTGCCGTGCATTTCCCTTCACAGCGAACCTCCCCGGAGTTTTCCGGAGTTGTTTCGCTACGAACCATCTCAGGCAAGTCCGCTCTCGATCCAGCGATCAAGAGACTCGACGTTCACGAGCGTGATACCGCGCGACTTTCCAGGTCGCTTGATCCGGCTCACGAGCACCTTGCCTTCCTCGATCAGCTTGAAGACCATCGAACGCTTGAGCCCGCAATAGGGGGTGACGTCCTTGATCCTGAGCCACTTGGGTTGAAACTGTGGTGGGTTCTGGAATTGGTTGATCATTTTACGATCAATTTTTGATTTCACTTCCGGGTCCATGAGGACCCGATGGGCCGCCGGAGTGGCCTCCTGCCTGACGACAGTCGGCAGGCAGGGGCGTTTTCCGGTACGCTAGACGTCGTCCTCGACGTCTACCTCACACCTCGGTCTCCCGCGTAGGGGCCGAGTCCCAAGGCCTTGAAGACCTCACGCTTGTCGAACCTCACGATCCGTCCACGCCGCAGCGCGGTGGGGATCTCTCCGGAGTAGGCCAGGTTGTGGACCGTCCGGGCGGTGACCTTCAGATTGCGGCCGATTTCGGCCGCGGTGCAGAGGTGCACGCCCAATTCCGGGGTGAGTTCATCCTTCGCCGAATTGTCGGCGTCGCTTTGGTTATCCAGTAGTCAGTTTCTTCGGATTTACCGGGACGTGCTGTGGGGGCTCCTGCGTTAGCCGGGCTCTCCCGCACGCCATTTTTCCTTGGAGGGATTCCCGGCGTTTTGAGCGCCCGATCCCTCTGTTACGAAAGGCTGATCGTTTCCGACCCTTTCGTCCTCGGCCGCCTAAGCGCCGCTATGTAGCAGAATGAGGTGTTAGTCTCTATTATTGTTCCCCGGAGGGCTCTGCTTCTCAATAGTCTGGGCGCTTAGAGCGCCACAGCCTCCATTGCTCAGGGGTTTCCCCCATACTTCGAGTTGCCGAAGTGCCGATCATCACTAGGACTGTCGTCCTATCTAGTGTACCCCGAGGGGCTGATTTTCTTACACCACCGTACCAAAAAATGCAAGGGGATCCAGGGAGGGAAGAATTGGTTGGAGGACGGCAATCGGACCAACCCCTTTCGCGGTATCGCCTCCCATAGAAGACCAAATCCCCTCGATCCGACGCGGTTGAACGAGGGAGAGATCGAGCGTCTGCTCAAGGCGAATCAGGGGTTCAGGCCACCGAAATGGCGGGAACCTCCTCTCCACCCGGTCCCAGAGCGAAGAATGCAATGGCGTCCTTCTTGCTGGCCCGACCGACGTAGTGCTGGCGCAGGACTGCCGGGTTGGTGGTATGGCCGAACTCAAACAGCAGACTTTCCAGCGGAACTCCGGCAGCAACCGCGTAGGAAGCATGGGAGTGGCGCAGGGCGTTCTGCGGCCATTGCCCCAAGGTGGCCTTCGGGAGCTTCCTCAGTCCCTTTCCATTCTTCGTGTTCTCCTTGATCTTCTTGTCCAGCAGGCGGGATTGGAGTTCCCAACCGGCCAGGCGCCGACACGCCTTGTCGACCTCCCGCCAGTTGGGGCAAGGCGAGAAGGGAAACTTCTTCAGCCAAGCAGCAAGGGTCGGGCTGGGGTTGATGTGCCGACGGCGGCCCTTCTTGGTGATGTCGGCCGACATTTCGATTCCTGCATCGGTCACGTGGCGTGCCTCGATTCGCCTGAGCTCTTCCGCCCGGATCCCTGCGAAGAGTTGGAGCGCGTAGGAAGCGACGGCTTCCGGGTAATGCTCTTCGGCCACTCGGAGAAGATGTTCCGCTTCGCCGGGCGTGAGGATGCAAATCTCGTATTGGTGCCGTCCGGTCTTGGGGATCTCGACGGCCTTGAAGACATCCGCATCACACCACCCCTTTTTTGCCGACCATCGCCAGAATGCCTTGGTGTTCCGGATCCTCCCGAGAACGGCGGAGCCGCTTGTTCCGGGAGGAGCGACAGCATTCTGGATGTCGTCCGCCGTGATGGAGGCAAGGAGCCGGTTGCCGAACGCCTCCCTGAGCCGCTTGGAGGTCTGACGGTATCCGTCCAGCGTCCGGTCCCGGAGTCCCTCGCATGCGAGCAGCCAGGCATCGATGGCCTGGTCCGCCGGCTTGCTCGCGCTCTCCCGTTTCTTGATCTCGGCGACGATCTTGGCCGCCTCGACCAAGGTGACCTTCCAGGGCTTCAGAATGCTCTCGGCCAGGGTGGCCGCTTCGGCCAGGCTCGGCCGGATGATGGTCGCAGCCTCACCGTGCTCCTTGAACTTCTCCCTCAGCTTCTTCGCGTGCTCCTGTGCCTCGTCCCGGGTCTTGAAGACGTGGCGCTCTCGTTTGCCTGAGTCGGTGAGTCCTGCGGGTACGTTGACCCGCCATCGCTTGGACTTCGTTTTCACCACCTCGAATCCGGGCTTCTTTGGCATGCCCAAACGGTGGCCCAGCTCCACGGATTTCAGCAACTCTAACCACTCCTAACAGTTGCCCTTATTGCCCCTAAAATCCGAGAATATGCGGAAATGAGAGAATATGCGGAATGTAAGTCACTGATAACCAGTGGACGCAATATTTCACTACTGACTTAAAATCCGCTGAACCGCAAGGTTCGTGAGGGTTCGAGCCCCTCCGGTGGCACTCTGGAGTTTGAGTTCGTTCCAAGATCGCATGGCGCTGTCGCGTTGGAACGGATGAGATGAGAATTCCGACTGTGGATCATGACGGCGAGAATCCGCGGAATGCGGTGGCTTCGATGGTGGACATCGCTTTCCTGCTGCTGGTCTTCTTCCTGGTGGCGACGACGATCATGCCGACCGAGAAGGACCTCTTGATGAAGGTGCCGACGGAAGGGGGACAGAGCGAGGCGCCGCCACTGCCGATCCTTCTCGAGCTGGACGAGGAGGGCACGGTGTGGTGGGGCGAGGGAAGCGGCCGGATGCCGGTGCGGGACGACGGCCGGGAGATGGAGGGGCTGGTCGAACTGCTCAAGCCGGCGGTGGAGAACGTCCGGGCAGGCGGCGCTGACGAACCGCCGGTGATGCTGAAGGTCGCCGACGGGGTGAAGCAGCAACGGTTCATCGACCTGATGAACGCACTGGCGGGCTGCCGGGTGCGGACCGTGGCGATGGTGGAGTGAGCCGCGCTCAGGGAACGCGGACCGGCTCGATGGTCTCGGTGGTGAACCGGACGATGATCTTGTACTGGCCGGCCTGCATCGAGGTGCCGAGCAGCGCCGATCCGCCGCCCTTGAGCCGCCACAGGTGGGAGGCCAGGAAGACGTCGTTCTGCAGGTCGGTGCGATTCGGATACTTGCCGGTCTGCAGGGGTTTGCCGTGGAGCTGGCTGAGCAACTTGGTGAGTTCGGTCCAGTTCTCCTTGAGGCGCGAATCGTAGGCGTCGCCGCCGAGAGGCTGCGTTTGCAGGCTGATCTCATCGAGGGTCCCGGCCGTGGACCAGTCGAAGTAAAGCTCGCAGTGGAGGCCGCCGATCTGCTGCCTGGTCCGGAAGGTTCCGTTCAATCCGAGGCGGCCGAAGAAGGTTTCGTCGATGGTGGACTCGACGATCGAGCTGGCCTTGAGTTTCGCTTCGACCTCCTTTCTGCTGTCCCCGAAGGTGAGGGTGTCGAAGACCGCCTCCGGATCGTGATCCGGATCCGGGCTGTCGGGAAGATCCTGCCGGGCGAGCCAGTTGCGGTCGTCGGCGTGAAGCTTCGCGAGTTCAAGCGTGAACACGCGGCCGTCGTCGCGGCGGATGGTGACGCGGTGACCGTCGTGGGAAACGTACTCGCCGCGGAAGGAGGCCGAGGCGTCGGCATTCCTCCACTCGCGTGGCTCGGCGCTGGCCAGGCCGACGGCGAGCAGCAGGCAGGGGACGAAAGACCGGATCATGGGCAGGGGGCAAGTGTCGGGGAGGCGGGCCGTCCTTGTCGAAAAAATATCCGGGAGGTCGAGGCTCCGGGATGTCGGCCAAAGAAAATCCCGGCAGCGCGATGCGGTGCCGGGATGGAGATTCGGACGGGCCGAAGCGCTTACCACTTCTGGGTCCGGGAGTGGTTGAAGTAGGTCTCGAAGCCGAGCTCCGGCGGGAATTCCGAAAGGCCGTCGTGCGGATTCATCTCGATCCGGTTGTCGGTGCCGTGGATTTCGTACGGCGGCTTGAAGGTTCCGCGGTAGGTCGGGCAGGTGAAGGTGAAGAGTTCGTAGAATCCATGGCCGAGGCGGCGCAGCGCGCGGTTGGTGCCATCGACGGCGCCGTAGGTCCATCCCGCCTTGCGGCCGTAGTCGTCGTTCTTGCGAACGATCTGCTCGGGAATCTCGATGAACCCGTAGAGGATGTTGCTGAGCGCCCGGCCGAGCTTGCGGGAGGCGGTGTAAGTGGATCCGGGAGGGGCCTGGATGTCGGCCGAGGCCAAGCCTCCGAGCGCGACGAATACGGTGCTGAGCAGGATGAGTCTTTTCATGACGCTTGGGAGGAGTGTTCCGGTTCAGATGCGGCTTGGCAACGGGAAAGTTTGGCAGTGGCGGAGGCAGGGTTGCCAATCCGGGTGCTCCGTGTCCGATTGACGTCGCGGGCCCTCTGGGCCAAGTTCCGCGAAATCGCATGAAAACCCGAATTTTCACGACGCTCTTCTTCGGCCTGCCGCTGGCGGTCCTGCCCGCGGCGGAGGCTCCCGCCTCGAAGACCGACGATCCCGAGTTCGTGCGCAAGGCGGCGCTCGAGATCGACAAGCACGTCGCCCATTGGTACCGCCGCCAGAGGATGGAGGTGCCGGACGTCACCGACGACGCCACCTTCCTGCGCCGGGCGTTCCTCGTGACCGTCGGCCGGGTGCCCACCGCCGAGGAGGCGATGTTCTTCCTGGAGATCGAGGACGAGAACAAGCGCACGCAGTTGATCGACTACCTGCTCGATTCGCCGGGCTACTCGAGCCACATGGCGAACTGGGCCTTCGACCTGCTGCGGGTGGCCGACAGCAAACCGGGCAGCCGCGGAGGATTCGAACCCTACCGCGAGTGGGTGCGGAAGGCGGTGGATGAGAACATGCCGTGGGACGATCTCACGCGCGAGCTGCTGGCGGCGCGCGGCAGCATGTGGGATCCGGACGAGGCGGCGGTCGGCTACTACCTGCGCGACCGCGGCATGGAGCTCGACAACCTCGCGAACTCGATGCGGATCTTTCTCGGTTCGCGGATGGAGTGCGCGCAATGCCACGACGATCCCTTCGGCGACACCGAGCGGATGGAATTCTACGAGCTGGCCGCCTTCACGCATGGCCAGGGGACCGGCAACCGCAAGCCGATGAGCGGGATCTGGGACGAGGTGAGCCACGAGGACCGGCGGCGCACCATCGACTACGCCGCCGCGCAGGTGCTGTGGGACGAGGTCTTCGGCATGACGCTCACCGGCGGTGGCAAGGGACGCATTCAACTGCCGGGCGACTACCAGTATCGCGACGGCGAGCCCGGCGAGATGATCGGGGGGCGCACGCCCTTCGGGAGCACCGTGCGGCTTTCCGACCGACGCGACGCCGGCGATGGTCGCAAGGAACTCGCTGAGTGGGTGACGCAGCGCACCGGCGAACAGTTCCCCTCGGTGATCGCCAACCGGATGTGGGAGCGCGTGATGGGACGCGGCGTTTACGAGCCGGTGGATGAGTTCGTTCCCGCCTCCGACACCCACCTGCCGGCGATGATGAACGAGCTGATCACGCTGATGGTGGATCTGGAATACGATCTCAAGGGCTTCCAGAAGGTGCTGCTCAACACCAAGACCTTCCAGTTCGTTCCCAACCCGAAGCCGTCGAAGGTGCAGTCCGGCGACGACTTCCACGGACGCCAACTGACGCGTCTGTCGGCGGAGCAGATCTGGGATTCGCTCATCACCCTGGCCAGCGGCAATCCCGACACCAAGCCGCGCCGCACCGCCGACAACCGGATCCGGGTGCGCGGGGAGGTGGTGAATTTCGAGGGCAAGACGATGCAGGAGCTTTCCGACGAGGTGCTGGCCATCGATTCCGAGGCCGAGATGCGGCGCTACTTCGGCAAGTTCCTGGCCTCCGTGAAGCAGGGTGGGAGCTCGAAGGGCGACGACGACATGATGTCGATGCGGCGCAAGGTCACCCGCTACGGGGGCAACGCGCAGGTGCGGGCCAGCGAGCTCCCGAGTCCCGCGCCGCGCGACCACCTGCTCTTCCTTTTCGGCCAGGCCGACCGCGAGGTGATCGAGTCGTCCAGCAGCGAGCCGAATGTCGGCCAGGTGCTGGCGCTGATGAACGGCTTCGTGCAGGAGCAACTCGTCAACAACTCCGACGCCCACCTCTACAAGAGTCTCGATGGCGCGAGCACGGATGAGGAGAAGATCCGCCGGCTCTACATCGCGATCCTCAGCCGGCCGCCCTCCGACGAGGAGATGGGTTGGATGCTCGACGAGGTGAAGGCCTCCGGCGAGTCCGGCTACCGCAACATCGTCTCGGCGCTGGTGATGTCGTCCGAGTTCCTCTTCCTCCAGTAAGCCCCACCGATCCATGAGCGACTTCCAGAGCAACCGCCACGACGAGCTGACCCGGCGCCATTTCATGTCCAATGCCGCGCGCTGGTATCTCGGCGTGCACCTGGCGCCGATGTTCGGGGCCAGCGTGGCCACCGCCGCGTCCGCCCCCTCGGGCGCGAAGGCGAAGAATGTCATCTACCTCTACATGTCCGGCGGGATGAGCCACCTCGACACCTTCGACCCGAAGCCGAACAAGAAGGAGGTGATGGGGCCGCTGGAAGCGATCCCGTCGAAGGCGGACGACATCCTGGTCGGCCAGCACCTGCCGAAGACCGCGCAGGTCATGGACAAGGTGTGCGTCGTGAACTCACTGAGCTCGAAGCAGGGCGCCCACGAGCAGGGATCGTACATCATGCACACCAGCTACGCGATGCGCGGGACGATCAAGCATCCGTCGCTCGGCGCGTGGGTGCTCAAGCTCGGCGGTCGCCTGAATCCCGAAATTCCCGGCTACGTGGCCATCGATTCGTCGCAGGAGCTGACCAGCGGAGGGTTCTTCGGCGCCAAGTATGCCGCCGCCCCGATCGGCAGTGCCAGCGAGGGCCTGAAGGACAGCCGCAAGCCCGCCGCCGTGTCCAAGGGGGACTTCGACCGCCGCCTGGCGCTCGCCGACCGGCTCAACAAGCAGTTCCACGGGCGCTACGAGAACGCCGACGTGAAAGCCTATCAGGACCTCTATCAGGAGGCGATCCGGCTGATGAACAGCGAGGATCTGAAGGCCTTCAACATCAATGACGAGCCGCAGTCGGCCCGCGGGCTCTATGGCAACGGGCGCTTCGCCCAGGGCTGCATGCTGGCGCGGCGGCTGGTCGAGCACGGCGTGCGCTTCGTCGAGGTCCAGCTCGGCGGCTTGGAGCCACACTACGACAACTTCGCCGGGCTCGAGGGACGCTGCCAGGAATTCGACCAGGCCTACGCGGCGCTCATCACCGATCTCGACAAGCGTGGCCTGCTCAAGGACACGCTCGTCGTCGTGGCGACCGAGTTCGGCCGCACGCCGGAGATCAAGACCGAACACAACGACGGCCGCGATCACCATCCGTCGGCCTTCACCTGCCTGCTGGCGGGCGGCGGCGTGAAGGGCGGCTTCAAGTATGGCGAGACCGACTCGACCGGTTCGCGGGTGAAGAAGGACGAGGTGTCGCCGCAGGATTTCAACGCCACCATCGCCCACGCCCTCGGCATTCCGCACGACCTCGTGGTCATGTCGCCCAGCCAGCGTCCGTTCCGCATTTCGGACAAGGGCTCGCCGATCCTGGACGTGTTCGCGTAGGGTTGGCCGGACATCCGGATGACGCGGGCCACGAGCGGAGCGCCGGCTTCAGCCGGCCCGGCGCCTGGAAGCGTCCACCCGGTCGGGTCGCGCTTGTCGGCACCCGGACTCCCGCGTTGCCGTCACATCGCCAGAGGCCAGCGCTCGCCATCGAGCCAGCCGCCCGAAGGATCTTCATTGGGCGTGGGGATTGACCTCGTGGATGCCGTTCCCTATGAAATCGTTACTCTTCCAACTCGTGCCCAGCCATGTCCCGTGTATCCATCTTCCTGCTGCCCGCCCTTCTTCTTTGCATCCCGCTGGATGGGGCGATCCTCCATGTCAAGTTCGACGCGACGGGCGCCGCGGACGGCAGCTCGTGGGCGGATGCCTATCCGAAACTTCAGGATGCCTTGGCGGCGGCCGCGCCGGGCGACGAGATCTGGGTGGCGGCCGGGATTTACTATCCGGACGAGGGCGCGGGGCAGGTGAACAACGACCGGACGAGCAGCTTCGTGCTCGACCAGGACATCAGCCTCTACGGTGGCTTCGTGGGCACCGAGCTCACGCTGCTCGCCCGCAACCTGAACCCGGCGAAGCCCGTGACCGTGCTGAGTGGCGACCTCGACCAGAACGACGGCGGCAAGGATGCCGACGGGGTGCTGACCGACCCCGACCTGATCAACGGCGACAACAGCCATCACGTGGTGACCGTGGGGGGCGGCTCCTCGAACGTGTTCATCGACGGCTTTACGATCACCGGTGGGAACAGGGAGACGTCCGGTGGTCCCGACCTCAGGAGCGGGGCGGGCATTTATGCGGTAATCTTCGGTTCGCTGGACATGATTTCCTGCCGGATCCAGGGAAACCACTCGGGCTTCGGCGGCGGGATGTTCATCGCCGGGTCGAACGTGAACGTGACGCTCTGCAGTTTCCTGTCGAACCGCGGCACTTCGGGCGGTGCCTACTACGGCAACAACGGCAGCGGGATCGCCTTCCGCAGCTGCGTCTTCGCCGGCAATGCGGCCACCAGCGGGGGCGGCGCTTTCATCGCCAGCAACAGCACCAACCAGTTCTTCAACTGCACCTTCCACGGCAACTCCGCCGTCGATGACGCCGGCTCCGGCATCCACGACCTCGGCTCGGCCAGCGCGTTGATCAACTGCGTGGTGTGGAACTCGCCCTCGTCCGACGGCCCGCTGGACGAGATCGATGACAACGGCGCCGGGACGCTGAGTTTCTCCCATACCCTGGTGCAGCACCAGGACCTGTCGGCTGCCGGCTCCAACCTCGACGGCACCGATCCGGCCAATGATCCGCTCTTCCTCGAGACCTTGGTCAGCAACCAGTCGCCCCAGGTATGGGACGACTTCCGCCAAGCGTCGAATTCGCCCATCATCGATCTTGGCGACAACACCCAGAATTTCCTGCTGGTCGACATCGTCGGCCGCACGCGGACCTTCAACGGCACCATCGACCTCGGGGCGGTCGAGTACCAGCCGCGGATCTGGCATGTCGATGCGAGTGCCACCGGTGCCGAGGACGGCACGAGCTGGGCGGCCGCCTTCACCGACCTGCAGGACGCCCTCGCCGCCGCCATCAAGTGGAACGAAGGCCGGATCGAGGGGGCCACCCGCGTCGAGATCGGCACCGAGGA